>DATJYJ010000054.1:0-27020 GCA_035578025.1 Verrucomicrobiia bacterium
GCGCTGCGACAGCACCCTCCAGCTCGCGGAAGCCGTGGGCATCGGCACGCGCGACCTCAAGCGCATTGAAGTCGCAGGCACGCCGATCTCCGAGGCGAAATTCGATTTCGCGGCTATCCGCCGCAAGCGGCGCGCCGCACCCCCACCTCCGTACGGGACACGGGGATAAAGGGGCCTGACAAGAATTCAGAATTCAGGAGTCAGAATGAAAACCACGACAGCTCTTCGCGCCGGCCTCGCTGCCGCCGCCCTGATCGCGCCGATGTTGGCGCACGCGCAGCTCTACAAGCTCACTAAGGAGCAGCTCGTCGAGCTGACCGCGCAGAATCCGTTCGAGCGCTTCCCTGACGGCCGCCCCAAGGTCCCCGATTCGCTGATGGAGCGCGCCAAGGGTATGTCCTCCGAGGAAGTATTCGCGGTCCTCAACGGCGGCAGAACCGGCGGCGCAAGCAGCTTCCGCAGCCAGTACGAGGATGGATTCCAGATTCTTCACCCCGGCACGAAGATGGTCGGCCGCGCCTTTACCGTCCAGTTCATGCCCGCCCGTCCCGATCTCGACGCCGTGGTCAATGCCAAGGGCCGCGTCTTCAACCAGACCGCCATCGATATGGTGCAGCCAGGCGACGTGCTGGTGGTGGACCTGTACGGCAAAGGCGCCGATGGCACAATCGTCGGCGACAACCTCTTCTACTACCTGATGAAGGTCGCCAAAGCCAACGGTCTCGTGGTGGATGGCGCCATCCGCGACCTGGAAGGCATCTCCGAAATGGCCATGCCGGCGTATTTCCGAAAGGCGCATCCCAGCTTCATCAACAACGTGACGCTCACCGGAATCAATGTGCCGGTGCGCATCGGCAACGTCACGGTGATGCCCGGCGACCTCGTGGTCGGCGATCCCGAGGGTGTCTACTTCATTCCGCCGCAGCTCGTTCAGCAAACCGTGGACAATGCCGACGTGGTGCATGTTCACGACGAGTGGACGCGCAAGAAATTCGACGAAGGGAAATACAAGTCCGTGGACATCTACGGCTCCCCAAAAGATCCGGCGCTGCAGAAAGAATATCAGGAGTACCTGAAGAAGCGCCTGGAAGAAATCCGCAAGAAATAGGTACCCACATGAACCGACGCTCATTTATTGCCGCCGCAGGCCTTGGCGCCGCGCTCTCTCCCCGTCAGTTGCGCGCTCAGGAAGCCGCTCAGCGCGCCACCCGCGCCATGCCCTCACCGCATGTGAAGGACGTCCAGGTGATCCCCACCTCGCCCGCCGGGGTGCGGCTCACCGTGGTCAAGATCCTCACCGACCAGGACGGCCTTTACGGCTACGGCTGCGCCACCTTCACCCAGCGCGCCGAAGCGGTGAACGTCGCCGTTGAAAAGTATCTTCGTCCGTTCCTGCTCGGCAAGCCCACCGACCGCATCGACGATCTCTGGCAGGCCATGTACAACAGCTCCTACTGGCGCAACGGCCCGGTGCTGAACAACGCCATCAGCGGCGTCGACCAGGCGCTTTGGGATATCAAAGGCCGCCAGGCGGGCATGCCCGTCTACCAGTTGCTCGGCGGCAAGTGCCGCGAGGCCGTGGATTGCTACACGCATGCTTCCGGAGCCGAGATTTCGCAGGCCATCGATTCGGCGCGCAAGATCATGGCGCAGGGCTTCCGCCACGTTCGCGTGCAGGTCGGCATTCCCGGCATGTCCGGCTATGGCTCCGGCCGCGGCGGAGAATCCGTCCAGGGGCTGCACTCGGGCCCGGTATTCGAGCCCGTGGTCTCCTTGCGGCGGCAGCTCAAGGTGCTGGAAGCAGCCCGCAAGGAGCTGGGCGATGAAATCGAGCTGCTCCACGACATGCACGAACGCTATCCGCCGAATCTCGCGGTGCAGTTCGCCAAGGAAGCCGAGCACCTCCGCCTGTTCTTCCTCGAAGACTCGCTCTCTCCCGAAGACATCGCCTACTTCCGGCAGATCCGGCAGAACTGCGCGACGCCGCTGGCCATGGGCGAGTTGTTCACCAGCCCCCACGAGTGGCGGCCGCTGGTCGCCGAGCGCCTGATCGACTTCATCCGCATGCACGTCTCCGCGGCCGGCGGCCTGACGCCGATGCGCAAAGTGGCGGCCTTTGCCGAGCTCTACGGAGTACGCACCGCCTGGCACGGTCCCGGCGACGTGTCCCCGATCGGGCACGCCGCCAATGTGGCTCTGGATCTGGCGTGCTACAACTTCGGCATCCAGGAATACACGGCTTTCAACGCCCGCACTCTGGAGATCTTCAGCGGCTGCCCGGCGATGAAGAACGGCTACTTTTACGCCAACGAATCACCCGGGTGGGGCATCGAAGTGAACCAAGAGGAAGCGAAAAAGTCGCCCTACCGCAACAACGATTCCCTCAACGGCGGATGGGGCGAGATTCGCAAAGTGGACGGAACCATCATCAAGCAGTGAGCGGTGCTACTGCGGCTGCGTGCCGGCTTCGTCTGCAATGGTGTGCGGGCGAGTGGTCCGCAGCAGCACGGATTCCCGGTGCTGGAACTGAAAATCGTCGCAGAGCAGGTCGCGAACCGAGTAACTCTCCTTGGCGACTCCCGATCCGTGCCGGGTGGTATTGGCGAAGACGTGATACAGTTCGTGCGCCAGGACCCTGCCCAGTGCCCTGCCGTATGCCGCCTCGCGATCGTCGGCGCTGAACGTGAGCAAATCTCCCTGGACGAAATTGCGGACGCGGTCGCAATTCACTTCCGTGAACGGCAGTATCTGGCCGTCGCTCATGTGAGTAAATCCCAGCGCGCCCTCGACCTTGCTTCGATTGATCAGACCGGCGACATCGCAGCGGCCTCTCACGGTGATTACCGCGAGTTCGGTAGACACTTCGGTGCCGTGAACGTTGTTCAGGTCGCGCCATTCGAAGCGGAGTCCGATCGGCGCCATGATGGCCTCCACTTCCTCCTGGAGGGCATCCAACACTCCTTCTGGCGGGCCTTGCTGGAACTGGATATACAGTACGATAGGGGCTGACGTTGCCCCCTTGGGATCACCTGCAGCCGGAATAACGCCAAGCGCCAGGCAGAACAGGACGAGTTTCAACAGGGACCTCGGGTATTCGCATTTAGAGACTTGGGCGGCGGTTGCGCTCGATCGCGATCTCCGGATGTTCACGAACCAGCGTGTTCGCCATGTGACAGGCGAAGCAGACCGGCACGGCGGCCTCCAGCGTTTCATACAGATGCTCGGCTGGAACCTGCTTCCACTCCACACTTGTCTTATCGGCCGAAACGAGAGCGGGCTGGTTTGGCCCCCACTCGAACCGGCCGATCGGCCTGCCGCAAGACGCGCAGGATTTTCCTTCGTACCACTTGGCGGCGATATTGCGTACCAGGCAATCCGCCGGGGCAGCCGCGATGTCGCGGAGACATTCCTGCCCGCACCCGGCCTTCTCGGGCCAGCGGGAACACGTAGCCAGGCGCAGACTGGATGCGGCGTGTAGCGCATCCACCTTCACCCCGGCGTGCTGATGGTTTTCCGGACAGGTGACCACGCGGTCACCACGCCATGTCCACCATGCCGTGCCCCATCGCAAAACCACCACGAGGACCACGAACGCCGCGAACCCGATTAAAACGGATACCAGCATACGAAACTCCCGAAAGCGTCCATGCACGGGTAGGACCACCCCGGCGAAACCCATGAATTCAGTACGGCCTCTGCCCACAATGGCGGGGTATGCTTTCGTTGATCTGCGCGCTTTGCCCCGCGCAGAAAACCACACCCTGCGCGGCTTCCCCCTATCCAACCACCCCGAACTGGTGTATTTCCCGACATACGGCAACTCACTGGAGATCAAAAACGTCTATGTTGTTGTCATGCGCCGAAAGTGGGCAATTCCGATCCTCTTTTTCCTGGCGGCTGCCGCACCGGCGTACGACAACTACCTTTCGGCCAAGCGCAAGTTCGACCTCATCGAAGCCGACCGCCTGCGGCCCGGCGCCCGGGTCAGCCTGACCTATCCCGAGCTCGACGCCTGGGTAGCCCACGAGGCGCCCGACGGCGTCCGCAATCCGCACGTTCAGGTACCCTCGGCGGGAGTCGCCACCGGGTCCGCGCTGATCGATTTCGCCAAGGTCCGCCGGGCGCAGGGACAGCCTCCAGGCTGGTTCATGTCCAAGTTCCTGGAAGGCGAGCGCCCGGTCAGCGTGACGGTGCATATCCGGTCATCCGGCGGGTCGGCCACGGTGGATGTGCAACGAGTCGAGATCTCCGGGGTCACCATCGACGGGCGCACGCTCGACTTCCTGATTCAGAACATCCTCCTGCCTCTCTATCCCGACGCCGCCATCGGCCGCCCATTCGCGCTCAGCCATCGCATCGAACGCCTGGACGTGGCGCCCGCTGCGGTGGGTGTCCTGATCGGCAAGTAGGCGGCGCTACAGCCGCAGTGCCCAATACTGCCCCACGAGGTCGTGGCCGAAGCTGTGGTGGCGCTCCTCCCTGACGAGTTGAAATCCGGCCCGCTGGTAGATCCGGCGCGCGGCGTGAAGAATGTCGTTGGTCCACAGCGTCAATTTGCGATACCCGCACTGGCGCGCGAACGCGATGCACTCTTCCACCAGCCTGCTCCCCACTCCCATTCCGCGGGCCGACGGCTCCACCAGCAGCATGCGCAGCTTGCCGGCGGTCTTCGACTGCTTCACCAGGAACACCGAGCCGATGGGTTCGCCGTTGCGCTCCGCGATCCAGCAGCGCTCGGATCGTTCATCGAAATTCCGCAGAAAATCTCCGGCAATCCGGGCCACCAGCCCTTCGAAACTGCCATCCCAGCCGTATTCTTCCGCGTAGAGAGCGCCATGGCGCGCAATCACCCATCCGATGTCGCCGGGCCGGTGCGTGCGAATGACGAAGGCCGGCTCGCCTCGCGCGGCCGTGTCCACGATCCTGCGAATCGCGGTCATCGAGTCCACCAGCTTGCGCCGCTCCGGCAGTGGCATTCCGGTAAGCATCCCGGCGATTTCGGAATGCGACCGCGCGTTCAGCCGCAAGAACTCCCGGCGGCCCCTCGGACTCAGTACCAGCAGGGTCACGCGGCGATCGTCCTTGGAGGTGCTTCGGATGAGCAGGCCCTGCTTGCCAAATTGCTTCAGCAACCGGCTGAGATAACCGGGATCGAGATCGAGCTCGCGGATCAACTCCGTCGAGCGAATGCCCGGGCGGCTGCCCAGCTCGTACAACACCCGGGCCTCGGTCAGCGAAAACCGGGTTCTCAGGAGCCCTTCGCGGAGCAAGCCGATCTGCCTGGTATAGAAGCGATTGAAATCGCGGACGATGTCCACCTCGGCCGCCAATGTCATGAAGCTAGCTTGGCCCAATTAGTTGACGGAGTCAACTAATTCCCGCTCGCCGGAGGCGGGCCTCCTCCTGACGACCCTGAGGGCGGAATAGCTAACTCGGCGAATTCGTCAAGGCCGGAAGGGTTGGCGCCCCTCTCGCGCCTGCTGTACGATGGGCGAATCGGAGAGAAAATGCCATGACCGCAAGCGAAACCACCCAGATCGTTTCCTACTACATCAACGGGGCGTGGGAATCCGTACCGGGCCGGAAAGCCGGCAGCGTCACCAATCCCGCCACCGGCCAGGTGATGGCCGAAGTCCCTTACGCCACCGTGGAAGACATAGACCGCGCCGTTCAGGCCGCCCACGAGGCCTTCCTCAAGTGGCGTGACGTGCCCGTGGTCGATCGCGTGCAGCCGCTCTACCGCTTCAAGGCCCTGCTGGAGAAATACGCCAATGAGGTTGCCGCCATCCTCACCCGGGAGAACGGCAAGACGGCCGACGACGCCAAGGCCGAAGTGCGGCGCATGATTCAGATGGTGGAGGTCGCATGCGGAATGCCCAGCCTCATGATGGGCGATTCGCTCAACGACGTCGCGGCCGGCATCGACTGCAAAACCATCCGCCAGCCGATCGGCGTCTGCGCCGGAATCACTCCATTCAATTTCCCCGCCATGGTGCCGATGTGGATGTACCCGTTCGCCATCGCCTGCGGCAACACCTTCGTCCTCAAACCCAGCGAGAAGGTTCCCCTCACGCCCACGCGCGTCATCGAACTGCTGCACGATTCCGGCCTGCCCGCCGGCGTGATCAGCCTGGTACATGGAGACAAGGTCGCTGTGGATGCCCTGCTGCATCATCCGATGGTCAAGGCCGTAAGCTTCGTGGGCTCGACCCCGGTGGCCAAATACATCTACACCACTGCCGCCGCGCAGAGCAAGCGCGTTCAAGCCTTGGGCGGCGCAAAGAATCACCTGATCGTGATGGCCGATGCCGATATGCCGAAGACGGTCGAGGCCATCATCGGCAGCGCGTTCGGCGCAGCGGGGGAGCGCTGTCTCGCCGGCAGCGTGCTCGTCCCCGTCGGGGATGCCGCCGGTCCGCTCCTGGACCTTCTGGTCAAGCGCACGAAAGAACTCGCTGTGGGCGATGGAAGCCAGCCAGGCGTCGAAATGGGTCCGCTGGTCACCAGCGACCACTGCAAGCGCGTCGCAGGTTACATCGAGAAGGGTGTAGCCGAGGGCGCCACGCCGCTGGTCGATGGCCGCGAGCGCAAAGCCTCCGGCGGCTTCTTCCTGGGCCCCACCATCTTCGACAACGTCACTCCCGAGATGACCATCGCCAAAGAGGAGATCTTCGGCCCCGTCTTGAGCGTGATTCGCGTGCAGACGCTGGACGACGCCATCGCGCTGGTCAACCGCTCTCCTTTCGGCAATGCCACGGCGATCTTCACCACCAACGGCAAATCGGCCCGCGAGTACAGCTCGCGGTGCGAGGTCGGCATGGTCGGAGTCAATGTCGGCGTCGCGGCGCCCATGGCGTTCTTCCCCTTTGCCGGGTGGAAAAACAGCTTCTTCGGCGACCTGCACGCTCACGGCAAAGACGCCGTCGCGTTCTACACCGAACAGAAAGTGATCATGAGCCGCTGGTTCTAGCGCCCGCGCGCACCGCGAATCCGCGTCTCGGCCAGCCGAACCAACGCCCCTGCGCGCGTGTTCTCGTCCCGCAGCCCGAGAATCGCCGCTTCCAGCCGCGCCGGGTCTACCGCGCTCACCGCCGCCAGGAATCCGCCGATAGTGAATCCTGTGACTCCCGGCGCCTTCAGCGGAAAGTTGCGCCGTCCGCCCCTGGTCTGCACCGCTTCGTACAACCCGCGGGGTCCGGCCAGGATCAGTGGGCTATCGTTCAAAGCGCGAGAAGCGCGCGGGTCGAACTTCCCGCGCCTCGGATTGACGTAGGCATCGTTGTAGGCCCTCACCAGCAGATCGAGCATAGTCATCGCCGACTGCGTATCGCTCCGCACCAGCGCCGCAGCCAGAGCTGCCAACAGCCGGATGCGCTGTTCGGCCGGCAGGGGCGCGATGTCCCGTGTGGCCAGCGGCATCACCTGGAGCGCCAGGTCGAGCTGGCTTGTGGTGGCAGCGATCCCGGCATAGAGCAGGCTTCGCTTGATTCCGCCGCGCAGCAGATTGGCCAGCACCATCGCCTGCTCGCTGCGCGCCTCGATCGCACGCACCGCATCCCCAAATGCGATCAGAGCGGATAGTTGCCCCCGCACCGCCAGATCGCTCACCCGGGGCAGGAGGTCTCGTGCGGCTTCGACCTGCCGGCCGGCGAGCGCGCTCCGGACCTGGCCCGCGAGCCAAAAGTCGCGCGCCGCATCGTTGCTCTCCGGGTCGGGGCTCGCGGGCGAACCGAGCTGCGACCGGATCTGCGCGGTGAGACCCGGGTACGAGGCTTCGAGATCGGCGCCAGCGTTCTCCAGCGCGTCCACCCTTTCCGGCACCAGGTCACGGGCTCGCGGCAATAACTGCCAGACCAGCGAATAGGCGGCGACGGGATTGCGGTTCACTGCGGCCGGCACAGCCAGCAGCCGCAGCGTGGCGTCGATGAGCGCCTCGATATTGTCGGGATTGGCCTCGGTCCTGGTCCTGGTCAGAATCTCGACCGTCGCCCCCTCCACCTGGAAGCTGTCGCTGCTTCCCGAAGCCGAGGTAAAAAGGAACTTCGCGAGCTGCTGCAGGCCATTCGGATCGGGCACCTCCGCCGACCTCACGAACTCCAGGGCCCGGAGAAACAGGTCGTCGGCGAGGTCCGGCGCCTTCTCGTTCAATTGCAGCAGAAACCGGCGCAGCAGGTCGATGTCGAAGTTATTCGGATCCCCGGCGTCGAGCGCGGCATTCGCCACCTGCGCCGCGCGATCGCTGTTGTCGTCTTTGTCTAAGGCTTGCGAAGGGTCGATCAGGTCCCATGCCCGGTTCAACGTCGCGTTGGCCCCGTAGCGCTCCGCCGCCATTCGCTCGCGGGAGCGCTGGTTTACTGCCGCGTCCGCCAGATCGGGATCGCACTTCAGCGCCGCCGGGACGACGTACTTCCAGAGTCCGGTGAAGCTCGCCGCCGGCAAGACCGTAGTGCCCTTTTCGCCGAATGCGCCGGGCGGCAGGTTGTGCAGACCCGCAATCGCTTCCCGGTACAGACCCGATCCCTGTATGCGATCTTCTGCGCAAACCACCGCGGCCAGGCCCGCCGTCCCGTGCACGCGGACAACGGGGTTGGCCATCTGGGCCAGCCGCCCGCGTTGCGCGACGCTCCATTCCAGCGCATCGCGCATCCTGGGCGCACCCTGCCCGGCAGCCACAGAGCAGCAAAGAACCGCAAGACTGAGCGCGCGCCTCACCCTCTGCATTGACGCGCAGTCGCGGCGTTCCGTGCAAGCGAGCTGACGGCTTGCGTTAAACTTGAATGCAGGCGGGCGCGTAGCTCAGTCGGATAGAGCATCAGCCTTCTAAGCTGAGGGTCGCAGGTTCGATTCCTGCCGCGCCTACCAGGGCTTTGACCTCCAGCGTGCGGACGGCAAGAGACGCTTTCCCGCACCACTCACGCGTTCATGACGCGGTTCATCCTTTCGATCGCTTCATCGATTTCCGCGGTGTTTTTGAAACCGATGGTCACCGCGTCCACGCACCCCAGGTTCATGGTGAACTTCAGCGCGGCCTCACGGTCTTCGGGACCGGTGAACCGGCCTTCTCCCACCAGCTTCATGCTGATTACTCCCATGCCTTGATCGTGCACCTTCCGGGTGTGAGCCACCACTTCGTCCACAACACCCTTGACCTCGCCGCGAGGCTCGATGGCGTTGTCGACATCCATCCGGGTGCCGTTGTGGTTCATCCGGATCATGGCGATGTCCAGCCACTGGTTGCCGGGAAACCGGCGCAACGCCGGCAGGCCGTGCACGCTGGCCCCGTGGCTCCGGACAATCTTGCGCTGCTTGGCCTCCGAAAAGCCGTCCTGCAGCTCGCGGTAATCGGTATCCCAGGTCGGCGGCCGGACGCAGTGCAGCAGCAGAATATCGAAGTAGTCGGTCTGCAACTGCTGCCGGAAAAGGTCGATGCGGGGCAGGGGATTGCCGGAGTTGGGCGTCCGGTACTTGGTCATCAAGGAATAGGTATCGCGCGGGATGCCTTTGAGCGCGTTGCCCAGCATCTCGTGCATTCCCCCGTACGTGTCGGCGGTCTCGAAGAAGCGGATGCCGCGATCGTACGCATAGCGGACCAGGCGCGTGAACTGCTCCTGGCCCAGCTCGCGCTGGACCCGGCCGCCATAGGTTCCGGTGCCGAACGCCAGCCGCGTCACCTTGACATTCGTCTTGCCCAGCGTCACCCGGTCGGTCGCCAGCCGCTTCTTACCCTGGGCCCCCGCAAACCGGGAGTATGCGGCCGCACCAATCGTGGCCGCCAGAAAGTCGCGTCGCGTGCTTCGGGGCATCCCGTCCCTCCTGGTGACACTGTAGCAGGGGACCGGGCTGCGTGTCCGTCGCGTTGCCGCTTGCAAACCGGGCGAAATGGAGGTTTAGTAGTGATACGGAGCTTTCATGTCCACAAACGAATCTCGCAGAAATTTTCTGAAGACTGTCGGCGCTACCAGCATCTCGCTGGGTGCCCGAAGCGCGCTGGCCAAGTCGACCGGGAAGTCTTCCGGCCGCGTGATCGGCGCCAACGACCGCATCAATATCGGCGTTATCGGCTGCGGCGGCAGGGGCCGTTACGATGCCGAAGCCTTCGCGGAATTCGGCAAGAAGAACAACGCCTGCCAGATCGTCGCCGTCTGTGACGTCTACGAAAAGCGCAAGAAGGAAGCCGCGGCACAGCACAACGTCAAAGGCTACCTGGACTACCGCGAGCTCCTCAACCAGAGCGACATCGATGCCGTGGTGGTCGCCACCCCCGACCACTGGCACGCCAAGATGGCCATGGACGCCATGGACCGCGGTAAGGACGTCTACCTCGAAAAGCCGATGGTCCACACCAACGACGAAGCGCGTCAGCTCGTGGCTACGGTGAAGGAAACCAAGCGCATCCTCCAGGTCGGTTCGCAGACCACTTCGGCGGACATCTGGTGGAAGGCCAAGAAAGCCATCGCCGACGGCGCGATCGGCCAGATGATCGAAAGCCAGGGGTCTTACCACCGCAACAGCGTCGAGGGCGAGTGGAACTGGCCCATCGATGCCAGCGCCGGCCCCGACGGCAAAGGCGACGATTTCATCGACTGGAACATGTGGCTCGGCTCGCAGTTCAAGCTCGCGCCCAAGCGCCCCTGGGATGCGGACCGCTTCTTCCGTTTCCGCAAATACTGGGACTACTCGCTCGGAATTGCCAGCGACCTGTTCTATCACGTGATCGCGCCGCTCAACATCTGCTGGGACGAGCCGCAATTCCCCACCAAGGTCATGGCCACCGGCGGAATCTACATATTCAAGAAGCTGCCCGACGGCCGGCCCGACCGCGAAGTGCCGGACACGTTCCACCTGCTGGCGGAATACGCCAAGGGGCACTCGCTGGTGCTCAGCTCGTCGATGGCCAACGACACCCATATCCCGGGAATGATCCGCGGCCACGAAGGCACCATCATCATGGTGGAGCACGGCCAGTTCGAGCGCAACGTCCCCTACATCACCGTGAAGCCGCAGGTGCGGCGAATGGGCCGCGGCGAAAACGCCAAGACCGTCGCCATCGGCGGCGAGGCCTACGAGAAGAAGTTCGGCCTGAAAGACTACCAGATCCCCATCGACCAGAAGGACATGATGGAGGCGCACATCGACAACTTCCTGAGCTGCATGCGAACCCGGGAGAAACCGCACCTGGATGTCGAGACCGGCGCCAAAGCCGTGGTGGTGATTAACCTCGCCGCCCAGAGCTACCGCGAAGGCCGGACGCTCTATTGGGACGCCCAGCACTGGAAGGCGTCCGACAAGCCGGTCAAGGCCTGACCGGAGCCGCACACCGCAGTCCCACGACTGGACATCTGGACTGGAATTTCCCGCTTCGCGGGTTGGGCGGACGGCGCAAAACGATCGTCCGCCCCACGGCAAGCCGCGTGCTCAAGCCTCCTCCGCAGGAGGTTCCCGGTGGCCAAAACCGAACGTATCCGCGAAGCCGTCAGTGGTCTGCCCACGCTCGAGCACCTTGTCGAACGGGTCGACGGTGGCTGGAAACTCGTCGCTCTGGAATGGGAGCGCGAGGCCGCCGCCACGCCGATCGCCCCAAACGAGCGCGTGGTGGAAGAAATCCCCTATGGCCTCAAAGTGGCCGACGATTGCTCGGGTCTGGTCGAAAGCCCCTTCGAGCGCCAGATCATCATCACCGCCCTCGATATGATTGTCGAGGACTGCCCCCTTTCCCAGATAGCGGACGAGCTCAACCGCCGCGGCTTCAAAACCAGGGACGGTAAAGACTGGACCCCCTCTGCGCTGTTCGTGCTGCTGCCCCGGATGATCCAGGTCGGTCCGCGCGTTTTCACCAGCGACGAGTGGACCACACGGCGCCAACGCCTTCCGCGGGTGGTGTAGCCCCTGTCAGTGCCGTCCTCCGAAGAAAAGGTCCAGTCGGCGCAGCACGTGTTCCGGGGCCTCATCGGCAGTGGTGTCCACGACTCCAACAGTTACCTGTAGGGTGGGACGGACCGCCTTACCTGCTTTCAGACATACGTACTGCCCGGAGAGATTCTCGTTAATCCATTTTCCTAAAGCCATCGCGTCGGATTTCTTGATGGCCGCCTTAACCACGAATTCTTCGGCAGCCCAGCGCGAAGCCTCGCTATCGCCGGTCAGGCTATTCCGCAAGCGCTTCGCGAAGGCGGCAGCCAATTCCTCGCTGACCTCCTTGCCGAACTGCACCTCGGCCCGCAGGAGCCCTCGGACGCTCAGTAGAAGCAGGCTGTAATCGCCCGCGGCGGACAGGCGAATGCGCTCGGTCATTTCACCGCGATTGGCCAACTGCGTCAGTTGATCCAAGCTGGCGGCAGCTTCCAGCGTATCGATCCGCTTGTGGAGCATGCGAATCTCGGTCATGAACTGCGTCACACTGAGCTGATGTTGCTTGCGCAGGTCATCGACGCTCTGCTCGATCGAGTCCGCCGCCCTGGCTACGGTCGCGGCCAGCGTGCTCGATGGATCCGCCGCCGTCACCGAACGCAAGGCGGCCAGCGCCGAACGCAGACGGGTTTCGTGATCGCCCTCGTTTTGATTCAGCGAATCGAGAATCTCCTCGAGAGCGCGCGCCGTGCCGGCCAGCTCGTCACGCAGATTGGCGACGTAGGCGGCACTGCGGTCCCGGAAATCCCGCAGTAACCCTCGCAACGTCGCCCGGCTGTTCGCCAGCGACTCCGGATGACCGCTGAGGATTTCTTCCGCCAGCGCGGACAGATGACTGCGGTACTGCCGGGTGACCTGCTCATCCAGCTCCATGGCATAGTGAGCCACGTTGTTCACCGCGGCGGCATAGCATTCCAGTACACTGCGCCGCGCCTGGTGACTGCGCTCCAGTTCGGTTAGAGAGGATTGAATCGAGATCATCCGCCACACTCCACAGAAAACCTATCGGTGGACCGCCTGGAACGCTTTAGGACCCCGCGCCAGGATCTTTGTCTTTTTTCCGCTTGCTTTTCACTTTTTATTCGCCCAAAATGGAGCATAGGAACTTTACATGGCCTTGACCAAACGGCAGAAGCAGGTGCTGGATTTCATCGCGAATTTCCTGGACGAGCATGGATATTGCCCCAGTTACGAAGAGATCGCGCGCGGGCTGGAACTGGCCTCACTGGCCACGGTCCATAAGCACATCTCCGTGTTGGAGGCGAAGAGTTACCTGAAGCGTGGATTCAACCAGAGCCGTTCGCTCGAGCTGGCCCCGAAGTACCTTCAGGAGCAGCGCCGCGTCAAGCCGGTGATTGCGGAAATTCCCCTGCTCGGGCGGATTGCCGCGGGCGCGCCGGTGGAAGCCATCGAGCAGCGCGAAGCACTCAACTTCGCGGACTTCGCAGGCGACGGCAATACCTTTGCCCTCGAAGTCCGTGGCAACTCCATGATCGACGATCACATCTGCGACGGAGACCTGATTCTGCTGGAACGGGTGAGCCAGGCGCGGGATGGAGACATCGTAGTCGCACTGGTCTCCGGAACGGAAACCACATTGAAACGTTTCTACCGCGAGCCTGGAGACGCAGTTCGCCTGCAGCCGGCGAATGCCGCGCTAAAACCGATCATCGTTCCGGGCAGGGAAGTGCAGATTCAGGGACGCCTACTTGCGGTACTGCGAAAATACAAGTAAGGTCCGCGCCTATCGGGTCGCGCGGAGTTCCTGTTCGGCGCGCAGCCAGTCTTCTTCCGGAGAGCCGCCCTGGCAGCCGCGGGCTTCCCAATAAGAGTAGGCCAGTTTCGCGATTGCGTCTGCGGAGGGCTCCACAATCGCTTCGGCGACCGCGGTAGTCTCCAGGCTGCGAGTTGCACGCTTGGCGGCGGGTTTACGGCGAGCCGGCACGGCGGCGGCTCCGCCCGCGGACACTACGATCGGTTTGTCGGTTGCAGTCTTTCTAGGCATTTCTCAGTCGCTCTCTGAAGATGGGAATCTTTGCTTTCCATTTTACCCGATGCCGCGCGGCTCTCGCATCAAAAGTTTCTATCTTCTGTATCATCCGATGCGGAACGCGACCCGGACGATCGTCTTGTGTTGTCCGCCCATGGCTCTCGCGATTGTTCAGGTTACGGAGTTTGGGGACCGCCTTGTCCGCATAGTATGTCCGCATAGTATAGTGGGTGTAGATTGCAAGTTCGCGCTGTTGTCCCGTTTGCGATTGCGCTGGTGGCGCAGGCAGTTTCCGCGGCCCCGAAAGTCATCGCGGTGGACGTGGACGGGATGGTGCACCCCATCACAGCCGATATCGTCGGCGGCGCGATCGCACAGGCCAAGGCCGAGAACGCCTCCCTCATCCTCGTCCGTCTGAACACACCCGGCGGATTGATGGACGCCATGCGCTCCACCATCGAGAAAATGGTGGCTTCGCCGGTTCCGGTGGTCACCTACGTGGCACCTAGCGGCGGACGCGCCGCATCCGCCGGCTTTTTCCTTCTCGAAGCCGGTGACGTCGCGGCCATGGCTCCCGGAACCGCGACCGGCGCCGCGCATCCCGTGCTCCTCGGCACCGAGATGGACCCGGTCATGAAGCAGAAGGTGGAAAACGACGCGGCCGCCTACCTTCGGAGCATCTGCTCCAAGCGCGGCCGCAACAGCCAGCTCGCCGAATCGGCAGTGCGCGAAAGCAAGTCCTTCACCGAACGCGAAGCGCTGGATCAGAAACTGATCGATCTCATCGCGCCCAATGAGCGCCAGCTTCTTGCCGACCTCGATGGACGCACGGTGACGCGTCTGGATGGCAGCACAGTCACGCTTCACACCGCCGGCGGCGAGATCGAAACCTACCAGCTCACCCTGCGCGAGCGCATCATCGCCGGCATCGCCGATCCTAATATTGCGCTGATCCTGCTGGTGATCGGGGCGTTGGGAATCTACGTCGAGTTCTCTTCCCCGGGGCTGATTCTCCCCGGAGTCGCGGGCGCGATTCTGGCGCTGCTCGGGCTTTCGGCGTTATCCGTGCTGCCCATCAACTGGCTGGGCGCGGCCCTGATCCTGCTGGCGTTCGCGCTGTTCCTGCTCGAAGTCAAGATCGCATCCCACGGAATTCTGGGCGTCGGCGGAGCGGTGGCGCTCATCCTCGGCGCGGTCATGCTGATCGACAGTCCCGCGCCGGAGCTGCGCATTCACTGGAGCACGGCCATCGCGCTGGCGCTCCCCTTCTCGGCGATCACCACATTCCTTCTGACTATCGCCGTGCGCGCCCGCCGCAACAAGGTCGAGACCGGACGCGAGGGCATGGTGGGACAGGTAGGCAACGCAGTGACGGAGCTGGCCCCTTCCGGGAAGGTCTTCGTCCGGGGAGAATACTGGGATGCGGAGGCGCCGGTCCCGGTGCCCGCGGGCACGCCGATTCGTGTCGTGTCGATCGAGCGATTGAAACTAACCGTGGAACCAACCGCATGAGAGTTCTTTGTGGAGGCTGCAATGAACGACGTCGCTGGCTATAGTCCCGTGCTGCTGATTTTCATCATCATCGTCGGCATCTGGCTGCTGAATTCGATCAAGATTCTGCGCGAGTACGAGCGCGGCGTCATCTTCCGGCTGGGCCGCTCCCTGCCTCATCCGAAAGGCCCCGGCCTGATCTTCGTCTTCGCTCCCTTCGACCGCATGGTGCGCGTCTCGCTCCGCGTCGACACGCTCGAAGTGCCCGCCCAGGACGTGGTCACACGCGACAACGTCACCGTCAAGGTGAACGCCGTGATCTACTTCCGGGTGATCGACCCGAACCTGGCGGTCATCGAGGTCTCCAATTTCCTCTATGCCACCTCGCAACTGGCACAAACCACGCTGCGCAGCGTCCTTGGCGAGGTCGAGCTCGACGAGCTCCTCAGCCAGCGCGAAAAGCTGAATGTCCGCCTGCAATCCATACTCGACCAGCACACCGCGCCCTGGGGCGTCAAGGTCACCATGGTCGAAGTCAAGCAGGTGGACCTGGCCGAGCAGATGATCCGCGCTATCGCGCGCCAGGCCGAGGCCGAGCGCGAGCGCCGCGCCAAGATCATCCATGCCGAAGGCGAATACACCGCCGCCGAAAAGCTGAGCATGGCCGCCCACGTGATTCAGCAGGAACCCGCCGCCATCCAGTTGCGCTATCTGCAAACGCTGGTCGAGATCGGCACGGAGAAGAACACTACCATCGTTTTTCCACTGCCAGTCGATATAATTGCTGGATTGAGCCGCGTGATTGAGAAGGCCTCAAAGGATACTCCCTAGTCCATGAAGAACAACGAAACCGGCGAGTTTGAACTGGTGGTGGGCAACCGCCAATTGTTGAGCGCTTTTTTCATCGTCGTCCTGCTGTTTGCGGTTTCCTTCGCGATGGGCTACGTGGTCGGGCAGAATACGCAACGGTCGGCGAGGGCTTCCGATACTCCGCAGCAAAGCGTGCCGGCGCCCAGCGCGGCCGACCGCCCGCAGCCCCTCTCCCCGGCCCCGGCGCCCGTGACTCAGACGGCGGCAGCGCCGGCCGCCCCGCAGACTCCGCCGGATGCCGGCTCGCAGCCCACCACGCAGCCGGCTCAAGATGCACAGCCGCCCGCCGAACCCCCCGCGCCCGCGGCCCCCGCAGGTCCGCTGGCCGGCTCCGACCTTCCTCCGGGCTCCTTCTGGCAGGTAATGGCGGTTGGGCAAACCGACGCGGATGCAGTCCGGCAGACGCTCAAAGACAAAGGCTTCCCCGTAGTTCTCACTCCGGGCCCCAACAGTCTCACGCGCGTGCTCATCGGTCCTTACCCGGATACCGCAACCTTGGGGCGTGCCAAGACCGACCTCGAAAATGCCGGCATGCACCCGGTGCGGTTCAAGCGTGAATAGTCCGCTGATCCAGCTTGAACCCCGCCGGCCTCGCCTTCCCGAATGGGCGCGCAAGAGCCGCACCCATTTCGCCTCGCTGAATCAGCTCAAGAGCGGCCTGCGCCAGCTCAACCTTCATACCGTCTGCGAAGAGGCGCGCTGCCCCAATATCCACGAGTGCTTCCACCGCGGCGCCGCCACCTTCATGATCCTCGGCGACCGCTGTACGCGCGGCTGCGGCTTTTGCAGCGTGCAGAAGCTCAATCCGCACAAACACCCGGCCGCCCTCGATCCCAATGAGCCGGCCAACGTCGCCCGCATGGCGCTGGGCCTCAAGCTGAAATACGTGGTGATCACCAGCGTCAACCGCGACGACCTCCCCGACGGCGGATCGCGCCACTTCGCCGCGACCGTCCGCGAAGTCCGGCGCGCCCTTCCCGCCGCGCGCGTCGAAGTGCTCACTCCGGATTTTTGCGGCGATCTCGGCGCCGTGGCCCGCGTGCTCGACGCCGGCCCGCACGTCTTCAATCACAACATGGAAACCGTGCCGCGTCTCTATGCCCGCGTGCGCCCGCAGGCGGACTACCGGCAATCGCTCGACGTGCTCTCCTTCGCGCGGCGCGGCGCTCCGGCGGAAGCGCTGGTCAAGTCGGGCTTCATGGTCGGGCTCGGCGAGACCGCCGGCGAAGTCCACGCCCTCTTGCGCGATCTCCGCGAAGCCGGCGCCGACGTGGCCACCATCGGCCAATATCTTCAGCCCACGCGCCGCAACCTGGCCGTGGCCGAGTTCATCGAGCCGGACCGCTTCGCCGCCTATCGCGATTTTGGCCTCGCGCTCGGTTTCAAGATGGTGTTCAGCGGACCCCTGGTGCGCAGCTCCTACATGGCGGACCTGGTCAGCGAGGAAGCGCAGCGCGGGGCGTGCTGAATTGGGTTCTGGCGCTGGCCTCGGCCGCGCTGCTCATCCTGACGTTCCCTAGTTTTTCGATCACCTGGTTCGCGCCCGTGGCGCTGACGCCGCTGCTGGTAGCGGTGGCGCGCGAGCCGCGGTGGAAGCGGCGCTTTCTGCTCGGCTGGGGCACGGGAGTGGTCTACTGGTTCGGCGTCTGCTACTGGATCCAGTTCGTGCTCGCGGTCCACGGCGGCGTCGGGCAGGCCGCGGGCTGGGCGGTTTTCCTGCTGTTCTGTGTGGCTAAGGCGGTCCACCTCGGCGCTTTCGCGCTGTTGGCCGGCCCCCTGATGCGGCGGTGGTGGGCGGTGCCGGCGGTCGCAGCGCTGTGGGTGGCGATCGAGGTCACCCACGGCTCGCTCGGCTTCGCCTGGCTGGCGCTGGGCAACGCGGGCCTCGACATGGCCCTGCCGATGCGGCTTGCGCCTTATACCGGCGTCTACGGGCTTTCGTTCCTCTTCATGACGATGGCCGTCTCGCTGGCCCTGGTCTGCCTGCGGCGGCCCCGCATCCAACTGCTGTGGATGGCTCCCGTTCTATTGCTCGGGCTGCTGCCGCCTCTACCGCCAGCCGTGCGCGGCGCCGACACCGCGCTGCTGGTGCAGTCGAACATCTCGGAAAGCGAGGACTGGACCCCGCAGTCCGTCGATCGCGCCAAGCGCGACCTGCTCGTGCTCTCACTCAAAGCCGCGCTCGCCGAGCCGCGGCAGCCTCCCTCCCTGATCGTCTGGCCCGAGGTGCCCGCGCCCTTCTATTACTTCGACGACGACGTATTCCGGGGCTACATCAACGGCCTGGCCCGCACCACCAACGCCTACGTCCTGGCGGGAATCGTGGCGTTCACTCCCGGCGGCGCTCCGCTGAACTCCGCGGTCCTGGTATCTCCCGATGCCCTGGCGGTCAGCCGCTACGACAAGGTCAACCTGGTCCCCTTCGGCGAGTTCGTGCCCTGGCCCTTCGGTGCGCTCGCCAAGAAGATCTCGACCGAGGTCGGCGATTTCATTCCTGGCAAGCGGGCCGTCGTCTCGCAGATTCGCGGACACAAGCTCGGCACGTTTATCTGTTACGAAAGCGTGTTTCCCGCCTACGTGCGCAAATTCGCGGCCGGGGGCGGCGAACTGCTCGTGAACATCTCCAACGACGGCTGGTTCGGCCACTCCGCCGCCCGCGATCAGCACCTGAGCATGGTCCGCATGCGGGCCGCCGAAAACCGCCGCTGGCTGCTGCGCGCCACCAACGACGGCATCACCGCCACCGTCGACTCGGCCGGCCGCCTGCGCGGCACGCTGCCCAAGTACGTCCGCGCGACCTCCTACACGGGCTTCAGTTACATTGCGGACCAAACCGTCTATACGCGCTACGGCGATTGGTTCCCGCTGCTGTGTGCCATCTGGGCGGTAATGGGGCTGGTGGCGGAAAGAGTCTTATGAGTGCCGGATCACCAGCACATCACCGTCTTTGACGATATATTCTTTGCCTTCCAGCCGCAGCTTGCCCTTGTCCCTCGCGCCTGCGTAGCCGCCCAGATCGATCAGGGTCTTCCAGTTCACGACCTCCGCGCGGATGAACTTCTTCTCGAAATCGGAATGGATTGCGCCCGCCGCCTTTACCGCGCTGCTGTTCACCGGCACGGTCCACGCGCGACACTCATCCTCACCCGCGGTAAGAAAGCTCATCAGCCCCAGCAGCGCATACGTGGCCGTGATCAACCGTTCGAGTCCGCTCTCGGTCAACCCGTAACTGGCAAGGTAGTCCTTCTGATCCGCGGGTGGAAGTTCGGCCAGCTCCGCTTCGATCTTCCCGCAGACCGCCGCCACCGCCGTCTGCGCCCGCCCCGTCAGCGGACCGTTGCGATACTCCTGCTCGCGCTCGTGCAGCCGCGATGCTTCCTCTTCTCCAAGGTTGAGCACATACAACATCGGCTTCTGGGAAAGAAACTGGAATCCGCGGATGCGCTTCTCGTCCTCCGCATCGATCTCCAGTTGGCGCAGCGGCCGGTCCGCTTCCAGCGTGGCTTTGCATTTCACCAGCAGCTCGAATTCGCGGTCCAGCTCGGGATTCTTGATCTTCTTGCGGTCTTTCTCGAGCCGCTCCAGGCGCTTCTCCACCACCACCAGGTCGCTGAGGATGAGCTCCGTTTCCAGGTCGTCGACGTCGCGCATCGGATCCACCGACCCCTTCTCGTGCGGCACCGTTTCATCGGCGAAGAGCCGCACCACGTGCGCGAACGCGTCCACGTTGCGCAGGCTGGCCATGCTGGCCGGATCGCGCAGGCTCTCCTTGGAAATCGACGGCATATCCACGTACTCGACCGTGGCATGCGTCACCTTGGGCGGCTGGAAGAACTCACCCAGGGCTTCCACGCGCGCGTCGGGAACCTTGGCCACGCCGGTGCGCGCAGCCGTCGAGCCGACGACCGTGTCGTGATGCACCCCGGTCAGGATCGTGAACAGGGACGTCTTGCCCGTCATGGGCAGGCCGATAATGGCTGTTTTCATAAGTGCGCTACAGGGGAACTTCCACCTGGCTGAGTATCTCTTCGATGATGCGCTCGCCCACTTCCCCGCGCCGCTGGACCAGCGTGGTGCGCGTGTTGATCACCACGCGATGGGCGAATAGCGGGACCGCCAGCCGCTTCACGTCGTCGGGAATGGCGTAGTCGCGGCCCTCCACCAGGGCCATCGCCTGCACCGCCCGGTACAGCGCCTGGCTGCCGCGCGGGCTCACGCCGAGGGCCAGCGATTCGTGCGCGCGCGTCTTCTCCACGATGGCAAGCATATAATCCACCAACGCGTCTTCCACCGTGACCCCGTGCACCGCGTCCTGCAACCGGACCACGTCCTCTGCCACCAGTCCGCTGTTCAGGGACGCCGCGGAACCCTCGCAATTTCGCAGGATCTGCCGCTCGCTGGCCAGGTCGGGGTAGCCCACGCGCAGCCGCATCAGGAAGCGGTCGAGCTGCGATTCGGGCAGCGGATACGTCCCGTGGTGCTCCACCGGATTCTGCGTGGCAATCACCATGAACGGGCGAGGCAGCGAGTGCGACCGCCCGTCCAGCGTCACCTGGCTCTCGTTCATCGCCTCCAGGAGCGCCGACTGCGTCTTGGGCGTGGTGCGATTGATCTCGTCGGCCAGCAGAAAATTGGTGAAGATCGGACCGGGCTTGAACTCGAAGGCCTCGGCGTGCGCGTTGTAAATGGTTACGCCGAGCACGTCGCTGGGCAGCATGTCGCTGGTGAATTGAAGACGGTGAAAGCTGCACGAGACCGATCGCGCCAGCGACTGTGCCAGCGTCGTCTTCCCTACCCCGGGCACGTCCTCGATCAGCAGGTGGCCCTTGGCCAGCAGGCACACGATCGAAAGGCGGATCACGTCCTGTTTGCCGCGGATTGCCGTACCGACGGCGGCTTCCAGTTCTGCCAGCTTACGGTGGAGATCGGGCGAGAACGGCACCGGCGGGGCGACCATGGATTCCCGCTGGGTCATTACAAACTCATGATACTAGATCGCATCAGAACTGTCGTAGAACCGAGTTAACCAAAGTTCATATATTCCTCCGGGGGTACCGCAGACCGTTAGCGGTACGCATGTGACCCCGGTTGCTCTGGCAGGCCGCGCCCGGTTCGAGTACAAAAGGACTATGTCTTCGCCGTACCGACCCGTAGTGGAAATGGCGTTGCCCCACAGAACGCCGCGAGCTTCAACCGCGGACTCCCGCAAGTTTCCGCGCTACCCGATGTCCTCGGCAGTGCGCATCGGCTGGATCGGACGGCGCCGGCAGATGACTTATGTGGTGGCGCGAGGCATCGACATCTCCGAACACGGGGTGGCGATCCGCACCGCCAGGCCCCTGCCCCTCTCCGCTCTGGTGCACCTGGACCTCGGGGGTTGCGGCATGACTGCCGCCGGCCACGTGCGCCACTGCTTACCTGACCGTGGCGAATGGCGCATGGGAATCGAGGTGCCCCACCTTTACCCGGGCAGCGCCGCGTAGGCGGGCCCCGCTACGGATCGAGCCGACCCGATCCCTGGCCGCGAAACCTTGGGCCCGGACCCCGGCGCAGTTCCAGAATCAGGCCCATCACCCGCCGCTCGATTTCGTCGCGGACCTCGCAGTGGTCCTCGTAGTCCATGTAAACCGGGTCGGCGATATCCCAATCGATCAGGCGCTCCGCCGGCACGTTCGGCAGGTAGCTCCCGCTCATGTTGACCACGAGATCGAACTCCGCCCGCGACAGATGGCGCAGGGCTTTCGGAAACTGGTCCTCGATATCGATGTTCTTCTCCGCCATGGCGCGCACCGTCACCGGATGCACCGCTCCGCCCGGTGCCAGACCCGCACTCGCGGCCACCAGAACGTCGGAGCCGTACGCGGTCGCGAACCCTTCCGCCATCTGGCTGCGGCAGGCGTTGCCGATACACACAAAGAGCACGCGCTTCTTGTCGGGGATCACAGTTTCTCCAGGAACAGAGTGTGCACGCGCGGGTCGCTCGTCAGTTCCGGGTGAAACGTTGCTACCAGGTGCCGGCCCTGCTCGATCAGCACCGGGTCGCCTTCGTACTCGGCCAGCACCTTCACACCGCCATTGATGTGACGAATGATCGGCGCGCGAATGAACACAGCCTCCAGCTTGCCGGGCGAAGTCCGCTGCTGAAACTCCGCCGCCGGGTCCAGCTCGGCCACCCGGCTGTCGATCTGCCGCCCGTAGGCATTGCGCTCGATCGCCACGTCCACCAGCCCGAAGCTCTCCTGCGCCGGATGGCTCACTTCTTTGGCCATCAGGATGGCCCCCGCGCATGTGCCGAACACCGGCTTCCTGCGCCCGAAGTCCGCCACCGGCTCGAACAGCCCTTCGTAGCGCATCAGCTTCAGCATGGTCGTGCTTTCGCCGCCGGGGAGGATCAGCCCGTCGATGTCATCGAGCTGTTCCCGCTCGCGCACGTACACCGGCTCCGCCCCGGCGCGTTCCAGCGCCGCGCCGTGCGCCGCGAAGTCCCCTTGCAGCGAAAGCACGCCGACTTTCTTCATCTACCAACCTCGCGTCTGCAGGAGTTCGGCTTCCGGCAGCTTGCTCACATCCAGGCCCGGCATGGCGGCGCCCAGGTCGCGGCTCGCCTCCAGCAGCTTCGCCGGGTTGTTGTAGTTTTTCGCGGCCTTGACGATTGCCTCCGCGCGCGCCTTGGGGTCGGACGATTTGAAGATCCCCGACCCCACGAACACCGCCTCCGCGCCGAGCTGCATCACCAGCGCGGCATCGGCGGGTGTCGCGATCCCGCCGGCCGAGAAGTTCGGCACCGGCAGCTTGCCGTGCTCCGCGACCCACTTCACCAGCTCCAGCGGCGCGCCGAGGTTCTTGGCCTCGTGCACCAGCTCTTCCTTGCCGAGCACGGTGAGCTGTTTCATCTCTTTGACGATGGTGCGAATGTGCCGCACCGCCTCCACGATATTGCCGCTGCCCGCCTCGCCCTTGGTGCGGATCATGGTCGCGCCCTCCGCGATGCGCCGCAGCGCCTCGCCCAGGTTGCGCGCGCCGCACACGAACGGCACCTTGAACGCGTTCTTGTCGATGTGGTGCTCTTCATCCGCCGGTGTAAGCACTTCGCTCTCGTCGATGTAGTCCACGCCCAGCGCCTCGAGCACCTGCGCCTCCATGAAGTGCCCGATGCGCGCCTTGGCCATCACCGGAATCGTGACCGTATGCATGATCTCCTCGATGATGGAGATATTGGCCATGCGTGCCACGCCGCCTTCCTTGCGGATGTCCGCCGGCACGCGCTCCAGTGCCATGACCGCCGCCGCCCCCGCATCCTCCGCGATCTTTGCCTGCTCGGCTGTGGTGACGTCCATGATGACGCCGCCCTTGAGCATTTCCGCGTGGCCGACGTTGACTGTCCAGAATTCGTTTGCGAATTGAAACATTGCCTCTTCTCCTGTTGGCTTGCAGCTGTCAGCTATCAGCTAAGACCCTCAAACCAGCACGACAAGCTGAAAGCTGATGGCTGAAAGCTGACGGCTGATAGCTAAACAACCGCCGACGGCTCGAAATTCCGTGCGGCGCCCTCCAGTTCCGCCTTCGTAACCCTACCCAAAATCGCGAGCCCGGTCCGGATCAGCTCCGGCTCCAGCCCCGCAAAACTCAACCGCAGCGCGCCCGGCTCGAGCCGCGACACCGCGAAATACCGGGCGGGCAGATAGCTTACGCCTTCGCGCTGCGCCCGCGCCAGCAACTCGCCGGCATCCAGCGGTTCGGGCAGCCGGACCCAAACGTTCATGCCGCCTTCCGGCTGTGTCCACCGCGTCCCGGGCGGCAGATGCTCACGGCACGCGGCCAGGGTCGCCGCCAGCCGCTCCTCTCCCGCGCGCAGCACGCGCGCCCGATGCTCGGCCAGCCGTCCCGATTCCGCAAACTCCAAAAGCACGGCCTGCGAAAGCTGGTCGGTGTGCAGGTCGGCCGCTTCTTTCGCGTGCCGCAGACGGTCGATCAGCGGCTTCGGCCCTAACGCCCAGCCGACGCGCAGGCCGGGGAAGCTGACCTTCGAGAAGCTGCGCAAAAGAACCGTTCCCCCGCTCTCATCGAGCTGCTTCAGCGCCGGCAGCGGATCGCCCGAATAGCGGAGCTCGCCGTAGGCGTCATTTTCGATCAGCGGCACTCCCCACCGCCGCGCGGTCTCCAGCAAGGCACGCCGCGCCGCCAGCGGCACCGTCACGCCGGTCGGATTCTGAAAATTCGAGGTGACCACGATCAGCCGCGGTTTCTCGCGCTCCATGGCCCGCTCGAGCTGCGCCGGATCCATTCCGGACATCGCCGCCGGAATGCCGCACAGCTCCACCCCCATGCCGATCAGCAGGCTCTTCAGCCCCGGATACAGCGGGTCTTCCACCGCGACGCGATCGCCTGGCCGCAACAGCACGCGCCCGATCAGGTCGAGCGCCTGCTGGCACCCGTTGGTCACCAGGAGGTCGTCGCCCGGTCCGGCCACGTGCGCCCGCCGCGCCTCATCCAGCAGGTACCGGCGCAGCGGCTCGTATCCCGCGGGCGAGCCGAGCTGGAGGATGTCCGCGAGGTCGTGCCGCGCCAGCACCGTGGCGCAGCTTGCCCGGAACTCGTCCAGCGGAAACAGGTCCCGCGAGGGCCGTGACACGGCGAAGCTGATCCCGTCCCGTCCGCCGCCGCCCGGCGCCCAGATCGGCGAATCCCCGCGCTCCAGGATGGCCGTCCAATCCAGCCCCGGCGAGGCCGCGCTTTGTCCGGTGACAAAGCTCCCGCGTCCGATCTGTCCGGCGATGAGCCCTTCGCTTTCGAGCAGCTCGTATGCAGCCGAAACCGTGGTCCGGTTCAGTCCAAGCAGGCCAGCCAATTCCCGGGTGGCTGGTATCCGCTCACCTTGCGCAAGCTCTCCCGTCCGGATCTGTGCGGCAATCTGCTCATACAGTTGCCTGTATAGCGGCACTTCCCCATTGGGATCCAGCTTATGCCGGAGGATCATACAGCCACAGCATACCACATTGGACTGCTAGTACTCGCGCGTCTTCTTGATCCCCGGCTCGGGGACGGGGTATCTGCCATCCGGACCCGCCCGCAGCGGCGACGGTCCATCCAAGGTCAGCTTGTCCACGTCCGGCGCGAACTCGTGGTCGTGATTCATCATCTGGTCGAACGTGACGAGTTGTCCGGTGTGGGCGGCGAAGCGGCCCATGGACGCTACCAGGCTGGCCTCGGCTCCGCGCTTGACTTCGTTGTACGGTTTGTCGTCCCGGATCGCCGCGATCAGGTCGTCCCACTCCCAGTCGTACGGCGAGCGCTCCGGCTGCGGATAGGCCCACACCAGGTTCTCGGGCGCCGGTTCCTTCTGCCCGTTCTGCCAGCGCGGAATGCTCTGCCCGTTGTAGATGCGCGTGTGCCCGGGCGTGTGCGCGTTGGTCGAGACCACGGCGGAGCCCTTCGAGCCGTGGATGTAGCTGGCGAACTCGTTGTGCACCCCCGGCATGTTGCGCCCGTCGAAGAACAGCCGCGTGCCGTCGGGATAGGTGTATTGCACCGAGTAGACGTCGAAATTCTGGTCCACCGAGTTGCCGCGATAGTGCCGTCCGCCGATCGCCATGGCTTCCACGGGCCAGGCGCCTTTCATCCAGGAAAGCTCGTCGATCTGGTGGATGTAGTAGTCACTGAAGACGCCGCCGCTGGCCCAGAGAAATGCGTGGAACAGGCGGATCTGGTGCATCAACTCCGTGATCCCCTCCGGCTTCACCGGCGCCGTGCCGCCGTTGCCTCCCATGCGATAGCCACGCATGGCGACGATGTCGCCGATCTGCCCGTCGCGGATCCGGCTGAGCAGCTCCTGGCGTGCCCGGCAGTGCCGGATCATCAGCCCGACTCCGACCTTCAGGTTTTTCTTTCCCGCCTCTTCGCCGAGGGCGATCATGCGCCGCGTGGTAGGCCCGTCGACGGTGACGGGCTTCTCCATGAAGACATTCAGCCCCTTGTCGATGGCATAGCGGAAGTGCACCCAGCGAAACGCGGGGGGCGTGGCCAGGATGGCGACGTCGCCGGGTTTGAGGCAGTCCATCGCGCTGCGGAACCCGTCGAAGCCGATGAACTGCCGCTCCATGGGCACGTCCATCTGCGAGGCAAATTTTCCCCGCAGGCGTCCGTGGCTGTCGCTGAGCTTCTGGGGAAACACGTCGGCCATGGCGACCAGCTTGAGGGGTCCGTTCTTGATGCCCAGCGCGTTTTCCACGGCGCCGGTGCCGCGGCCGCCGCACCCGACGAGCGCGAGTTGAATCGTATTGTCTTCCGCCGCATGTACGTACGGCAGGGTTATCCCGGCCAAGGTGGAAACCCCGGCAATGCGCCCGCTTTCCTTCAGGAACGCGCGGCGCGACGTGGCATCCTTCGTCTCACTCATGGCTGCATACACCTCGCAGAATACGATATCCCAATTCACCCGGCGCGAGGCGACTGAAAGGGCGCTTCGATGGGTCAATTGGGTTATATCCTGGGTTTCCACTGGGTTTCTCGTGGAAGAGATTTGTTGCAGCCAAAGGGCTTATTGGGTTCGTTTGGTAACACAGAGTTTGTGGGCCGCCGTGGTTCAAGCTCGTCAGGATGGGCTCCGGCATGTGTAGTTCCTCCTCCCGAGCCAATGGTGGCACACAGAGACGGGGTGTATGGAAGGCTGGCATAGCCCGAGGGCTGCAAGAGATTGGGGAGGCGAGGGATGCGGATTGCAGATTGTGAGAAGTTGGCGTGAACGGGGCGCGGCGGCCGGTAC
>DATJYJ010000055.1:0-45108 GCA_035578025.1 Verrucomicrobiia bacterium
GTGGGCGCGATCCGCGCCATGAACAGCGAATCGTGGTACGCGCGGCTGACCATCTTCTGAGAGGCCATCGCGCCCGCGCTCTTCTCGAGCGCCGCGATGATGCGCGGATCGCAGGCTGCCGGCGGATCGGCGTTGATTACCTCGTGGCGAATTCCGACTCCACGCCGCCCTGCGATCTCCGCGCACGCCGCCGCGATCTCCTGCAGCACGCGATCGCGCCGCGCGCCGTCGATATCGCGCACGTCCATCTCGATCCGCACCTTGCTGGGCACGCTGTTGACGGCGCCGGGAAAGATGTCGCAGACGCCAGTGGTGCCGACCGTATCGATAGCGCCGTTCGCCCGCGCCGCCCGCTCCACGGCGAGCACGACCTCGGCCGCCGCGCAGAAGGCATCCTTGCGGTCGGGCATGAGCACGGCGCCCGCGTGCCCGCCTTCGCCCTCGATGAAGATGTGCCAGGTGGCAGGCGCGGCGATCGCGGTCACGATGCCCAGCGGAATCCCGGCGCGCTCGAGCAGCGGCCCCTGCTCGATGTGCAGCTCGACGAATGCGTCGTAGCAGCCCGCGGGAAGCCACACGTTGCCATAGTCGCCGACCCAGTCGCGCAGAGACTTCCCTTCCTGGTCGCGAAGCTCGGAGCCATCCAGCAGTCCCGCCAGCATGCGGCTGCCGAAGCATCCGATGCCGAAGCGGGTCGGCTCTTCCGCGCAGAAGACCACGAGCTCGATGGAGCGCCGCAGCCGCGTGCCCGAGCGCTGCAGCGCACGGATGGCCTCCAGCCCGCCGAGCACGCCGACCGTGCCGTCGTAACGGCCCGCGTGCGGAATGGCGTCGATGTGCGAGCCGGTGGCGACCGCGGGCAGATCCGGCTCGGCGCCCCTCCAACGCGCGAAAAGGTTGCCGATCGCGTCCTCGCGCACCGCCAGGCCCGATTCGGCGCAGAGTTCGCTCACCCACGCGCGGGCGCGCCGGTCGGTCTCGGAGTAGACCACGCGGGTCACGGCGGGAGCGGGCGTGTCGCTGAAGCTGGCCAGCGTTTCCAGTTCGCGCATGAGCCGGTCGATATCGATGGTCATCGGTTCCAATCTTTGTAAATGAGGTATTTCGCAGGCCGCTTGCCGAGCGCGCCAAACCACTGCGGACAGTAGGGCGCCATCCAGATGAAATCTCCGGCGGTCACCGGATACCAGCAGTCGCCCAGCCGATAGATGCCGCCGCCTTCGAGCATCAGCAGCCCGTGCTCCATCACGTGGATCTCGACCATGGGGAGCGAAGCGCCCGGCCGAAAGGTCATGGTGTTCACGGCAAAGTCGTAAGCCGGGTCTTCCGGCATCAGCACGCGCACTTCGAGGGCCGGGTCGTCGCCGAGCGGCCTTGGCTGCCTGTGTTCCTCTTTGCCGATGACCGGCAGAGGCTTCGCCGTCCCCGCGGGCACGTACTCCTTCTCGATCACCGCCGCACGCGCGCCGGCGACCGCCGACACTTCCTCCGGCTGGTAAGCGTAACAGCCCGGCCCGCCGATGTTGAGCTCGCCTTCGAGCACGTAGACGAAGCGCTGCACGGAACAGGGACCCAGTTTTCCGCCGGGTTCGAACTCCGCCGTGTACTGCGTGAACCGCGCGCCGATAGCGGGCGCCGCGTGCACGATCGCGGTGCACTTCGCCATTCCGGGGAGCGGCGCGCGCACGAACGTGTCCGGCGTCAGCAGCAGGTGGTCTTTCCGGTAGGCACTACGCGTGAATCCGAGGTTCTGCATGAACGAACTGCCCTCCTCCATCCGCCGTGATCTCGCCGTCGAGGAACACCGTGCGCCCGCGGACCGCGGTCCGCCGCACCACACTGCGAAACGTGGCGCCAAGATAGGGGCTGAAGCCGTGGCGCTGGAACAAGCTTTCCCGCGTGACGGTATGCCGGGCGTCCAGGTCAACGAGAACGAAGTCGGCGTCATACCCGATTTCGATGCGGCCCTTGTTGGCGATGCCGAAGCGCGCGGCCGGGTTGGCCGCGGTGAGCGCGGCCGCGCGTTCCACGGGCACCATCTCGAGCAGCACGGCGAGCGTGGATTGGACCCCCGCCACTCCGCCCCAGACGCGGAAGAAGCTCGGGTCCTCTTTCATCGCGGGCGGAGCCGGAGAGTGGTCGCTGGCCACGATGTCGATGTCGCCGCGGCTGACGGCGCGCCAGAGGCCTTTGCGCTCGGCGGCTTCGCGCAGCGGCGGAGCGCACTTGAGCACCGCACCCAATCGCTCCATGTCCTCTTCGCCGAAGTACAGGTAATGGGCGCAGGTCTCGATGGTGACGTCGACGCCGCGCTGCCGGGCTTCGAGTGCGGCCATGACGCCCCGGCCCGAGCTGACGTGCACGATGTGGAGTTTCGCAACGGCCTCCTCGGCCAACTCGCAGGCGCGGCGGATCGCGGTCACCTCGGCGAGCACGGGGCGCGAGTTGAGGTAGTCGCGGACGCTGCCGCCACGCGGGTCGATAAGCTTGTTCGTTTCAGCGTGGACCGCGACCGGCAGGCCCAGGCGGGCGGCCTCCCGCATGCCTTGGAGGAGCGTGAGGTCGTCGGCGCGCGGGAATTCCGGCAGGCCCGAATCGGCCATGAAGGCCTTGAATCCGATCACGCCGCACTCGGCCAGCTCCGCCATGGCGCCGCGATTTCCGGGGACGATGCCGCCCCAGAGCGCGAAGTCGGTAATGCTGGCGCGCTCCAGGGCGGCGCGCTTTTCGTGGAACTCGCGCGGTCCGACGGTGCAGGGGGAGGAGTTGAGCGGCATGTCGAAGAACATGGTGCCGCCGCCCGCGGCGAGTGCGCGGCTACCCGTGGCGGCGCCTTCCCAATCGGTGCGCCCAGGCTCGTTGAAGTGGACGTGCACGTCGATCAGGCCGGGCAGCATGGTGAGGCCGCGCGCATCGATCACTTCACCGCCGGCCGTGGCGGCAAAACGGCCGTCTTCGATCGCGATGTCGCCGTTCGCAGCACGGACGATCATGCGGGCCTCCAGGCTTGCAGGTATTTTCCGCCGGCAGCCAGCGCGGCCTCTACATCGGCGGGCAGAACGGTCTCGTCGGGGTGATGGCTGATGCCCCCGGGACTGCGCAGGAACAGCAGGGCGGCGGGCACCTTGCGCGCGAGAATCATGGCGTCGTGGCCGGCGCCGCTGACCATGCGGTGTACGGGATAGCCCGCGGCTTCCACGGCGCGCTCCAGCGCCTCGCATTCGAGATCGACGGCGGGCTGATCGAGCTTCTGATCCCATTCCACGGAGAGGCCGCGGCGGAGTGCGATCTCGCGGGCACCACCGAGGATGCACCCGGTCATGCGCCTTCGCTCGCCATCGCGCGCGTGGCGGACGTCGAGGCTGGCACACGCGGCACCGGCTATCACGTTGGCTGTACCGGGCTCGGCCGCGATCCATCCGACGGTGCCGCCCTCGCGCTCCACCAGCCCGATCCACTCAGCGGCGCCGGCGAGCGCGTCCCGGCGAAGGTGCATCGGGGTCGTGCCGGCGTGATTGGCCTTGCCGGTGAAGCGGACTTCGTAGCGGCTTTGGCCGACGATGGTTTCGACGACGCCGAGCGGCAGGTCAAGACTCTCCAGCAAGGGTCCTTGTTCAATGTGGAACTCGAGGTAGCCGCGGACGTCGGGCGACAGCGCCGCGTCGGGCAGACACGCCGGGTCGAGACCGAATTCGCGGATGGCATCGAGCACAACGGGGCCGGCCACAGGATCGCCCGCGAGCGCGCGGCTGCCGATGAACGGCGTGCCGAAGCGGATACCCTCTTCCTCGCTGAAGCCGACGACCTCAAGCGCGCAGGCTGGGAGCCCTGCGCCACCGAGCGCGATGCCAATCATCACGCCGAGGATGCCGTCGAAGGCACCGGCGTGCGGGACCGTGTCGAGATGGGAGCCGATCATGAGCCGCGGGCCCTCGCCGCGCACGCCGCGCAGGTTGCCGGCGGCGTCCACGTGAACGCGCAGGCCGGCCGAGCGCATCCACTCGCCCACGAGCGCGTGGACCTCGCGCATGGGCGCGGAGAGAAATGTGCGCGTGATGTGGCCGGGCTCCTCGGTGCATTCGGCGAGCCGGCGGCAGCGGGCGATCACCTCGTGTGCGTCCATTACGATCCCCGGTAGGTGGTGTACCCGAATGGCGAGACCAGGAGCGGGACGTGGTAGCGCGATTCGCCTTCGGCAATGCGGAAGCGCACCACGACTTCGTCCAGGAACTGCGCGGTGCCGAAATATGCGCCGATGGCGAAGACAAGATCGTAAGTTCCGGGCGGCAGGTTCTCGTCCACGACCGCGCGGCCATCGGCGCCGGTGATGACGATTTTGTCCTGGAGCCGCACCTCGACCCCAGCGGCCGGACGGCCATTGGTGGTGTCGAGCACGTGCGTGGACAGGCGCGCCAATCATTCTCTCCGGAGCGTGAGACCCAGGCAGCCGTAGGGCGGGCGGGGATCGGTGTAGATGTTGGGGGAAACCTGGTCCCAGGTGCGATTGTCGGCTTCCAGCCGGACTTCGCGGATGGCAGTGAATTCGGCGAGCATCCTGGTGCCGATCTTATAGATGATCTGCTGAATGCTGCCGGATTCAAAAGAGAGGAAAACGTCGCCCACCAGCGAGCGGACACCCGCGGCAAGCGATTGGCCGCCTGCGCCGGTCCACTCCACGTCGAGCCACATGTGCAGGGGGCGGTCGGTCATCTCGGGCAGGGTGGTGTATTCGTCGCGCACAAAGCCCGTAAAGGCGCTGCCGGCGAGCCGCAGCAGCTTGAAGCCGCGAACTCCGCTGCGCTGCTCGACCACTTCCCCGCCCTGCCGCAGTTCTATCGCGGCCATGGCCCGCTCAGGCCCCGCGGGCACATAGCCTTCGCCGCCGATCCAGGCATAGGGAATCTCCTCGGCCTCGACCTGTACACCCTCGGTCTGGGGATACTTCGCCAGAAACTTTTCGGCCAGGAAGCGACAGTAGGGCTCGAGGTCCTGCCCGGTGAAGTTCGCCGTCTCGCGCTGGATGAAGTTCTTCATCGAGTCTGTGGCGATGAGGCCGGCGTTATCGCCGGTCGTGTAGGTGGGCCAGAAGGCCTCGCCGTAGAGGAGCATGGTGACGTTCGCCCCAAAATAGCCGGGGTTGAGGCGGTAGGCGATGACATCGCCCTTGCCGTAGTAGTTTCGCTTGCCGCCGCTGGCAAATGTGTGCAAGGAATTCATTCCTCCAGACGAAATCGCGCGATGCGGAACACCTGGTCGAGCGCGGTCCGGAATTCCTCTTCGCGTGCGGCCGCGACGCGGCGGCGCAGAGCTTTCAGGATATCGTGCCTGGTGGTACCTTTGACCGCGAACAGGAAGGGGAAGCCGAAGGTCTCGCGGTAAGTCTGGTTCAGGCGGGTCAGTTCTTCGTACTCTTCGGCTTTGAGTTGGTCCAGGCCGGCGCCGGATTGTTCGCTGACCGACGCGGCGCTCATGCGGACGCGGGCGCCGAGGTCGGGGTGGGCGCGGAGAAGGGCGAGTTGCTCCTCCGGGGTGGCGCGCTCGACTTCGGCGGCCATCGCGGCGTGTAGCGCGTCGACGGATGCGAACGGACGATGACTCCAGGCGCGCTCGGCTACCCAGGGCGAGTCTTCGAAGATCCCGCCGAGGCGGTGGGTGAATTCGGTTTGGGAGAGGGAATTGAGGTCGGGAAGGTTCATACTTCGTGCGACGAGAGTGCGGACGACAAGAATCGATCGAGCTCGCAGCGTGAGTCCGCCCCACGCTGAATGGCCCAGTAGACGCGTTCCGGGGTGGCGGGACTGTCGAGCGTGATGACGCCTCCGGCGCCGAATGCCGCGATGGCGTCGCGGATGGCCTCGCGCGCGGAGATGGCCAGCATCAGGGGCGGCTCGCCGACCGCCTTGCTGCCAAGGATCACGCCAGGCTCGGCCGCGTGCTCGAGAAAAGCTACGTTGAAGACTTCGGGGACCTCGCTCCACGAAGGCAGCTTATACGTCGATGCGCCCGCGGTGGCGAGCCGTCCCTGCGCATCCCAGAGCAGCTCTTCGATCGTGAGCCAGCCGAGGCCCTGGATATATCCGCCCTCGATCTGGCCGCGATCGATCAGCGGCGATACCGAATCTCCCACGTCGTGCAGAACGTCTACCTGAAGCACGCGGTGATCGCCGGTAAAGCCGTCGATTTCGACCTGGGTGACGGCCGCGCCGTAAGCGTAGTAGTGGAACGGCTTGCCCTGGCCCACCGCGGGATCGAAGAGAATTCCGGGGGTGCGGTAGTAGCCTTGGGCGAACAGCGGGATGCGCTGCCGGTAAGCGGCTTCCACGACCTGTGCGAACGGGATGTGCTGTACCTGCGCGCCGGGAACCAGCACGGCGCCGTTTTCAAAGCGCACGGCATCGGCCGGACAGCCGAGCATCAGCCCCGCGACCGGCGCCAGCCGCGCCAGGAGCTGCCCGCAGGCATCGGCCACCGCGGCGCCGTTGAGATCGGTGCTCGCCGATGCCGCGCTGGCCGATGTGTTGGGCACCTTGTCCGTGCGCGTGGGCATGATGCGGATGGCCTCGAGCGGCAGCCCGAGCGAATCGGCCGCGATCTGGCGGATCTTGGTGTGCAGGCCCTGCCCCATCTCGGTGCCGCCGTGATTGACCTGGACGCTGCCATCGCGGTAGATCAGCACCAGTGCGCCGCCCTGATTGAAGAAAGTCGCGGTGAAGGAGATCCCGAATTTTACCGGCGTGACGGCGATGCCGCGCTTGATATGCGCGTGCCCGGCATTGAACTCGGCGATCGCCGCGCGGCGCGCGGCGAAGCGGCTGGTTGCCATCAGCTGCGTCCACAGGGTCTGGATGCGCGGCGCGTCTTTGACGATCTGCCCGTAGTGCGTGGTGTGACCTTCGCGGTAGAAGTTGCGCTCGCGAACCACCTCGGGCGGCAGGGCGAGGGTACGCGCAATGCGGTCGAGCACGTCTTCGATCACCAGCATGCCTTGCGGACCGCCGAATCCGCGGAACGCGGTCTGCGAGGTCTTGTGCGTGCGGCAGACGTACCCGGCGGCTTCCAGATTGGGCAGGTAATAAGCATTGTCCAGGTGGAAGAGCGCGCGCCACATCACCGGGTCGGAAAGATCGAGGCTCCAGCCGGCGTCGCTATACAGCGTGACGTCAAGCGCCAGCACCCGGCCCTCGCCGTCAAATCCCGCCTCGAATCGCGCCAGAAACGGGTGGCGCTTGCCGGTGAGCGCAAAATCGAGCACGCGGGGCAGGCGGACGCGGACCGGCCGGCGCGTCTTCCAGGCGCCCAGCGCGGCGATGGCTGCCCAGTGGTTCGCCTGCACCTCCTTGCCGCCGAACGCGCCGCCCATGCGAAGGCACTCGACGGTCACGTGGCTGCGCGGCAGGCTGAGCACGCGGGCCACCACGTCCTGAGTCTCGCTCGGGTGCTGGGTGGAGGAGTGCAGCGAGACGCCGCCGGATTCGTCCAGCCACGCGATGGCACACTGGGTCTCCAGGTAGAAGTGCTCCTGCCCGCCGATGTGGATTTCGCCCGAGAGGCGATGTGGGCTGCCGGCCAACGCCTCGCCGGCATCGCCGCGAATCAGGCGGTGCGGCCCGGCGTGAAAGCTCCCACGGGCGATGGCCTCCTCGATGGTCAGGATCGCGGACAATTCCCGGTAGCGCGCCGCCACGCGCGCGGCTCCTTGCTGCGCGGCCTCCAGGGACTCAGCCAGCACCCAGGCAACCGGTTGGCGGTGGAACAGGACCTCCGATGGAAACAAGGGCTCATCGTGCCGGCTGGGGCCGGTGTCGCCTTCGCCGGGGACGTCGGTGGAGGAAAGGATGGCAACCACGCCGGGTTCTTCGAGCGCGGGGCCGAGGTCGAGTTGCTCCAGAATCGCATGGGCATGCGGCGCCATCACCGGCCAGGCGTGCAGCACGCCGGGAAAGCGCGCGACCAGGTCGTCGGTGTAGAGCGCTTCGCCGGTCACGTGGCCGCGGGCGCTCTCGTGCGGAATGGCCTGTCCAGCCGCCTTCACGCGGCCTCCTCGAAGTGAAACTTGTCGAGCAGGTTCTGTGCCAGCGCGAGCCGATACTGCGCCGACCCGCGATGATCGCTAATGGGCTTGAGGGTGCGGGCCAGAACTTCGCGCGCGCGGCGTAGATCTGCGGCGGCTTCAGCCTCGAGGGCGCGCAGCGGCACCGGCGCGACGCCGCCATAGGCGATGCGGAGCCGTCCATCCGCGCCGACGGCGAATGCGGCGGCCACGGTGCTGATATCGTCCATGCGGCGTTTGGCGGCCTTGTAGAAACGCACGATTCGCGGGACGGGTTTGGGCAGAATGACCGACACGATCAATTCGCCGGGTTGGAGCGCCGTCTTGCGGTAGCCGAGGAAGAAGCTAGTCAACGGCAGCTCACGCTCGCCTTGCAGGGAAGCGAGCCGCACCCGCGCATCCATGGCGAGCAACAGCGGAGCCGCGTCGCCGATGGGCGATGCCGTGGCCAGATTGCCGCCGAGGGTGGCGCGATTGCGGATCAGCGGCGAGGCGAACAGCTCCACGAATTCGCGCGGCAGCACCGGGATCTCGCTCAGTGGAATCCCGGCGCCGATTTCGATTTCGGCGGGCGTCTCGCGCAACGCCTGAAGCTCGCCAACTGCCTCGAGGCTGATCAAGCAGGGATATCGCCTCAAGCGCAGATTGGCCTCCACGATCAGGTCGGTGCCGCCCGCGATCCACTGCGCGCCGGGATGCTCCCGGAAGCGGGCGAAGCATTCGGCGAGCGATGCGGGGCGAGCGAAACCCGGGCAGTCCGCGGCGGAGATTTCCGGAGCCGGGCGGGCGAGGCGGCCGGTCCACGCGTCCGCCGGCGGCGGACCGAGACGCACGGCGGCGGACGCGATCGGGCGGTAGCCGGTACAGCGGCACAGGTTTCCGCCCATGGCATGCGGGTCGCAGGGGGCGGAACGGCCGGGCCGGTACTGTTCGGCGAAGAGGCTCATCACGAATCCCGGGGTGCAGTAGCCGCACTGCGAGCCGCCGCAATCGACCATCGCCTCCTGCACCGGGTGGAGCGGCCCTCCGGCGGCGAGCGCCTCCACCGTGTAGATCTCCTGCCCGGCTGCCATGGGGACCAGCATCAGGCAGCTATTCACTGGAACGAACGCGGCGCCGCCCGCGCGCGGGCGGACCATCACGACCGTGCAGGCTCCGCACTCGCCTTCGGCGCAGCCTTCCTTGGCGCCGGTCAGGCCGCGGGCGCGCAGGAAATCCAGGAGCGTTGTGTGGCTGTACCCGTCGCCACAAACACGCCGGCCATTGAGTAGGAAGTCGATCGGCATGGCTCCCGGTTCCCGGCCGGGTTATTTTTGAAATTGTAACAAACGCCGGGGATCCTGTTGTTTGGGCTGCCCCGCGGTATCTCAGGCGGACATGGCCTGCTCGAGATCCCACTTCAGGTCTGCCACGTCTTCGATCCCGACTGAGATCCGCACCAGGTCTTTGGTGACGCCGGCTTCGATCTGCTGGGCGTCGCTGAGCTGCTGATGGGTGGTCGACGCCGGGTGGATGATCAGGCTCTTGGCATCGCCGAGGTTGGCCAGGTGCGAGAAGATCTTCACGTTGTCGATGAGCTTGCGCCCGGCTTCAAGGCCTCCTTTGATGCCGAAGGTGACGATCGACCCCTGGCCCTTCGGCAGGTATTTCTGCGACAGAGCATAGTACGGGCTCGACTTCAAACCCGGGTACTTCACCCAGGTGACCGAGGGCTGGGTTTCCAGCCACTGCGCCACGGCGAGCGCGTTGCGACTGTGCGCATCCATACGGTACGGCAGGGTCTCGATACCCTGTATGAACAGGAACGAGTTGAACGGGCTCATGCAAGGGCCGAAATCGCGCAGGCCCTCCACGCGGACCTTGATGATCCAGGCCAGCGGCCCAAAGACGTCGCTGAACACCATACCGTGATAGCCGGGGCTGGGCTGGGTGACCGCCGGGTACTTGTCGCTCCAGGGGAACTTGCCGCTATCGACGATCACGCCGCCGATGGAGGTGCCGTGCCCGCCGAGGAACTTGGTCGCCGAATGAACCACGATGTCGGCGCCGTATTCGATGGGGCGGCAGAGGTAGGGCGACGCCATGGTGTTGTCGATTACAAGGGGCACGCCGGCTTCGTGGGCGATCTTGGCCACGGCCTCGAGATCGAGCACGTTCATGCGCGGGTTGGCGATGGTTTCGCCGTAGAGGGCCTTGGTCTTCGGCGTGATGGCCTTGCGGAAGTTTTCCGGATCGTCCGGCTCGACGAACTTGACGTCGATTCCCAGCCGGCGGAAGCTGACGTCGAACTGCGTGTAGGTGCCGCCGTAAAGTGTGCTGGCGGATACAATCTCGTCGCCAGGGCCGGCGAGGCTTGTGATGGCGAGGAATTGCGCAGCCTGTCCGCTGGACGTAGCCAGTGCGGCTATGCCGCCTTCGAGCGCCGCTACGCGTTGCTCGAAGACGTCGGTAGTGGGGTTCATGATCCGGCTGTAGATATTGCCGAACTGCTGCAGTGCGAACAGGGCGGCGGCGTGATCGGAATTGTCGAAGGTGAACGAGGTGCTCTGGTAAATCGGCACAGCGCGGGCGTGGCTGGACGCGTCGGGCGTGTGTCCGGCGTGCAGCGATTTGGTGGCGAATCCCAGTTCACGTTGCGGAGCTTTGTTGTCAGGCATATTTGAACAGGATACCGTGGCTCCGCCCGCCCGGCTGCAGATGCTCGGACGACAAAAAACGGTCCTCCACGGCACGAATTGCGGGTATACTCGTCTGCAGAAGGTTAGTGCGAAACATTTTTGGATTTCGGGGAGGTACTATGTCTTGCCGTTCCCTTTTCCTCGTCCCGCTGCTCTGCGCAACAGCAGCTTTCTGTCAAACCACCACCAGTCAGGAGATCTCCGGGCTGGTTCAGGACGCCACCGGTTCGGTAGTGCCAAACGCGACCATCAACGTAAAGAACAACGAGACAGGCTTTGTCCGTACGACGCAATCCAATGAGACCGGGCTGTACGTGGTCTCGAACCTGCCGATCGGGACCTACGAGATTTCAGCGGAGACATCGGGATTCAAGAAGTATGTGACCACCGGTGTCGTGTTGAACGTGAACTCGAAGCTCTCGGTCAACGTGAAGTTGGAGGTGGGCAACGTCGTCGACAAGATCGAGGTGAAGGCCGACGCTGCGCAGGTCGAGACCACCACCGGGGAAGTGGGACGCCTGGTGAGCGGCGAGCAGGCCACGCAACTGCAATTGAACGGCCGGAATTTTCCGCAATTGTTGCAGTTGCTGCCCGGCGTCTCCACGACGTTCAGTAGCGGGTTCGGACTGTTCGGCGGCTACGGCGTGAACAACAGCGCGCAGTCGGTGAACGGCAGCCGGACGGACACGTTCTCATGGAACCTGGACGGGGCCGACAACAAGGACAATGGGGGCGGAGGGAACAACTTCGTCAACATCAATCCGGACGCGATCGCCGAATTCAAGGTGCTGACCACGAATTACAGCGCCGAGTTCGGATACAGCGCGGGCGCGGTGATCAACATCGCGGTGCGCAGCGGCGCCAAGGAGTTCCATGGCGGGGCTTACGAGTACCTGCGCAACGACGCCATCCAGGCACGGGCATTCAACGCCACCATCAAGCCGGAGCTGCGCTACAACAATTTCGGCGCCAACATCGGCGGGCCGATCTTCATTCCCAAGAAGTTCAACAAGGACCGCAACAAGCTCTTCTTCTTTTTCGGAACGGATTTCAAACGGCTGCGGCAGGGCGCCATCAATACCTGGACGGTGCCGACGCCGCAGCAGATCAACGGCGACTTTTCGTCGCTGGCATCCTCGCGCTGGCCCAAGGACCCGTTGACCGGCGCGGTATTTCCGAACGGGATCATTCCCACCAACCGCTTCAGCCCCAACAGCCATCGCCTGCTCCAGAACTATCCCGCGCCGAACTACACCGGCAGCGGCGGAAACCTGGTCTTCCCCACGATGGCTCCTCTGAACACGAACCAGTATATTTTGAAGGGCGATTACAATGTCAACGAAAAGAACCAGATCTCGGTGCACTGGTTCCGGGATTATTATGAATCCCTGCAGAACTTGACCAACCTGGCACTCTACGAGCGCCACATTCCGGGCACGAATACCAGCGCCCAGTGGACTTTCGTGGCCAATCCCACCACGGTAAACGTATTCCAGTTCGCTTTTACAGGAAATGTGATCAAGGAGAAGGTAGGCATCCGCCCGAATCCGATCTTCACCACCGACTTTTCCCGCAAAGGAGAAGGCATCACTTACCCGCTGATTTACAATGCCGCGGACTTCATTCCCAGCATCAGCCTCTCAGGTTACAATGGCCTCAGCGTCACGCCGCTGAACTTCGATAACTTCAACCGTATCTTCAGTTGGAAAGACGATTTCTCGAAGCTGAAGGGCAACCACAACCTGAAGGCCGGCATCCTGATCATGCGCAGCCGAAAGAACCAGGACAACGTGCCGGCGATTAACGGCAGCTTCGCCTTCAATACCAGCGCGCTCAATACCACGGGCAACGTGGTGGCGGATGCCGTACTAGGGAACTTCTACACCTATACCGAGGCCGGGAGTTTCCGCCAGGGATGGTATCGCTTCACGCAGATCGAGCCGTACGTGCAGGACGACTGGAAAGTCTCGAAACGGTTGACGTTGAATCTGGGGTTCCGGTGGGCCTACATGCAACCTCAGTACAGCGCGCTGCAGAACACATCCACGTTCCTGCCTCAGTATTACGTTCCGGGCCAGGCGCCGACGATCGTTGCTTCCACCGGAGCCATCGTTCCGGGCACCGGAAACCCGTACAACGGCCTGGTGCTGGGCGGCAGCAGCTTTCCGCAGTCGGCGACCGGCAGAGTGCCGGTGACCAACGATCCCACAGTGACGGCCTTGTTCCACAATCTCCCGTACGGCGCCATGAACACCTACTGGGGAACCTGGGCGCCGCGATTCGGCTTCGCCTACGACGTGACCGGTAAAGCCAGCACAGTCGTGCGCGGCGGCTTCGGCGTGTTCTATGAGCGAATCGAAGGTAACTTCATTTTCAGCGCAGTGAACAATCCCCCGTTCATTCAGCAGTCCACCGTATACAACGGCAACGTAGAGAATCCGGCAGGCGCCACCTTACAGGTGTTTCCGGCCACCATCAATAACTCGCACTATCTGGACATGAAGGTGCCGCGGACCTTGAACTGGAGCCTCGGAGTACAGCAGAAACTGAGCAAAGACATGATGCTGGACGTGGCTTACGTGGGCTCGAGCGCCGCGAACCTATCTTACCAGGATGATATCAACCAGTTACAGCCCGGAACGCTGCAAGCTCATCCTGGTGTGAACGTGAATGCACTGCGCCCCTATCCGGGCTACGCGGACATCTACCAATACGTAACCGGCGCCAACTTCATTTATAACTCGATGCAGGTGCAGTTCAAGAAACAGATGGCCGGCGGCGGGTTGTTTAACGTGGCTTACACCTGGTCGAAAGCCAGGACCGATGCCAGCGCCTACAACTATCAGCCGATGAACAGCTTTAACCTGCGCGGCGACTGGGGACCTTCGAGCTACAACCGCAACCAGGTCGTAGTGTTCAGCTACGTGTATCCCCTGCCTTTCTGGAAGAACGGACGCGAATGGTACAAGGTGGCCTTGGGCGGCTGGCAGGTCTCCGGCGTGACCACGCTGCAGACGGGACTGCCGTTCAACCTCGGGCTGCCGAGCGACACAGCAGGCACAGGCATCGCCAACCAGCGGCCGAACGTCATCGGCGACTGGCATGGTCCCACGCGCACGCAGTACCTGAACCCAGCAGCGTTCGCGGTGCCGACCGCAGGGACGTTTGGGAACCTCGGAGCCTACGCGATCTTCTATCCGTTCTTCAACAACTGGGACGTCGCGTTGCAGAAGAATTTCCGGATTACCGAGAAGCTGAATACCGCCTTCCGCGCGGAGTTCTTCAATTTTCCGAATCACCTCTCCTATACGGCTCTGTCCACTACGGTCACTTCGTCGACGTTCGGCCAGGTGACCGGAGCGACAGACCCGCGCACGATGGAATTCGCGCTCCGGCTGAGCTTCTGAACAGCCAAGGCGCCCGCTTTCGACGCTTGCCGCCTAACCTTTTTGACATAGACTGTCTATGTCATGGAAGAGCGCGAAGCAATTCCTCCGGGAACGCTGGACATGCTGATTCTCAGGACGCTGGCCCGGGGCGGCGAGATGCACGGGTTTGAGATTGCGCAGGCCATCCGGCGCCACTCGGAGGATGTTGTGCAGGTGGAGGTCCGCGGCATCCATGAGCGGGCCAGGGCGTTGTCGGGGGAACTCCAGGCCCTTCAATTCAACGTGCTGCCCAGAACCGCTTCGGGCCAGGCGGGCGCCTGACCTATCCTGCCGAGATGGCTTCGCCCGCGCCTTTCAGGTTGGCCCGCTTCATCTCGCTCCACTTGCGCGAGAGGATCACACCGTCGGCGCCTCCGCGAAATGCCGCCAGCACGGCGTCGCGCGTGCCGTTGGGCGTGGATTTGGAGCTGTTGGCCGCTGTGGGTATGTCGATATCGATGCCTGGCCAGAGCAGCGTTCTGGTGCCTTCGAGCGCGGCGTGCGCGCGTTTGGCCTCGCGGTAGACGTAATCGGCGGAGAAGCCGGTGTGCGGCAGCGTTGCCAGGGGCTGTTCGTGCGCGTAGTCGAGCACGCGGTAGTGGAAATCGAGCAACTCCTGGCCGGGGACGTCGCCGTAGATGGTACGGCCGACGGCGCCGATGTAGGCGGCCATGCGTTCGCCGCCGCAGTTGTGGTACATCACCATCTTCAGAAAATCGGAATATTTCGCCAGCTCGGTGAGATCCTGCTCCGCACGGTAAAGGGGGCTGAACGAGTTCTGGTGCCAGATGTGCCAGCCCACACCCACCGAAGGCTTGATCGACTTCACCTTGGCATGGATGGCGGCGTAGGTCTCGCGGAGGCTGTCGTGCCAAAGCTGTTCCCAGGCGAGCAGCTCGGGATAGCGCAGCATCAGCCGCCACAGGGTGACGTAGTAGCCGTCCACGGGACGCTTGCCGCCGCGCACGAACTCGGCGAGCGCGGTGAATCCGGCACGCGCGCGCGCCACATCGATGCCGCGAGCCCGGGCTTTGCTCTCACAGAACTGGCAGAAGCAGGTCAGGCCGGAGGGATTGGCGCCGCGGGTGAGGTTCGCAAAGGCGCCGTGGCGCTCCGAGCCCCACATGATGCCGTCGATTTCGTGCGACCGCGTGTAGTCCTCCACGGTAGCGAGCAGCCAGTTGCGGTAGTTGGGATTGTTGAAGCAGAGCGTGACCCCGGGGCGGCCGTCGAACTGTCGTTCGGCGGCCTGGGTGACATTGGGCACGTCCCGGCTCCAGACGTCTTCGAACCAGCAGATCGTCTTCATGCCGCGCTTCCGTGCGGCGGGCAGCACGGCTTCGAGCACGTCGAAGTCGCCGAGGTCGGACGCGCGAAAGTCCTGAAGCACGGTGTCTTTGTAATATTGCGGGTGGGTTTTGATGTAGCTGCCGCCTTTAAACGTGTCCGTGTCGTACTGCTGCTTCCCGTGATCGGGCAGCGGTTGTCCGGGCACCTGCCGGCCGGCGATGCCGCGGCCATAGGTGAACGTCGCGACGAAGAGCGTGTTGATGGAAGCGTCCTGCTGGAATTCGTCGAGGACCTTGCCGACTCCTTCGTCCACGAACGAAACCGCGCCCACCTGGATGCCGATCATCCGGGGAGCGGCTGCGGGAATGTTCTGCGCGGCGGCCACGCCGGCGGCCACCGATTGGAGAAAGTTGCGGCGGTTCATGTATGGCAAGTTATCAGAAAACCCGACTCCTGAGTGCGGTTCGACTCCGTTTTCCGCCGCCAGGTAGTAAACTCTTGGAGCATGAGACTGCTCTGTGTTGTGCTCCTCTCGGCCCTTCCCCTGGCGGCCCAAGGCCAGCCCGCGCCTCCGAAGAAGGGTCCGAATATGCCTCCTCCGGAAGCCGGGGACGATGTCCGCGGCTACAACGACACTCCCCAAATCCCGGGTCAAAAATGGAAGGTTCACGACATGGAACGGCCGCGGCCGGTGAAAGTCACCCCCGGCCCTTACGTGTCGGAAGCCCCTCCCGCGGATGCGATTGTGTTATTCGACGGCAAGGACCTTTCGCAATGGGTCACCGTGGCCCGCGGCGGGGCGCAGCAGGAGCCCAAATGGAAGGTCGAAAACGGCTACATGGAAATCGTGCCGCGCACGGGCCGGCTGGTCACCAAACAGAAGTTCGGAGATTGCCAGTTGCACATCGAGTGGCTCGTCCCCAAGGAGTCGGTGGGCAACGGCCAGGGGATCGGAAACAGCGGCGTGGAATTCATGACCCGATATGAAATCCAGGTGCTCGAGTCCAACGAACATCAGACATACGCGGACGGAGGCGCGGGCGCCATTTACGGCGTCTGGCCGCCTCTGGTTAATCCGGCGCGGCCCATGGGTGAATGGAACGTCTACGATATCTTCTTCGAAGCGCCGCGGTTCGACGGGGACAAGGTGGTGAAACCCGCCTATGCCACCGTGGTCTTCAACGGCGTGCTGGTACAGAACCACAAGGACTATCTGGGCACAACCATCTGGAGGCGGGTGGGAACCTACACGGCGCATCCGGCCGAAGAGCCATTAAGCCTGCAGGACCATTCGCAGCCGGTCAGGTTCCGCAACATCTGGATTCGCAAGCTGAGTGCGGCCGATGGACAGTAGCTCGCGGCGCCGGGACTGCCTGGGCTAGTCGATCATGTATTCACTGTCCGAAACATTCCTGTTGAATAACCGCGTGAACCTGCGGTTGCTGGACGCGCTGTCCGACGAACAACTGGCCCATACCGCGAACCCGCGGGCGCGGAGCGTGGCCGACCAGTTGGCGCACCTGCACAATGTCCGCGCGATGTGGATCGAGGTCGTGTCGCCCGAGAGCAAGCTGCAGAAGATCGGCAAGGGCGTGGCGGGCCGGGCGGAGGTGCGAACGGCGCTGGAGACGTCGGCGGTAGCCATTGCTGCGGCGATCGCGGAAGCGGAGCAGGCGGGAAAAATGCGCGGGTACAAGCGCGGACCGGCGGCCTTCTGCGGGTATCTGCTGGCCCATGAAGGGCACCACCGGGGTCAGATCCTCCTGTATTTGAAGCAGGCGAAGATGCCGGTGGTTCAGAAGGTGGCGTACGAAATTTGGGCGTGGGAGAAGATTTGAGAAGGGCAATCGTCCGCCCCACGTCCAATCACTCCGCCCACTTGACCCACGGGAGTTCGTACGGAACCAGGGCGTCCTCGTGGTACGGCACGACGCGCACGGTAATCCCGCACGATCCGCTTTGGGTGCATTCGACTTCGCCAGCATAGACGTAGTCCGAACCCGAGGATTCAGCCACCGCCAGGTCCACATGTTGGCCGCTGGCAATCTGGCCGTCTGCGTCGAGAGATCCATGGTAGGCCTGCACACGAACGTCGCCTGGGGCAAGGCCACCCAGCGCCACACGCGCGCGCAGCTTCAGTTTGGACCCCACCTGGTACTCGGTCTTTCCGCCGTCGATGTCGATCTGGGAAATGCTTACCTCGCGGCCGTGATTGTGCAGCCGGTGGCGCCACTCCATCAGCGAGTGGACCCGGGCCTTGTCGCCGGCCAGGCGCAGATGCCGTGCCGCCGCCGGGATGTAGAAGCGCTCCGCGTATTCGGCGACCATACGGTTGGTGCTGTAAACGGGCGACAGGAGCTTCATGGACGCCTTCATCTTGGCCAGCCAGCCGCGCGGCATGCCGGAATCGTCGCGGTCATAAAAGAGCGGCACCACATCGTTTTCCAGTATCTGGTAGAGCGCCGCGGATTCCACCTGGTCCTGGTATTCCGGATCCGCGTACTCCTCTCCGTTGCCGATCGCCCAACCCACCTGCCGGTTGTAGGCCTCGTCCCACCACCCATCGAGAATCGAGAAATTGAGGCCGCCGTTGGCCAGCAGTTTCATGCCGCTGGTGCCGCTGGCTTCGTTGGGCCGCCGCGGTGTGTTCAGCCACACGTCGCAGCCCTGCACCAGGTGCCGGGCCATGGCGATATCGTAGTCCTCCAGGAAAACCACTCTGCGACGCACCTGGGGATCGCGCGCAAAACGAATGACCTGGCGGATCAGCTCCTTGCCTTCGTTGTCGTGCGGGTGGGCCTTGCCGCCAAACAGAATCTGCACGGGGCGTTGCGCGTTATTGAGGATGCGTTTGAGGCGCTCGACGTCGCGCAACACCAGTGTGGCGCGTTTGTAGGTAGCGAACCGCCGGGCAAATCCGATGGTTAGGGCGTCCGGGGAGAGGACTTCGCCCGCCACCTCAATCTCGGCGTCGCTTCCCCCACGCTGCCGGATCTGCGCGGCCAGCCGCCTGCGGGCGTAGTTCACCAGCCGCTCGCGGCGGATCTCGTGCACCCGCCACAATTCCTGGTCGGGAATGCGGTCCACGCGCTCCAGCAGTTTCATGTCGGCGGGACGCTCGCCCCACTGCGGACCCAGGTAGCGGGTAAGCAGGGCGCTCATCTCCATCGAAATCCACGAGCGCGTATGGATGCCGTTGGTAACCGAGCCGATGGGCACCTCGTCCAGCGGATAACCCGCCCACATGGGCTGTGCCATCTTTCGCGTCACGAGCCCGTGCAGTTTGGCGACACCGTTGGTATATGCCGAATGGCGCGAAGCGAGAAACGCCATGTTGAGCGGTTCGTTCGCGTCGGCCGGATTCTGTCTGCCGTACGCGAGAAACTGCTGGACGCTGAGGCCTGCGTTGCGGCAATATTCGCTGAAATACTGATCGACCAGCCCCGGCTCGAAGCGGTCGAAGCCCGCCGGCACGGGCGTGTGAGTGGTGAACACGGTGCCCGCGGCGGCCACCTGACGCGCTTCGTGATACGGCAGTTGCAACTCCTCCATCGAAGTGCGGGTCCATTCCGGACCCAGAAACGCCGAGTGCCCCTCGTTCATGTGGCAGACCGTGGGACGGATGCCCAATGCTCGAAGCGCGCGCAGCCCGCCGATGCCGAGCACGATCTCCTGCTGGATGCGGAGCTCGCGGTCGCCGCTGTAAAGAGCGCCGGTCACACGCCGGTCGTTCGGTGAATTCTCCGGAACGTTGGTGTCGAGCAGATAGAGGGGAACGCGCCCCACCTGCGCCTTCCAGATCTGCGCCTTCACGTGGCGTCCGGGAAAGTCGAGTTGAACAGCCAGCGGCGGGCCCGCGTCGTCCCGCACAAGCTGAATCGGCAGGTTGTAAAAGTCGTTTACCGGATAGGTCTCCTGCTGCCAGCCATCGCGATTCAGGTATTGGCGAAAATACCCGCCCTGGTACAGCAGGCCGACGCCGGTCAGCGGCAATCCGAGGTCGCTGGCCGACTTCAGATGGTCGCCGGCCAGGATTCCGAGACCGCCGGCGTAGTTGGCAATGCACTCCGTCAGTCCGAATTCCGCCGAAAAATATGCAATGCGCAGGTCTTTGGCCTCCGGATGAGCGGTGGCGAACCAGCCGGCACCCGCGAGGTACTGGTCGAGATCTTCGGCGGCCCGGTCCATCTGCGCCAGGAAGGCTTCATCGGTGGAAAGTTCGACCAGCCGGCGCTGGTCGATGCGGCCCAGCAGCAGGCGCGGATTGTGCCCGGTACTTTCCCACAAATCCGCATCCAGCGAGCGGAATAACTCGATGACAGGATGGTTCCAGGACCATCGCAGATTCAAGGACAGCGAGTCCAGACACTGCAAGCGCGGCGGCAAACTCGGGGTAACGTGATAAGCGTACACTCGCGACATGTCCCCACATTATCGCGCTTTGGCTTTCAATTCAGTGACAGGTATCTGAATTCACATTGCACCGCCGGGTATGTTCCCGGCCTGCCCGCGCGCGTAGCGGGCTTTCGGAGGCACGACCGGATCAATTCGAAACCGTCATCACCGGGTTGTTCGACGCCTGGTCCGCGATCGTGATGACCACCGGGTAGCTGCCCTTAGCAAGCTGCGGCACCACAAAATTCACCTGGTAGAGCCCGATCGATCCCGGTGTGAGGCCGATGTATTTGACGGTAGCTTGTGCGCCTCCAACCGTCACCGCGGCGTTTCCGGTCACGGGCGCAAGGCCGCTCGGAGCGGGCGCGCCGGAAGCCAGCTTGCCGGCTACCTGTACCGGTCCGCCGCCGGTGAAGTACGCGACCACCTGGTCGCCCACGGCCGCGCCATCGGTTGGTGAATTGACAGTGCCGTTTTGATTCACGACGACCGCCCGGTTGTTGCTATAGACGCTGATACCCGGCGTCCCGGTCGCGGGCACCCACACCGCCGCTGCGTTGCTTGTCGAGCTTCCGTTCTTTACGATCACGGCCGCCATCGTGCCGCCCGGGATGTCCCACGGCATCTGCGCATCGATCTGGCCGGAGTCGGCGTAGAACAAGGGCGCCGCCTCTCCGTTGACCGTCACGCTGGTCGAGCCCAACGTGGAGGGAAGAGGCGTGGAAGTAGCGCCCAGGGGTCTTGCCGCCAGTCCCTGTCCGAACAGGACGAACACGCTGCCCGACGGAGTGCTGTTCACCGCGTAGCTGGCCACGTTGCCGATGGATTGCGTGGGGTTCAGAAATGCGGCATGCGCCGCTCCCGAACGGACGAACTGCGGGTGGGCCTCGATGAGATTCACGCCCTGGCCGTAGGCGCCGGTCATGCTGAAATTCAGGGCGCTCGTCTTGCCGGTTGAATCGACCAGGGAAGCGGAGCCCAGACAGTTGGCACCCATCGAATAAGTTCCAGTCGCGGTATAGGATGCCGCCGCATTTCCGGACGACGTTAAGGTATAGGTCAAAGTCGCATTGCCCAGCCCGTCAAACTGTATGACGCCGATCTCGTCGCCGACACCGGTCTGCGCGGTCCCCGTCAGCAGGTACCCGCTGGCGTCGTAGGTGAATTCGCCGGAAAGCGTGGCATTCGCGCACGCGTCCGGGCGGGCGATCCCCCCGCCGCCCGAATACACATAACTGGCGTCCGCGCCGATGATGTTGAATTGTTTTCCGCTGCTCCACACAACCAGGCTGAAGGTCGCCGGGCTCGCGCCGGCAAACGTCATGGCTCCCGAGCAATTCGAAGGCAGATTGTATGTGCCCGAATAAGTGAATGCCTTCCCTGCTGTCTGGTTGGTGTTATCTGTACCAGTCATAGTCACGTTCCCGTGGCCGTCGAACGTGGCCATCCCATTGCCCTGGTAGCTTCCCGCGAAGTTCCCTGCCGCGGAGATCGCCCTCCCGCCCAGGTTGAGCGAGTACGTGCCGCTCAAGGAAGAAGCACTGCACGTATCGGCCGTCACGGTGTGCGCGGAACCGTCAATCGTGAACCTGGATGCCTGCGCGAAGGTCGCCATCAAGTCCGTAGTGGCCGTGGCATTTCCGGAGGTGACGCTCAGGTCCATCACATAGTTATTCGCTTTGGAATCCGTAAGGGTCGCGGATCCGAGACAGTTGGATGAGACCGAATACGATCCGCTGGCGGTCACCAGGTTCGAGGCGCTTGCGCCGGACCACACCGTCAGGCTGGCAGTAACTTTCCCCTGGCCGTCGAACTGCAAAATCCCTGCGCCATTGGCAACCCCGTTCACCGCGGTCCCGGTATTCCCGTATCCCGTGCCGTCATACGCATACGACCCGGACAGCAGGGCCGTCGAACAGGTTGCCGGCTGCGTGTTCCCGCTACCTGTGTAGTAGTACGTCGGATCAGTTCCTGTCACCAGCAGATTCGAGCCCTGGTTGTACACCACAAGATTCAGGCTCGCCGTGCCGCCGGTGGTCACGGTCGCTACGCCGGCGCAGTTCGCCTGGACACTGTATGTCCCGGACCATGAAAGCGGCGCGCCCACCGAGAGCAGCGTATCGGCGGCAGCCGTCAGTGTGAACTTGCTGAGTCCGTCGAAATTCGCAAATCCGGTGGCCTGGAAAACATTCGTGAATGTCCCCGCGGCGGTAACTTGCCTTCCAGTGATCGAGACGGCGTAGTTCCCATTCAGGGAGGCCGAGTTGCACGTGCCGCCGCCGATCCTGGTCTGCGCGAGCAGGGGCAAGGCCATCATGCAGGGAGTAAGAATTCTTAGTCCGATGCGCAGGTACGTCATGGAACCTCCGTTAGCATCTGTGACTAAGAACACAGAGCGCGGCCAAAGTCGCGGTTTCCTAACTTAAGTTAATGAAGGCCGCAGCCTGGCCAGCGCCCACTGTGCGTGCGCTGACACGAGCGAGTCCTCACTCGCCGCCAGCTTCTCGAGCGGCTCCCGGAAGCGCTCGCTCTCCGTGTTCCCCATGGCGACTGCCACATTGCGAAGGAATCCCGAATACCGTGCGCGCGTGACGGGCGTGCCGCGAAACATCGCGCGGAACTCCGGCTCGCCCAGCGCCGCCATCTCTTCCAGGCGTGGCGCGAAATGGCGCGGACCAAAGGCGTCTTCCGCCGTGATCGGGGCGCGCCGGTTCCATGGACACACGTCCTGGCAAATGTCGCAGCCGAATATGTGCGCCCCCATGCCCATGCGATGCTCCCGGGGAATCTCCCCGCGCAGCTCGATGGTGAAATACGAAATGCATCGCGCCGCATCGAGCCTTCCGCCGGGCGCGATCGCCGCGGTCGGGCAGGCGTCGATGCAGCGCGTACACGTACCGCAGCGGTCCGGGGGCGGAGCGTCCGGCGCAATCTCCAGCGAGACCAGCAGCTCGCCCAGGAAAAACCACGAGCCGCGCTGCTGGTTGATCAGGCACGTGTTCTTCCCGATCCAGCCCAGGCCGGCAAGCCGCGCGTACGAGCGCTCCAGAATCGGCGCCGTATCGACGCAGATCCGCGATTCCAGGCCCGCGCCCGCGAGTTCGCGCAGCCGCGCGTCCAGCCGCTCCAGCCCGCTCTTCACCAGCTGGTGATAATCGCTGCCCCAGGCATAGCGCGAGATCCAGCCGCACTCCTCATCGTTCCACTGCGTCGTGAGCGGCCACGGCGTGTGGTAGAGCTTCCCCACGCAGATCACGGACTTCGCCGCGGCCAGCAGATTTCGCGGATCGTCGCGCACAGCCGCGCGCCGGTCTGTCAGGTAGCGCATTTCGCCTGCCTGCCCCGCCGCGACCCAATCGTGATAGCGCGTCCGATCCGCCGCCGGCTCGGCTGCGGCCACTCCTGCCAGCTCGAAGCCGCACTCGCGCGCCAATTCCCGGATGCAGTCCGCCGTCAAATCTCCAGACCTACCTGCCGCATCAGCTCGATCGCGTTGCTCTTGCGCACCACACCCGGCCGCATGACGTAATCGAAGTGGATCTGGCCGTTCTCGATCTGGTCCTCGAAGTGGACGTTACGCGCCCGGCCGCCAAGCTCCTCGGCCACCTCTGCCAGAGCCAGGTCGTGGGTGGTGATCAGCCCGATCGCGCCGCGGTCAACCAGCCCGCACGCCACAGCCGCGGCTCCGATTCGCCGGTCGTGCGAATTGGTGCCGTGCAGAAACTCGTCGATCAGAAACATCACCGGCAGCGGCCCGCCGGTCTCGTCCAGGATCTGCCGCAGCCGCAGAATCTCGGCGTAGAAACGCGAGACCCCGCCCTGCAGGGAATCCGTCACCCGGATCGAGGCGCCCACCGCGAGCGGCGAAAGCCGCAACCGTCGCGCCCGCACCGGAGCTCCCGCCTGAGCGAGCACGGCGTTCACGCCGAGCGTTCGCAGGAGCGTGCTCTTCCCGCTCATGTTGCTTCCGCTCACCACCAGCAGCCGCAGCGCACCGCCGATCTGCACGTCGTTGCGCACCACGCTGTCTTCCGGCAGCAGGGGATGCCCGATTCCCTCCGCCTCGATCCACGGCCCGGTTTCCGAAAACTCCGGGAACGTATCCGCGGGATGCTCGAACGCATGGCTGGCCAGCGAGCAGATGGCTTCCATCTCCCCCGCCGCCTGCAGCCAACGCCGCACCGCCGCTCCCGACCGCGCGCGCCAGTCTTCCACCCGAAGCGCCAGGTGCGGCGTCCACAGGATGAACGGCTCCAGCACTCGCACGAAGACGTTGTCGCGCGAATCCAGCAGCTCGGTCAGGCGCCTGAGCCGCGCCAGCTCCTTCGAAGGCGGCGCGCCCGCGCTTTCCAACCCCGCCCTCATACGGGCGAGCATTGGCGAGTGAAACTGCTCCCGCTCCAGCCGCACCAGCACCTCGCTGAGTAGGCCCAGTTCGTGCGCGGCTTCCTCCACGCGCCCCACAACCCGGCCGATCGCCATCCGGTTGCGGAACAGAAACCAGCCGTTCAGGGCGAGGGCCGCGAGGAAGAGGTCGCGTACCAGCGCGTCGGCCGGATCGCTCATGCGCACCAGGCCCCCGAGCCACAAAAGGTGCACCCACAAGGCCGCGAATCCCGCGAACCCCAACACCGTGAACGACGACACCCGCAGCCGCAGACCCGCCCGCTTTAGCTCCGCCGGCGCTTCGCCCCACTCCGCCAGCAGCACCGGATTCACGCCGCTGCGCGCCTCTTCCGCGAGCACGGCCAGCTCCTCACGCAGGTCCACGCGGGCTCGCAGCTCTTCCGCCGCCTGCTGCCTTTCGCGCACCGCCTGAGGCGAACCCGGGTGCAGCAGCCACTCCGCCAGTGTGTCTTCGCCGATGCGTGTGCGCGCGGTCGATAGCAGCTCGAAGACGCTGCCCTTGCCGAACAGGTCCAGATCGGCTGCGTACGGATGCGCCGAATCGAGATGCCGTTCCCCGGTCTCGCCGGTGCCGGGCCAACTCCCGTCCAGCCGCCCAATGCCTTTTTCGAAATAGCGCGCCGCCCGCTTCTTCCGCTCCAGTGCTCGCAGCAGCCTCTCGTGCGCCACCACCAGGGTCACGAAAAGGCCGATCGGCGCGAGTACCCACAGGATGGTGGATCCGCCGCCGGTAAGCGCGATCCAGACCAGCACGCCTGCGAGCGCGATGGCCGCGAGTTGCGCGTAGCCCATCCGCCGGTGGAGCTCTTCGCGCCTGGCGATTTCGGCGCGCCGCTCTTCGAGCAGTTTGGCATAGACTGCGCGTGGATCCTGGTCCATTGGACTTCCCCATTGTCGCGCGTTGCACCCGGCATCGACGATAGTACTTAGACTCCCATTAACCGAGGCAAATCTGGCATTCCGCGCGCCGGCGCCCGCAAGCTGGGAGTATGCGACTTCTGCTCGTGGCCGCCCTCTGCGCCGGCCGGCTCGCGCATGCCGAGCTTCCTGATTTTCTACCGCCCGAAAGCAAGGTGCTGATCGGACTGTCGGTGCGCGGCCTCGTCAACTCGCCCCTGCTGGCCAGCCTGGGCGACGCCAAGGCCGCCGCCTCGCATCTCACCAGCACTGGACCTCTTGCCGGCCTGAATCTCCTCAAGGATATCGACGATGTGATTATCGCCACCAGCGGCGAAGGCGACAATCCGCCGGCCCTGCTCGTCGTCCGCGGCCGTTTCAGCCCAACCCTGATGCCGGCGACTGCGAAACCCTACCATGGAGTGCCCGTGCTCGAGGACGCCAAGTCCGCCAATGGAACCTTCGCCCTGCTCGACGCCGCGACGATCATCGGTGGCGACCTGAAGATGGTCCATGCCGCCATCGACCGGCGCGGCAAAGACTCCGCGATCGCTCCGGTGCTCGCCGAACGCGTCCGCACGCTCGAATCCCGCTACGATGTATGGGGCGTCGGCGAAGTGCCCAAGGGCATCCATTCGTCTCAGGCGCCGTCGCCCGAGCTGGAGGCCATCGACCGGTTCGAATTCGGCGCGTCCCTTCGCAGCGGGCTGGAAGTCGCCGCTCAGATACACGTCCGGTCGGCCAAGGATGCCGAAAAGTTGATGCAGTCCATGAAGCTGATTGAGATGATGCTCAGCGCGCAGGCCAAACCGGGCAACGGCACCAAGATCGATATTCAATCCGACCAGGAGAATATCAAGCTCTCGCTGCTGATCTCCGAGGAAGATCTGAAGAAGGGCATCGAGGCGCAGAAGGCGAAGTTCGCCGCCAACGCGGGCGCGTCCGCCGCGCCTGCCCCGGTCAAGCCGGTGGTCAAGCCGGTCGCGCCCACTCCAGGAAGCATCACCACCGATGACCGCGGCAATACCGTCACCGTGACGCTGCCGAGGAAAAACTGATCGCTCCCTCAGGGATCGAACCGTTCCCGCAGTTCCGCCGGCACCACCGGGCAAAGCTCCTCGCGACGGCCGAATACCCGGAACCGGATCGCCGCCACGAGATCGTAGCTACAGTCTCTGACCGGCCGCGGTATCACCCTGAGTACGCCGCCGAGGATTCTCCATCCCCGGCCTAGCCGCGCCAGAATACGCAACCACGCGTCGGAGCGCACCAGCAGTTTGCCATCCACGGTTCGCAACACCATGCTGTCCGGTAGTCCGGCGCGCTGTTCCAGTGGGAGCGCATCCTGAAACGTCCTCCCCTGAAGCGGCGCAAACCGGAACGCGGTCCCGCCCCGGTCGTGCCGTAATACGAACTTCACCGCGCGATGGCACAGACCGCAGTGGCCGTCATAAAAGAGCGTCTCTGTTTGAGCATTCGAACCCACGTCCGGCCCTATGCACGCCTGTGGCGCGGAGGCTCGATATTGGGCAGGAACGCCGTCAGGATTCCCAGTGCAGGCAGGAACGCGCACACGTGGTACACGAAATCGATGCCCCTTGCGTCGGCTAGCTGTCCCAGCCCCGCCGCCGCAATTCCTCCGATGCCGAATGCCAGCCCGAAGAAGATGCCGGAGATCGCACCCACGCGCCCCGGTACCAGTTCCTGCGCGTAAACCAGGATCGCCGAGAACGCAGACGCCAGGATCAGGCCGATCACCACGGTCAGCACGCCGGTCCAGAAGAGGTTGACATACGGCAGCACCAGAGTGAAGGGCAGCACGCCCAGGATAGACGCCCAGATCACGTACTTGCGGCCGATCCGGTCGCCGATCGGGCCGCCCGCGAAGGTCCCGACCGCGATCGCCACCAGGAAAACGAACAGGTGTACCTGCGCGGAGTAAACCGCGACCCCGAACCGATGAATCAGATAAAAGGTGTAGTAAGTGACGATGCTCGAGATATAGACGTACTTCGAAAACAGCAGCGCAATCAGAATCGCGAGCGAGCGGCGCAGCGTCCCGCGGCTTACCGGAGAGGCGGGCCGGCTGGCGGAAGCGTGCTCCGCGGACCTCGGGCCGTGGTGGAAACTGTACCAGGCGCTCACGCGCATCAGGATCAGGATCGCGGCCAGTGCCACCAGCGCGAACCACGCGATGCTCCGCTGTCCGTTCGGCAGCACGATAAAGGCCGCCAGCAGCGGACCGACTGCCGATCCGGCGTTCCCGCCTACGGCGAACAGCGACTGCGCGAACCCGTGCCTCCCGCCGGAAGCCAGCCGCGCCACCCTGGACGATTCCGGGTGAAATACCGCCGACCCCATGCCGACCAGCGCCACCGCAACCAGGACAGCGGCAAAACTCGGCGCCGCCGCCAACAGCAGCGTGCCCGCCAGGCTGAGCGTCATCCCCACCGGCAGCGAGTACGGCGTGGGCCGCGCGTCCGTCACAAAACCGACCAGCGGCTGCAGCAGGGATGCCGTGAAATTCACCGTGAGCGTGATCAGCCCGATGTGCGAGAAGTCCAGGCGATAGGCGTCTTTCAGGATCGGGTAGACCGCCGGGATCACCGATTGCAGCGTGTCGTTCAGGAAGTGGCACACACTGATCGCGGTGAGCACACCGAGCGCGGTTTGTCCGGCTACGGCAGCAGTGGAGGGAAGGGCTTGTCGGACCTGAGTGGACACTATCCAGCTAGTTTAGCTAAAACATCCGGTCCGACTTCTTGAGGTTTCCGAACGGCGTGGCGATGTTGGCAATTGTGAACGCAAAGCGTGGAATCGTCTCCACCCGCGTGCCCACGTTGAACGTGTGAAGCTGGAAGCTGAATCCACAACAATCGGTGTTGTACGTCACCTGAGACGTGGTGTACTGCAGCACTCCCTGAGTGTAGTCGTAGATCGCCTCGAAACCTGCGCTCAGGCCCCGGTGGTTGTAATCGCCAAATCCGCCGCGGAAATGGAACTGGTTGGCGACCGCAGTCAGAATCGGGTTCGTGTGGACCTGGTTCTGTCCCGCGGAAACGAAGAACTTCGAGTAGCGATACTCTACGCTCACGGAGCTGTCGATCAGCCCGTGCTGGCGGTGATCGTAGTCGGCCTGCCACTGCACGTTAAGACCTCTCAGCGGGCTCATCCGCAGAATGTTGACCACCGGCGAGGTGCTGCGCGGTCCGACCAGGAATGCGTAGGCTGTCAGGTCCGCGGTCGCCGCAAACAGGTTGCGCTCGCCGGCAACGATGGCGCCCCCAAATGTGGGGTCGAAGTAGCGTTTCTGGAAAAGCTCCCACGTGAAGATCTCCTGGATGGAATCCCCGCGCTTGGCATAGATGCGGTTGGTCAGCCCGAGCAACAGTTCGTTCGTATTGCTCTTGATATCCGTTTCGTCAAACCGGATGAACCGCGCGTAGTCCGTGCCGATCCCTGTAACATAGCGATAGATGGCCCGCGGCTCGATTACATGCTTCAACTTATCGCCGAAAATCGTCTTTTTCTGGAAAACCCGCGCCAGCGACGGCAGGATGATGTCCATCGAAAAATCCTGGGAACTCCGCACGATGTTCGTGCCTACCGCGGTGAAGCCGGTTGGCGTCGGCGCCTGTGCCTCGCCGTAGTAGGTCTCCTGGATACCGAAACTCGGCACCAGGTGGATGTTCAGGAAACTGAAACTGCCGGTCACGTGCGGCGCCAGGCTGGAACGGTTCATGAACTGGCTGGTCTGGAAGTTATTCACGAGGGTGTTGCCGTTGAACACAGGATACGAGCGGTAGAGCAGCCCCGTCGCGGTCTCGAATGAGAACCACAGCGGAAGCGACTTGAAAATCTGACGGTCGCGGCCCGTGAATTCCACCTCCGGCAGCTTGCGGATGATCACCGCGTTGGTCAGATACTGGGTAGACGTGGAATTCGGCGGAGTGTAAGGAATTTCGCTCGATTGAAAGTTCTCCAGGCGCGCGAAAATCGCGTTGATCGTGTAAGTCGACCAGTTCTTGTTTACAAACCCGACCGAGTGAATCTCCGAGCCCGTGATTTCGCTGTAAGATTCGCTCCACTCCTGGCGAAACCGGAAGCTCGTAATGTAGTTGATTGCCGCATGGGCAGTCCACCCGTTACCCAGGTCGCTCTTGCCAACGGCCAGAATGCTCAGGCCGCTGTACTTCACCGGCGGATTGCCGCTGCCGGGAACGCCTTTATCATTTGCGCCGAAGAGGATCACGTCGTAATCGGTGCCGGCGTATGGTTTGCCCCGAAAATCCACGTGGCTGACCAGGCCGCGCTCCGGGTAGTACTGGAAACGGTAAGTCAGGTCATAAGAGCGGTTGATCGCCCAGAAGTATCCCCCGGTAAGCTCAAAGCCGCGCAGCGAGCTGTTGCCGGGCATGGGCAGTAGAAAACCGCTCTTGCGCGGCTCGCGTTCCAGTGAGTGATAAAAGAACGGAAGATAGAGAATCGGAATCGTGCGCAGGATAAACTTGGAGTTCCGGCCTGTGGCCTTCTCGTTCGGGACGATATCGAACCGCTTGCCCCGCAGGCGCCACCACGGCTTGGGCATTTTGCAGTTCGTGATAAATCCCTGGTGCAGAATGTACTTCTCGCCGATCCTCTCCGCCCACGTGCCTTCGAAGTGAAAGGGATTGTTAGTAGTAAGTAAACCAGGCTTGGCGATAATACGCGGGTGGCTCTCGCCAATCACGTCGTAGAACTTACCCTTCTCGTCATCGGTGTTATACTCCAGCCGGCTGCACCAGATCCGCACGTTGCGGTCGAAGTTATGGTAGAAGACGTTGCCCCGCGCCGTCACATCCCCCGTGTCCTGGTTATATTCCATCTCGTCGGCGCGAAACAGCAGGTGATCGTCTTCGAGCTCAGCCGGCCTGCCGGGGCTTCCGACCAGCCGGATGATGCTGTGGTCGACGGTCTGCTCCGCAAATTGCGCGTTCCAATCCCCGATACTGAGCGTGTGGATCGGCACGGCCGGCGGGGGCTCCGGTTGGGCGGCTGGGTTCTGCGCAGGCGGGGCACCGGGCTTGGCGGGCGCGGTCCCCTGCCTGGCCGGCGCCGTTTGCTCACCCTCCCCGGCCGGCTGTTCATATAGGGAATTAACCTGAGCCTGACACGAAACGACTAAAATCAGGCAATACAACAAGGTATGAAGCAAATAGCACGTAAAACTCGAAGATTTTGCGTGACAAGGAGGGCGCTTTATGTTAAGAACTTTAGGAGAGCTTTTCCGAGTGTGCCCCAATCGTTGAAGCTAACACAATTCCTGGGGTGAGGTTTCTCGGCGATTGAATTTGCTTGGGTTTACAGACACGAAATGACCTGCCAGTATTGCGGTACCCGAAATGGTGACGGCGAGCACCGCTGCACGCGCTGCGGCCGCCGGCCAGGCGATAGCCTGACGGTGAAGGCACCGGTGATGACCGGCGCTTTGGCGACCATGCTGGAGCCGGCCGTCCGCCCCGATTCCGCGCCACCTGCTCCAAAGACCAGGCGCGTTGGTCCAAGCCTCGCGCGCCCGGTTCAGACCGAACTGTTCGACTATCCTGGCGAGAAAGTCATCCCCATCGCGCGCTATGCTCCGCAACTGGAGCCTAAGCCTCGTACCAGACCCGAGACGGGCACGCGGACCGGAACTTCCAGGCCGTCGGGGCGGAAGAGCAGGCCGGTTCCCGAAGGCCAGGGCACGCTCGATTTTCTGCCGCCTGCGCCCGCCAAGCCCCGCGAACTCGGCTCTACCGTCGAGGCCGTCATCTTCTGCGAGTTTCCAGTGGCCACCACCTTGCACCGCGCAGTGGCAGCCGCCTTGGATTGGAGCATGGTGCTGATCGGTTACGGCCTGTTCCTGGGCGCCATCCGCGCCATGGGCTGCGAACTGGCTCTCACCAAGCAGAACCTCGCGGTGTTCGGTGCTGTGTTCCTGATCATCGGCTTCGCCTACGGTCTCTGCTTCGCCATCGCCGGTGCCGATACTCCCGGCATGGTGTGGACGCGCCTCCGCCTGACGACGTTCGATGGATTTCCGCCGGAGATGCGGCAGCGCATCGGCCGCTTCGCGGCTGCAAGCCTTAGCCGCTGCACGATCCTGGGACTGCTGTGGTCGCTGGCCGATGAGGAATGCCTCTCCTGGCACGACCACATTTCGCGGACCTTTCCCACGCCGCGAGAAGCGGAGACCGCCGTCTTTCAGCGCCGGTAACGGCTCCGCACGCGGCTCAGGCCACCCGCGCCTCTGCCTCCGCGGCGAAGAACTCTTCCTCCGCCAACCTGTGCGTCACAAGGTAGTGAAACCAGCCGCGAAGCCGCAGAGTGGCAGCGTGAATCTCTTCGTCATGGGCCGCGTAGCAGATGGGACAATCGTTGTCATGAATGCAATTGGCTTCCGGGAACATGCGCGTCTCCATTTCCTGGACTAGTACTGAAGGCGAGGATAGTCCCGTGACCTTCCTCCTGCAAGACTCGTTGTAGATAACCCGTTCGTGTATACCTGGATAACTTCCGCCTGTTGACCTCGGTTAGCGCCGCACGTGTTTGCCGAACCTTTGAAAGGACGCGGCTCCGCGTGGCATTCCCCCTGTGAAACCGCTCCCCAGCGGCCCGGCACGGGAACAATCGCCGCCGCCGGGAGCGTCCAAGCACACGGAGAAGCATCATGACTTCCAGGTTCTGGCTGGTTCTTTCTGCTGCACTGGTGATCACGGCGCCGCTGTGGATCGCGGCTCCGAGCGAATCGGCAACCGCCACCTACACCAACCGCACGCTGCATGTGGTCATCCCCTACGACGCGCCGCGTTCCGGCGCCGGACAGCTCGCCATCGAAATCCTCGATCCCGAAGACAACGTGCTGGGCCGCTCGGAACGCCGCATCGACCTTGCCGCCGGCCAGGACCGCTGGAAGGAAGATGTGCAACTCACCAAGGCCTTGCCCCTCGATGACCTGGTCTGGCATCGCGTCAGATACCGCTTCCTCTACGCCGCCCCCGGCGTGAACGCCATCGAAGGCACCGAATCCATCTCCCAGATCCTGCGCCGGCCGGTGGTCCGCGTGCTCGGACAGCAATCTTATCTCGCCGGGGGGCGCGCCGCGGTGCGGGTCGTCGTCACCGATTCGAAGAACGACGTGATCGCGGGTCCCGCCTCGCTGCGCGTCGAGCTGGCGAAGCCCGGCGCGCAGCCGGTCGTCCTCTTCACCGGCCGCCTCAACCAGCGCGGAACCACCGAGGCGCAGTTCCGCTTCCCCGCGGGACTCACCGGCACATTCCCCCTGCGCTACGTCGCCGAGACTGCCATCGGTTCCACCGAGGTCACCGAACAGGTGCGGCTCGAAGAAAAGTCGTCCATCCTGCTCACCACCGAGAAGCCCATCTACCAGCCGGGGCAGACTATCCACGTGCGTGCTCTCGCCCTCGATCGCGGTACGCACCAGGCAACCGCCGGCCACAGGCTCACCTTCGAGATGGAGGACTCCCGCGGCAACAAGGTCTTCAAGAAAGAAACCCAGACCGACCAGTTCGGCATCGCCTCCGCCGAGTTCACCCTGGCCGACGAAGTGAACCTCGGAGCCTATCACCTGCGCGCTCTTATGGGCAATACGGCGGAGATCGCCATCAACGTCGAGCGCTACGTGCTCCCGAAATTCAAGGTGGCCATCGATTTTTCGGGCCAGGATGGCAAAGCGCGCCACGGCTACCGCCCCGGCGATCATGTGACCGGCACCGTGCGCGCAAATTACTTCTTCGGCAAGCCGGTGGAGGGTGAGGTGGAAGTGAAGGCCTCCGGCATGGACGTGGCCATGTTCACCACGGCGCCCGCGCACGGAAAAACGGACCGGGACGGCGCGTACCGCTTCGATATCGAGCTGCCTTCCTACTTTGCGGGAAAGCCGCTCGCCGGCGGCGCGGCGCGAGCGCTCGTCGAGGCCACCGTGAAGGACACCGCGGGCCACTCCGAAACGCGTGGTGAGCCGGTCGCAGTCAGCGATTCCCCGCTGATCCTGACGGCAGTGCCCGAGGGCGGCACGCTAGCGCCAAACCTGGAGAACCAGGTGTTCATCCTGGCTTCCTACGCCGACGGCAAGCCCGCCGCCTCCCAGCTTCGTGTGCGCGCCGCCGGCAATCCGGAGCAGAGCGCGTCCACGGACGCCGGGGGCGTGGCGGTGGTGCGCCTGAAGGCCGGCGCGGATCTGAGCTCCGTGGCGATCGACGCCTCCGATCAGGAAGGCAATCGCGTCTCCGGCACCGTGCCCCTCCAGCTCCGGCAGGGCGAAGAGCAGATCCTTCTGCGCACCGAACAGGCCGTCTATCGTGCCGGCGATCGCATCCTGCTGCGCGTGTTCTCGACGAAGTCGCGCGGCTCGGTCTACATCGATGTCGTGAAAGACGGGCAGACCGTACTCACCCGCGATCTCGACCTGGCAAACGGACAGGCCGAGCTGGCGCTGGCCGCCACACCCGATCTCGCAGGCACGCTCGATTTCAACGCCTACCTGTTCGGCCGCGATGCGCGTCCCGTGGGCGACCACCGGCTCGTTTTCGTGCAGCCGGCCGACGAGCTGAAGATCGAAGCGTCCGCCGACGCCGCCGTCTACCGCCCCGGCCAGGACGCGCGCGTGCGTTTCCGCGTCACCAATCAGAAGGGAGAAGGTGTGCAGGCGGCGCTCGGCCTGCAAGTGGTGGATGAGGCCGTGTTCGCGCTGGCAGAGAAGCAGCCGGGCTTCGCCAAAGTCTTCTTCTATCTCGAGCAGGAGGCCATGAAGCCGCGCTACGAGATCCACTCCATCGGCATGCCCGACGTGGTAGAGCCGGTGGAACCGGCGCAGGCTGCCCGGCGCGATCGTGCCGCGCGTGCCCTTTTCGCCGCTACCGAAATGGTGAACACCAACCGCTTCGAGACCGAAGCCGGCCGGGCGGTGCCCACGGGGAAGTTGGCAGAGTACCAGGAGCGGTACCAGGCGCGCTTTCTCGCGCTCGCCCGCGACGTGGCCGCCGGCCTAAGCCGCTCCTACGCCGCCAATCCCGGCGCCGGCGACCCCACCGAGCTTTCGCGGCGAGTCTCCTACCGCGATGCTTGGAACACCAACATCGAGGTGCAGCGAGCTCCGTGGTATCCCCAGGGCCGGTACTTCCTCCTGCGCAGCGCGGGTCCGGACAAGCAGTTCAATACCGGCGACGATCTCCTGGCCTACCTCGAAGTCAATACGCGCCGTGCGGCAGGTCCGGGCAAAATCGACGCTACCATCGAGCACGACCGCGGCCCGTTCAACGGGACCGCCGAGATCGCCGGCACGGTGCCTGCGGGTGTGGCGGTCGTGGCACGCGCCATCGCCACGGGAAAGTTGCGCACGACCATCGCAAATGCCAGCGGGCAGTTCCGCCTGCCCGCGCTCACTCCGGGCGAGTACGAAATCAAGGTTGGTGAAGGCGCAAACACGCTTTGGAAGAAGGTGACGCTGAGCGCGCGCGATCGCGCGGCAGTCACAGCCGCCATGCCGCAGGAGACCGTCGTCGCCGTGGCGGCGCCGAAACAAATGGCCATGATGGGCGGAGTAATAGGTGGCGTTGTCGGCGGAGTTCCGGGCGGCATCGGCGGCGGCGGTGTTCGTCCCGCCTTCATCGCGGACATGGCCCCGGCGGCAGCGAATATGCGCCAATTCGATGCCGCGGCGCTGGCCGCACCCACGGCCGTGAAGAAAGCCGAACTTCGCGACGCCAAAGACCCCGGCGCGGCCGCTCCGCGCGTGCGCTCCTTCTTCCCCGAAGCGCTCTACATCAACCCCGAGATCGTCACCGACGGCAAAGGCGAAGCCACCATCGTCATTCCGCTGGCCGATTCCATCACCATCTGGCGCATGGCCATGATGGCGTCCACTACGAAAGGCGCGCTGGGCAGCGGCACCTCCAGCCTCAAGGTGTTCCAGGATTTCTTCGTCGATCTCGACCTTCCCGTGACGCTCACCCAGGGCGACCGCGTGTCCATCCCCGTCGCCGCCTACAACTACTCGGGTGGGCGCGGCGACGTCAGCCTGGAATTGAAGCCCGACGCCTGGTTCTCGCTGGTCGAAGACACGGCCGGCAAGACGGTGGCCGTCGATTCCGGCCGCGTGGGCGGAGCCCAGTTCACCATCGAAGCTAAACGCATCGGCAAGTTCAAGCTCGCGCTCGCCGCGCGCATGAATACCGGCACGCGCGCCGATATGGTGGTGCGCGAGATCGAGGTCGTGCCCAACGGCCGCGAGCAAAACACCGTCGTCAACGGACGCCTGGAGACCTCGGTGCAACAGCAGGTCAGCTTTCCGCCGAACGCAATTCCCGAAGCCAGCAAGATCCTGGTGCGCCTCTACCCGGGCCCGCTCAGCCAGGTCATCGAAGGCATGGACGCGATTCTCCGCATGCCGTTCGGCTGTTTCGAGCAGACCTCCTCCGCCACTTATCCCAATGTGCTCGCGCTCGACTACATGAAGCGCACCAAGAAGCTGACACCCGAGGTCCACGCCAAGGCCGAAGGCTTCATCGCCAACGGCTATCAGCGCCTGCTGACCTTCGAGGTGCCCGGCGGCGGCTTCTCCTGGTTCGGACAGGCGCCCGCCAACAAGATCCTGACGTCCTACGGCCTGATGGAATTCTCCGACATGAGTAAGGTGCACGATGTCGATCCCAAACTGATCCAGCGCACCCAGCAGTGGCTCGCCGGGCAACAGCAGGCGGACGGAAGCTGGAAGCCCGATACCAGTTTCATTAACGAAGGCGCCACCAACCGCTACAACACCGACACCCTTCGCATCGCCGCCTACATCGCCTGGGCGCTGGAGAACACCGGCTACCAGGGTCCCGCCGTCGAGAAGGCGCGCCAGTTCGTCGCCGCGCACATGGCCGACAAGGCCGACGCTTACACCCTCGCCGTTGTCGCCAATTTCGCGGCCGACTACAGCAGGGACCGCGACTTCACCAATCGCGCCATGCGCCTGCTGCTCGACGCCCGCACCGAAAAGGACGATCAGGCATGGTGGACCGCCGAGGAGACCGGCGTCTATGGGCGCGGCAACAGCGCGTCCGTCGAGACAACCGGTCTCGCCGTACAGGCGCTGCTGAAGTGGGGCCAGGCCTCCGGCACCGTGGAGAAGGCGATGAAATATATCGCCGCCAAGAAGGACGGGTCCGGCACATGGGGCACCACGCAGGCCACCATCATGGCCCTGCGCGCGCTCCTTCTCTCGACCGACAAGTCTGCCTCCGACGTACGCGGCACGCTCGAAGTCGCGCTCAACGGTAAGACCGTCGAGCGCCTGACCCTCACTCCGGACAACAACGACCTGCTGCACCAGTTCGTGCTGAAGGGCATCGACCCTGCGTCCAACAACGTCACGCTCAAGTTCGAAGGCAAGGGCGGCCTGGCCTACCAGATTGTCGGCCGCTACTTTACGCCGTGGGGCGAAAAGCCGGCCAGCGAACCGCTCTCGATCGACGTCACATACGACCGCACCCGACTGGCGCAGGACGATATTGCCGCCGCTACCGCCACCGTGCACAACAATCTCCAGCAATCCGCCAAGATGGTCATGGTGGACCTCGGCATTCCGCCCGGCTTCGACCTGCTGAGCGAAGACCTTCAGGACTTCCACGAGAAGACCGTGGGCCGCAAGAGTGGCCGGCTGGAAAAGTTCAACCTGACCGCCACGCAGGCGATTCTCTATTTCGACTCCTTCGCACCGGGCGAGACCGTGACGATCAGGTATCGTCTCCGCGCAAAGTACCCCATCCGTGCGCGCACGTTCCAGTCGCGGGTCTACGAATACTACGACCCCGAGGTGAATGCCGTCGCCCGGCCTGTGGCACTGGAGGTGCGGAAACGGTAGTGTCAGAGCCGAAGCCGCCACGTCAGCTTCTTACGACGGCGGCGGCACCGTCCAGTAGCGGAACGACAGAAAATTGTTCGACTCGCTCACCTCCGCCACCTGGTTAGCCGAATCGACGATCATGTCCAGCTCGTAAACGAATTTCGGATTCTCGGTGCGATACAGCAGGGGCAGGTTCTTGATCGAATCCGTGACGTACTGCGCGCCATGTCCCTCGATCCGTACCGTGGTGGCCACGTGCACATTGAGTTGCCGCGTGATCACCGCCAGGTTGCGATCGGTGTAGGAAACGCCCAACGTCACCTCGAACGGTCCCTGGGCCGGCCCGTCCCCGATATTCTGAATCACTCCCGCAACTTCCAATGTGCGCGCAGCATGGTTGGGCTTGATCTGAAATGTCCTGGCGACCAGATCGGGCTTCGGCGCCGGCGGATGGATGCAGTCGTTATATCGCTTCTGCTCGGCCGCGATCTGTGCGTTCAGTGCTTTCATTTCCGCCAGCAGCCTGCTGCGCTCCGCAGGCGAACGAGCGTCGGCGATTTCTTCCCGCAAATCCCCGCGTTCCGTGATCAGTGCATCCAGGTGTGCTTTGATTGTCTGACAGTCTGCCATGATGTTCCTCCTCCGCTAACAGGCTCCTCCGGGGCAACTCCAATAAACCAGTAGACGTCCGTCAAAACCGAACGGCACGGTCTCCTTGCGCGGCTTCATTTCGCCGTATTTCGTGATCTCGGGTGTGCGGCGCGCGGCCGTCACGCGCACCCGAAAAGGGCCGAACGGGCTGAGCGACTTGAACGTCACCTTCACGGCCGCGTTCTGGTCGCCCGGCGTACTCGCGCCGATCGTGGCCTGTGGACTCGGCCGCGGAGGCGGGAAGATGTCGAACTCCACCGCGTCCTGCGGGGAATCGCCGCCCGAGAAAAACCAGTTCACCCAAATGTCGGCCTGTGTGGCGGGCTTGCCGTTGCGAGTCGCCATCTTCACCGCCGTGTATACGGACGGCGGATGGACTTCGGTCTTGAAAGCATCCAGGTTGGTGCCTCCGTGGCCGCAGTCCACCACGAATCTACCAGCCGCAAAGATCAGGTCTCCCGGCGTGGGATCGCCGTAAGTCACCAACTGATGTTGAAAATCCACCCGCTCGAATTCGACTTGCACCGCGTCGCGGTGTGTGGCCTGCATGGAGCCGAAACCCGGCAGCGGCCGGATCTTCAGGTCCCAGTCGGACGGGCAGATGGTTTCGTTCACCAGCGCCTCGAGCACCGGCGCCGGGCAGGGATCGAACTTGTTGCGATGCGTGAACGGGTTGTCGCCGTGCGCCAGGTGAACGTCGAACAACACGCCCCAGATCGGCACCGGGATGAAATCGCCGCGGATCGGCACCCATTCGGGCGGATCCGGCTGGAACGTCGAGAGACCGCTCACCTGCTGCTTCCAGTCGAATTCCTTGCCGTGGCACAACGCCGTGGCCCCGGTAAATGGAGGCTCGACCGGTGGCGCCGAAACCGGACACGGCCCAACCGTCGTGGTGCACGCGAACGACTCGACGATGACCGGGTTGGTCGGGCGCTGCACCCCCGTGAACAGCGAGAGATCGCCGCCCTGCCGCTCCACAAAAAGGCGCGGAGGGTCGCCGCGAATCTCGAGCGTCGAAGCCACCGGGACCCCTGCACGCACAAAGCGCTGGAAGAGCCAGGTGGCGAAAGCGGGACGCGAGTCGCTGGTCGGGTCTCCGTTCGGCAGGCCGACGCCGGCCTCGCCGCCAAGCACGTCGAGCGCGGCGGCGAAAACGGGCGGGACAAAGAATGTTCCCGGCTGCGAGGAGTAGATTCGGCCGCCCGCGAAGTCCTGCGCTCGGGCGGTGCCGCCGACGCTGCGTTCCTCGCCGCGTGGACAGCCGAGTTGCGGAAACTTTCCCGGATCCTGAAGCGCGAGCCATTTTTGTAGAATCGGTCCGCGCACGACGGACGTCGCGCCGCCGGCCGCGGATATCGCCGCCCGCGCGTAGACCGCGTAAGAGCATTGGCCGATCGGTGTCACGCTGCCGAATGCGAATGCCCCCACCGCCGTCGTGCCGCCTTCCTGCCGGAGCCGGGCGCGAATCGGGTCCGGCAACGCGTCCAGAACCGATGTAGCCTTGCCGTGCAGTCCCGCGGAGTTCTCGGCGTCCATAGTGATCGTGTTCGGCCCTACGCCGAGCGAAATCGTCTGCGTGAAGAACTTCATGTCGGCAGGTCCGCGATCCACCAACTGGATCGGATACGTGAAATCCGCGGTGGTTGTCGAACCCGGAGGCCGCTGGATGTGTACCTTGAGTACAGCGTGCGGGTCGACCTGCGGACCGGTCACGGTCCCTTCCACGAGAAACGTCGCCGCGCCGGTTTGCTGCCCTGGCTTGGGAGAACTGATCGTCACGGTTGGAGGCTGTTTCGGCAAGCCGTCTCCCGCCGCGCCGGTGAACGTCAGGTCGTCGATCACTTCGTTGTGATCGTTGGCGTACAGCAGTTCCACGCGGCGGATTATCTGCCCGGCGGAGCGAACCTCCAGCAGGGTATTGAATGCGCCTGGAGTGACGGTCTTCGGCCCGTCGCGCGTCACGACATTGCCTGCGGCGTCGAAAGCCGTCAGCGTCGCCGATTCGGCTTCCGTGCCCGCGGTGCCGGCAAACAGGTGCACGGAGTTCTGTCCACCGTCGAAGTCGATTCGGATCGGGCCGGGAAAAGTGAAGGCCTCCACGATGGGCGAAACCGAGTACAGAACGTTCTGACCCGAGTGCGGAGCGTTGTTGGTGAATATGGTCTGGCCGCCGAAGTGAGCGCCCTTGGCGGCATATTGATTTCTCACTTCCGTGCGAACCGGGAATTCTTCGAACGTAATCGTGGTTTGAGCGGCGGCGCGATACGCCGCGGGACACGCAACCAGAATAAACAACCGTGACAGAGTGGTAGCCATCGATCTCCCCTCAATCGATTGCAATAGGTGCACCTAGCGCATTTGCCCGTCGCAAGTGTTCGCGCGGGCTTTGTCAGCGCATAAGGTTTCTTGTCGATTGTAGAGCCGGCGGCTTGGAACTCAACTGTATCTTTGGGACACGAGTGACAGCCGGTGATGAACAAAACACTTCAGCCGGTCCGCAGCTCAGTGCGGCGCCTTCCGCGCGCGTTGCTTCCTCATCTCGCCTTGAACGAATTGCAACGCCCCGGCCAACAGGTCCCGCAGCGCATCGGGCTTGATCTTATGCAGACGCACCAGCACAGCCGGATACCCCACGTAATGGTCGGTCACATAGTAGACGTCCGGTGCCTCGGCCAGCAATCCCGCACGCCGAGTGAGATCGACGCGGACCGCCAGCGAACCCGGCTCCGCCGAACGATGAGACGCCACGCAGGCGAACATCTTGCCGCGGATCTTCAGCGCCGGCTCCCCATAACACGTCGATTCCTCGACGCCCGGAAACGCTCTCCCGATCTTCCGCACCGCCTCGAAATCCGTCGCACGCATCGGTGTACCGCGCCCCCCTACGGGCGGCCCAGCGCGTGCCAGATCACGAAGTCCGTCATCGGCGGCGTCACTCCGAGCGCGCGCATCCTTCCTGCATTCTGCCCGCGATGATGCTGCCCGTGAGTGATCGCCTGCAACAGCAGCACGCCCGCCGGCGCTTCGAACGGACCCTTGGGACCGCGCGGCAGCGCGATCATCCGGTCCAGGTCGGCGCCCGGCAGTGCATCGATCAGCGCCTGGTTCTCCCGCTCCATCGCGGCGTGCAGGTCGTCGGCCGATTCGCGATCCTTCATCGACGCAAAATCCGGCGTCTCGCCGCGCGCCAGCGTTTGCAGCATCTGGCAGGCGGACACCATGTGATTGAGTCGCTTGCGGATTTCCTGGTCGTCGAGCGCTGCCGCGTGCTCGCGTAGCACTCGCCAATGCTCCCGGTCGGCCCACTGCTGATGGCGCGCCAGGTCAATGAGAAGCTCAGCCTGCATGGGTACATCCTCCCACACCGGCGGGCCTCCCGGCGCGGGTTACAGGCCGTTGATGGGCACCGGCGTGGGGAACGCGCGCAGCCGCGCCAGGCCGTCGACAAGCTGCTCCAGCTCGGTCTCGCGCTGCGAATACGCCGCGCACATCGAGCGGACGGCCTCGGCCTGCCGGTCCAGCCGCTCCACCAGCGCGTCCACCCGCGAGGAGAACGTGCACAGCGTCGCCTTCACCGCTGCGATGTCCTCCTGCTGCACACCCAGATCCTTGCACAGGCTGTCGATGCGCTCGGCCAGCGCCTTCGCTGAAGCCCCTGCCTCTGCGCGCAACGCGTCCAGGTCCGCGGACTGCTTCGCGTTCGCGTCCTGCTGCGCCGCCACGGCTGCGTCGATCCTTTGCGAAACCGCCGACGACGATTCGCGCCCCTCGTTGCGCAGCGCCTCCACGTCGGAGGCGTGCCGCGCCGAAAGCTCCTGCAACTGACCCTCGACCGCGGAATTGGTCGAGCGCTGCTCGCCCATGAACCTGGTCAGGTCCTGCAGCGTGACCTGGAGGGTGTCGAGCCGCCGGTCGACCGTGTCGCTCACCTTCCGGGTCTCGCTGGCAATGTGGTCCTCCAGTTCCTTCACCGCCACCACCAGGCCGCGCGCAATCACGTTGGCGATCTTGTCCACCAGCGGCGCCAGCGCGAAGTCGTCGGCGATCTCCGCTGCCTCGCTCGCGCGCTTCCGGACTCCGGGTCTGTCGAGCGTGCCGAAAACCTGACCGTCCTCCACTGCCATTTCAATTCCGTTTGTCGCCATGTCCAGGTCCTTTCCAGAATCTCGTCACACCAAAAACTGTTCCGCCAGCTCCACGTTTCCGCGCAGCGCCTCCTGCCACGCCGCCTGCGCCTCCTCGTGCTTCCCCAGCGCAATTAGGGCGTGCCCCAGGTTCATCTGTGCCTGCGGAAAATCCGGCCGCAGACCCAGCGCCTGCCGGTAATGCCGCACCGCTTCCGCGGGCCGGCCGCGCTTCTGGTAGAGCAGCGCCAGGTTGTAGAGCAGGTCGCTCGATGGCTCATCCATCTCGATGAGCTGCTTGTGCAACGTCAGCGCCTGTTCGTATTCCTGCTGCTCGAGGGCGATCGCCGCCAGGTACCGCAGAGCCTCCACCGGCCGCGCCGAGTTGAGGCATTGCCGGAACGCCTGCTTGGCCCCCTCCAGATCGTGCAGCTTCCAGCGGGCCACCCCGATGTTCACCAGCGCCTCCGGGCACTTCTTCGGAAGAGCCAGGCAGGCTTCGAACGCCCGGATCGCGTCCGGCAATTCGCCGAGCTGCAGGCGCGAGTAGCCGAGCCGGAACCACGCGTCCTGCGCGTCCGGATAACACTCCACCAGCCGCGCGTACAGGCTCTCCGCATGACGCGGTTCTCCGCGGCTCTCATACAGCAGCCCGAGATTCCACAGCGCGGTCTTCATCTGCGGCGCAATCGCCAGCGCCTCTTCGTAAGCGTTGCGCGCCTCATCCGACCGGCCGGTCTCGGCGAGCCCGGTGCCCAGGCTGAGGAAAGCGTCCGCCGAGCGCCCATCCAGCGACGTCGCCACCGAATACGCGTACGTCGCCTTCTCGTACTCCCCCATGCGCTGGAGCGCCACACCGTAGTTGAACCATCCCGCGAAGTGGCCGGGGTGCGCCTCCACTAATGCAGCACAGTGGCGCGCGGCCGCGTCGAAATCGCGCCGCGCGAACGCCGCCAGCGCTGCGCCTTCCAGCCCGATCCGCGAGCCCGGCTGAATCTCGATCAGGCGCGCCGCGTATTGTGCCAGCGTCTCGGAATCGCCGCGCGCGATCGCCAGCGAAATTGCGTTGCCCAACAGTTCCTCCGAGCACGGGTCGCGCGCCAGCAGCCGCTGGTTGCACTCGGCCGCTTCCTGGAGCCGATCGAGCAGGTGCAGGGCCACCGCCTGTCCGCGCAGCGCCGCCTCGCGAAATGGCTGCCGCTCGAGGCACTTCTCGAAGGCTGCCAGCGCCGGGCCGGGTTGCCCCAGGTGAAGGCGCGAAATCCCCAGACCGAGGTGCGCGCCGGCCCGCCTCGAATCCAGCGCGATGGCTTTCTCGAATTCGGCCGCGGCCTCGCTCCAAGCCTCCAGCTTTTCCAGGCACACGGCGCGATTGTAGTGCGCCGTGCTGTTGCCATCCTCTATCCGCAGCGATTCTTCGTAGGTGTTCGAGGCCGCGCGGAACTGCCGCAGCTCGAACTGCAGGTGGCCGATCGCGTCGAGCAGCGTGGGGCTCCTTTGTCCGGCATCGCGCGCCCCGCACAGCTCCGCGAGCGCGTCCTCGGTCTTGCCCGCGATCGCTTGCGAAGCCGCCTGGATCATCGTTTCGGCCAGGGGCAAACTCATTCGCTTCCTTCCTTTCGGCAAACCGACCGCGGGTCCCACCCGAGCGGCGCCAGGTCGCTGGCCGGAATCGCCGCGTCCGGCGCGGGCACCAGCACCTCGTGCGACTGGAGCGGCGTGGCGGCACAATCCAGCCCCGCGGCACCACCCCGCCGGAAATCGGGCGACGGCACGCGTTGGTGACGCTCGATCCCGAGCCCGCTCCACGCCGGCGCCGCTGGTGCCGGCTCCGGCTGAAACCACATCGCCGGATGCAGCGGCCACATCCCAGCGTCCACCGGCGCGGCTTCCGTCCTCAGGAACGGCGCGTCCGGCGTGTGCTCCGCCGCATGCACCGATCCGTTCGCGCGCTTCGGCGATCCGTTTTTCTTCCCCGCCCGGTGCGAGCCGTTGGCCGCCGCCGGAGGAACGGCGGCCAAGCCCGGGAGTTCCGCACCTTTCATATGCGGAGGCTCCGTTTCACCGCCATCGCCAGCGCGGTGATGTCATAGTGCGCCGGGCTCAGCGGAGCGAACTCGCCGATCCACTGCCCCGCCCCGAAGGCGTCCACAAAGGCCGTGCGCTGGTGAACCGCCGGCCCCACGCTTTCTCCGAATTCCCGTACCTGCTCGTCGATCCGCCTCCCCGCATCCGTGCGCCGGTCGATCTTCGAAGGCACGATCAGGCACTTCGGCGTGCCGCTTCGGCGAACTTCGCGCGCCCGCCGGATCAGGTCCACCACCGTCCGCGTCGCCACCAGGTCCACCCCGCTCGCCGTCACGGGCACCAGCACCAGGTCGGCGATCTTCCCCGCCGCGAAAGCCGCCGCGCCCACGTGCGCCGGCGCGTCCAGCACCACGTAGCGCTCGTTCCGTCCGGCCACCGCGCGCACCAGGCGCTCGCCGTCTTCGTCGGTCTCCAGCGGCATGTATTCGCCGCGCACCGGCAGGCGGCCGTGGGAAAGCCAGTGGCTCGCCGTGCCCTGGGAATCGTTGTCCACGAGCAGCACCGAATCCGTGCCCGACGCCAGCTCGCACGCGAGATTCACCGCGATCGTGGATTTTCCGCAGCCGCCCTTGAGGTTCAGCACCGCGATCACCACCGACGGGTCGCGCTGCGTGTACCGCACGGAACCGAACAGGAACCGGGTAACCTGCCCTGCGATCTGACTTACCGGATGACTCGACACCTTACCTGCTTCGATCTCCAAATACGATCTGGATCGCCACGTTGGTGGCGACCGGCTTGCCGTTCAAGGTCGCCGGTTTGTACCTCCACGTCAGCACCGTCTTCTTCGCCGCTGCCGCGAGCACCGGATCGCCGGCCAGAATCTTCACGTTCTTCACCTCGCCGTGCTCGTCGATCACGGCGTCCATCCGCACCATCCCGTACACGCCGCGCGTCCGGGCGAACGCGGGATACTGGGGCAGGGTGCGAGTCATCAACTCGGCTTGCTGAAAATTGCCGCCCGGCGGCACCGCCGGCTTCGCGGCCGGAGCCGGGGCCTGAACCGGAGCGGGCGGCGCCGGGACATCGCTGGGCTTCACCTCCGCCACCGGCAATCCGGGAATCGCCACAGCCGACACGGCCGGCTCCGCGCCCGGCGGCGCCGGTAGTGCCGAACCCTGGGAGGCCGTTGTTTTCGCACCTGGCGGAACAAACTGCCGCAACGCCGCCGCCCGATCGGGAGCAGGTTGCGTTTGGGACTTGCTGGAAACGGGAGCCGCTGCAACCG
>DATJYJ010000056.1:0-3405 GCA_035578025.1 Verrucomicrobiia bacterium
GCTGGTGAAAAGGTGGTAGAAGATCTCCTTCCCGTCGGCGCGCCACCGCGGCCAGCCTCCGCTGCCCGTCGAAATCTGCACCCTGCCGCCAGGACCGGGCGACCCTCCCGAGAGCGGCCGCACGTAGACCTCGATTCTCCCCGACTCCGTTGACTCGTATGCCATCCACTTTCCGTCCGGAGAAACCGCCGCCTGTACCTGGAGGAACGGCGCTTCCAGAAGTGGAACCGGCTTGCCACCGCCGGCGAGCGGCAACCGCCAGATCGCGCTCGGCTGGCTGCGTCTCCTTTGCTCGAAAAGCATGCCATCCCGGCTCCAGTGGTCCGGGTACTTGTCCGCCGGCCCCTCGGTAAGCTGCTCTTCCGGCCCGCTTCCGTCCGCGTTCCTGCAGTAGATCTGGAACGTCCCGCTCCGGCTGGAGGAAAACGCGACCTGCCGGCCATCCGGCGACCACACGGGCGAATCCACCGGACCCGCACCATACGTCAGCCGCATCATCACCTTGCGCCCGAATTCGTAAATCCACAAATCGCTGTTATTGTCGTTATCGGAGCGGCACAGCGCCACTCGCTTGCCGTCGGGGGACAACGCCAAGGCGTCGAACCGACCTCCTGGCTGCATTTCCTCCAATCGCCTGCCGCTCCGGTCCACCCAGGCCAGCCACGAATTGTTGTTTCCCGTCCGGTAGGCCAGGATCCCCGCGTCCGACGCCCAGAATGCCGCGTGATCGAGCCGGTTCACTCCCACCCCGTCGACGATCGTCACCGGCTCGCCGCTCAGCCGCAGGCTTCCAGCGTTGAAGCGCTGCGCCATCAGCGTGAGTTGCCTTAGCCATAACAGCATCCCCGGATGGCCGTTCCGCGGCGCCGTATAGAGTGCCTTATAGTTCGTCGCCAGCAGCCGGTGCCGTTCCTCCGGATGGTCCAGCGACCCGGCGTAGATCCCCTTTGTGTTCGGATCCCCGCTCTTGATCTGATAAAGAAAGCGTCTTCCATCCGGAAGAAACTGCGGATGCAGGTGGCCGATTTCGTGCCGCGCCGAGTCGGGTTCCGTTATCCGCTGCGCTGTTCCCCCCGCCGCCGGGATGCGGAACAGGCTGCTCTCACTCGCGAACAGGAGCAGACCCTCCCGGCTCCAGGTGCCGCCGTCCGCCCGCGGCGCGTCGCACAACGTCACCGCCGGTCCACCGGCGATTTCGATCCGCTTCAGCTTCCGATCGGCGAAGAACGCCAGCGACCTGCTGTCCGGCGACCAGAAGGGAAAGCTCGCGGACTCGGTTCCCGACAGCGGCCTCGCCGCCGCCGAATCGAGCGGGCGCAGCCACAGACTCGCCGGGGCTGGGGGGGCCTGGACACGGAAAACGATCCATTTGCCGTCGGGCGAGATTGCCGTCGCCTGGTAAAAATCCGTGAACTTACTATCCCCCGGCGCCAGGATCTCGAACTCCACCATGTGCTCCGGCGCCCGATGCGGACGCCAGAGCAGCGCCGCTGCCGCGGCCAGCACGCACAAACCCGCCGCCGCCGGCCAGTAATTCCGTCGCCGCCCGAGGCCGCGCTCGAGGCCGCCCGCCGCCGCCTTCTCCTCCGCCCGCGCCTCCGTCCCGGCCGGCTCTACCGCCCCGATGAACCGGTATCCCCTCCGCGCCAGCGTCTCCACGTAGCGCGGGTTCTCCGCCGAGTCACCCAGGGCGTCGCGCAATCTTTGGACGGCCGCGGTGATGCTGCGATCAAACTCCACGACGGTGTCGTCCGGCCACAGCAGCTTGCGAATCTCTTCGCGCAGCACCACTTCCCCCGGGCGGCTCAGAAGGCTGAGCAGTATCCGGAACGGCTGGTCATGCAAACGAACCTTGATGCCGTGTTTTCGCAACTCGGCAGCGCGTACGTCCAGTTCGAATGGCGGGAACCGGATGATGCGCGGCGGCGGCTCGGGCCGGCCGTTGACGATGCTCATCCCCAGCGTCGCAGTGTACCACAACGGCCTTTATTTCAGCCACGTAGCCCGTGAGATCCGTTTGATCCGCGTTTCGCCTCCGTATGCATTGAGATAGCCGGCGCCCGGCCCCAGACTTTCCTCACCGCGCGAGGGGCGTGGAGAGAGGGGCACATCCTGACCATCCGATTTTTCACTACCGCTCTGTTTGCCGTTCTGACGCTGCGAGCCGGTGAAGCGGTTTCCAAGTCGCAGACGCCGGAGTCCGCCTACCGATTCTGCACCGCCAAGTACGATATCCGCATGCGCGTCAGTTTTCCGGCGCCTTATGAGGGAAAGCGGCTCTCGGTTTACCACGCCGCCGATCCCGCAAAGGAGGATTGCCTCTCTGTTGCAACTGGGGCTTCCGGATGCATCGGCAGCTTCGTCGGGGCGCTCGCGGTCGTCAGTTTCGCTGTGAAGCGGGCTGACAGCGGCAAGCCGGTAACGACGTCCATTCGTGAGATGGTCACGGTGACGGAGCAGAGCCCTGGCCTCCCGAGCCGGCCCCCTTTTGTCATGACGGTTAAGCTCGCTCGCGGTATCGGTAGCGATCTCCAGGCATTCGGCTACGATGAGAGCCCACTGCCGGTGGCGGCTCGCACCGCCGAACGGGAGGCGGCAAAAGCCAGTTGGCGGCGCTACCGCCAAGCACTATACCTGGACAAAGATCGCCAGGCGTTTGCGGTCATCGAGTGGTTGCACACGATCAGCCGCATCCGGATCCTGTCCATCGATGCGCCGCCTTCTCCAACCGCGAACCAACTCGTTCGCCGGCGCTCGCGGGTGGGAGACGGCAAAGATCCCAGTGGGGATCGAGCTTCGACCGGGGCCGGGGCCCGATAATCGCACACTCGGAGGATGCCCGGCTCTCGAGAACGCTTGAAAACCGGCACCCTCATCCCGGCTACTTGACGGGTTGTCGCCGACGCACGGAAAAGAGCCAGCGACGGAAAAGCGAGGATTACCAGGTCTGTAATCTTGACTTGGTAGAAGAGCGTTTGGATGAATCGCGCCGAAGCCAGGCCAAGCCCGATCCTCATTCGCTGCGGAGAGCGACTAAGGAGTCGAGTCTGGCTGCCCGGCGGGCGGGGAGCCACGAGGCGAGCAGCGCGCAGACAATCAGCACCCCAGGCGCCAGGGTAAAGACGACCGGATCCGTCGGACTCACCTGATAGAGCACGCCCCCGAACAGACGGCCGATGCCGAACGCGAGGAGCATGCCCGGTGCCGCTCCTCCGAGCGTCATGACCAGTCCTTCGCGGAGGATCATGCGGAGCACGGCGCCCGGCCGGGCGCCAAGCGCCGTGCGGATGCCAATCTCGCGCGTGCGCCGGGCTACCCCGTAAGCCACAACCCCGTAAAGGCCCACGACGGCCAGAACCAGCGCCAGGCCGCCGAACAGAGAAACCATCGCGGCGCCCGAGCGGA
>DATJYJ010000057.1:0-35174 GCA_035578025.1 Verrucomicrobiia bacterium
CCGCTCGCGCCGGACCAGATGTTGCCATCGACGTCCGCGCGGATGCCGTCCGAACCTCCCGCCCGTCCGTTCAACTTCATGTCCGTGAACTGGCGCTGGCCGCGAAGCTTGTTATCGGCCACCTCGAACACCTGGATATCCCGCGGAGCGCCGGTATCCACCACGTAGAGCTTTTTGTAGTCGGGTGAAAAGCAGATGCCGTTGGGCTTGTCGAGCGCGTCGGTCACCATTTCCACGCGCGCGGTTTTCGGGTCCACGCGATATACCGCCTCCTTGACTTCCGCCTTCGCGGGAAAGCCTTCGTAGCTGCCCAGGATGCCGTAGGGCGGATCGGTGAACCAGATGCCGCCGTCGGGATGGACCACGATGTCGTTGGGAGAATTCAGCGGCTTGCCATTGTACTTGTCGGCGATCACGGTCACCGTGCCGTCGTGTTCGTAGCGCGCGACGCGCCGTCCCGCGTGCTCGCAGGAAAGCTGCCGGCCCTGAAAATCGAACGTGTTGCCATTGCTGTAGCCCGAAGGACTGCGGAACGTGCTTACGTGCGAGTCTTCTTCGAGGAAGCGAAGCTGCCGGTTGTTTGGAATGTCGCTCCAGACAAGGTACTGGCCCTGCGCGCACCAGGCCGGACCCTCGGCCCATTTGGTGCCAACGTAGTGACGGTAGATGACCGCGTTGAAGAGCTGATATTTGGAGAAGCTCTTGTCGACGGCCACGACGTCGGGATCGGGATAACGCGTGGGCTGCTGGTTGCTCCAGTCGCGCTGGGCCTGCGCCAGTGCCGGAACTGCGGACGCGGCCAAGGCGAGGAATCCGCGGCGGGTTTCGTGTAGGGGCATCGGCGAAATTGTACACCAATCGCCGAAAGGAGAGATCGGTGGTTTTCCGGGGTTACGCGCGGCGGAATCGGCGGGCACCCAGCGCGGCCAAAGCAAGTGCCGCCAACCCCCAGGTTCCGGGTTCGGGCGCGTCCGCGGCAGCCATGTCGGGGGCGGAAGTCCACATTGCCGGTTCGATGAAAAGGACCGAAGAGCTGCTGGGAAGGACAACGGTGTAGGTGCTGATGTCGGGTGCGGTCGCGTCGCCGAGCACACTCGAGGCGGAAAGCGGATACGTGCCGAGCGGGTGTACCGACCCGCCCCCAGAAAGGGTGTAGTTCCAGCCGCCGGCCATATTACTGCAGCTTCGGACGCATATCCCGACGTCAACGCCTTGATCCTCGAACTGGGGTATGCTCATGCCCGACGCCTTGCCAGGCATCGCAAGGACCGGGTTGGCACTCGATGTCAGATCCGCAGACGGATTGGTAAATTGGACCGTCAGAACATTCCCGGTGAGGGAGAAGAGGGCAGAAGTGAAAAGTTGGGTTGTGCCCGGCTCGGCGTCGGCAGCCGTGGAAAGGAATAGGACGGAAGCACAGGGAGCTGACGCCGCGCCGATTGTGATGCAGTAGACGAACGGGAGTAGATGCCGAAGTGCTTTCATGCGAATTGGATCATAACCTCTGCACGGATCAACGATCAATAGGGATAGAGAACATTCGCGGCGGTGCGGGTGCGACGACTTACCGCGGTTCATGCGACGGGTGAGAAAACGCACCGCAGCCGCTGTTCGATCGCCGCCAGGCATGTCCGGCGGCGCTTGCGAGACAATAGATTTCGCACACATGCACCACTCCCGGATCGCGATCATAGGTGCGCCGCTCGACCTGGGCCAGGACCGCCGCGGCGTCGACATGGGGCCGTCGGCTGTTCGTGTGGCCAACCTGCATGCGCGCCTGGCGCGGCTCGGTTACGAAGTGGAGGACTGGGGCAACATTCCCGTCGAACAGAAGGAGAGCTGCCCGGAAGGCGATGCCAGTGCAAAATACCTGACACAAATCGCCGAGGCGTGCGAAAAGCTCGCGGCACGCGTGGATGATGCACTGGAGCGGAGCACCCTGCCGCTCGTGCTGGGCGGGGACCATTCCGTAGCCGTGGGCACCGTGACCGGTGTGGGAGGCCATTTCCGCAAGCGTAGCGAGCGAATCGGTCTCATCTGGCTCGATGCCCACGCGGACATGAACACGCCGGATACCAGTCCGAGCGGCAACGTTCACGGGATGCCGCTCGCCTGCATCGCCGGCATGGGGCCGGCTTTGTTGAGCGGCCTGGCCGGCTACCGGCCGAAGGTGGATCCGCGCAACACGGTGATTGTCGGCCTGCGCGACGTAGATGACCTGGAAAAGCCCCACGTGCGCGACAGCGGCGTGCGCGCTTTCACCATGCGCGACATCGACGAGCGCGGCATGCGGAGCGTGATGGAACAAGCTATTGGCATCGCCTCCGACGGGACCGCGGGATTTCACCTCTCGCTCGACATGGACTGTGTCGATCCCGTGCACGCGCCTGGCGTGGGAACTCCGGTCCGCGGGGGCGTCACGTATCGCGAAGCGCATTTGGCAATGGAAATGATTTGCGATTCACGGCTCATGCTGGCACTGGAGGTGGTCGAGGTGAATCCCGTCATCGACGAGCGCAACCGCACCGCCGAGCTCGCCGTCGAGCTGGTCATGAGCGGATTGGGCAAACGCATCTTATGAAAACACGAGTAGCCGTAATCTACGGCGGCCGCACCGGCGAACATGAGGTCTCGGTCCGTTCGGCGCAATCGATTCTCGCGGGCCTCGATCCCGCCAAATACGAAAAAACCGAATACTTTATCGGCAAGGATGGAAGGTGGAGCCCGCGCCCGATGCTGCCCGAGCCCGGCGCACACCCCGAGATCGACGTGGTCTTCCCGGTGCTGCACGGGACCTTCGGAGAAGACGGCACCATGCAGGGCCTGCTGGAGCTGGCGGACCTGCCTTACGTCGGAGCCGGCGTCATGGCCTCTGCGATTTCCATGGACAAGGAGATGATGAAACGTGTCTGCGCGGAACGTCTGTTGCCGATTGTCGACTACGTCGTGCTGCGGCGCGGCTGCGCAGGCGTAGCGGAGGCGTGCGCGCGCCTGCCGTTCCCGGTATTCGTCAAACCGGCCAACCTGGGTTCGAGCGTCGGCATCAGCAAGGCGCGGGATACGCCGGAGCTGGAAGCCGCGGTGCGCCTGGCCGAGCAGTACGACTGCAAGGTCATCGTCGAGCGCAGCATCGTGGGTCGCGAGCTGGAATGCTCGGTGCTGGGCAACCAGGCGCCCATCGCATCGTTACCTTGCGAGATCCTGCCCAGCCGCGAGTTCTACGACTACGAAGACAAATACCTGCTGGACCGGGCGCGGACACAGGTACCCGCCGATCTCGCGCCGGAGGCGACGGCCGAGCTGCGCCGTCTGGCGGTCGAATGCTACCGCGCGGTCGAATGCGAAGGCATGGCGCGGGTCGATTTTTTTCTCGAGAGCGGCACGGGCCGGCTCTACATCAACGAGATCAACACCATTCCCGGCTTCACGTCGATCAGCATGTACCCCAGGATGTGGGAGCACAGCGGCATCCCGTTCGCGGAGCTCTTGGATCGATTGATCGCGCTGGCGCTGGAGCGTCATGCCCGCAAGAAGGCGACGCGGTTCGCCCGGTGAGTTCGCCCGGTCAGGTGTAGCGCAGCCCCATGGCCATGGCTCCTTCCAACTCGAGCAGGCGTTTTTTCAGCGGCAATCCGCCGCCGTAACCGGTCAGTTTGCCGTTGCTGCCGATCACGCGATGGCACGGGACGATGATGGGAATCGGATTGGCGCCATTGGCGGCCCCGACTGCTCGTACCGCCTCAGGCGCGCCGGCCGCAACCGCTATCTGCAGGTAGCTTCTGGTTTGTCCGTAGGGGATCCGCAGCAGCTCGGCCCAGACCCGCTTCTGGAATGCGGTCCCCTGCATATCTAGCGGAACATCGAAAACGCGCAGGCTGCCGGCAAAGTAGGCACGCAGTTGCCGGGTGGTTTCCCGGAGGACGGCATTGGAATCGTTACGCGACGCGCCATCGACGGGCGAAGAAAGATGAAAGTCGATGATACGCAGGCCGGAATGGCATGCAACCATACGCAACGGCAAGCCATCTACAACATTTAGCTCGGTCCATTCCAGCATGATTTCAGTCTGCCACAGGAAAATAGGAAAGCAGCCTCAATCACCTGTTATAATTAAACCCATCCGTATCTATGCCTCTTAAGCCTTTCGCACCTAATCACGGCGCGGAAAAGAAAGTTTTTCTGCTCAAGCCGAGGGGCTTCTGCGCCGGTGTCGTCAGGGCTATCGATGTAGTCAAGATCGCTCTCGATTTGTACGGCCCTCCCGTTTATGTTCGGAAGGAAATCGTGCACAACAAGCACGTCGTGGACGAGCTCCGCGATGCCGGGGCGATCTTTGTCGAAGAATTAGACGAGGTGCCTGTGGGTGCCCGCGCGATCTTCAGCGCGCACGGCGTGGCGCCGTCCGTGCGGCGGGAGGCAAAGGAACGGATGCTGGACGTGATCGATGCCACCTGCCCGTTGGTCACCAAGGTGCACCTGGAGGCGGTGCGGTTCGCACGCGACGGGTACAGCATCGTGCTGATCGGACACAAGGACCATGACGAGGTGATCGGAACCCTCGGTGAAGTGCCCGACCGCAGTTACCTGGTCGAGACCGTCGAAGACGTGGACAGTCTCGATCTGCCGGACCCGTCACGGGTCCGCTACCTGACCCAGACGACGCTCAGCCTGGACGAGACGCGCGACATCATCACCCGCCTGAAAGAGCGCTTTCCGCTGATCCAGGGCCCGCACTCGCAGGACATCTGCTATGCCACCGAGAACCGGCAGATGGCGGTGAAAGCGGTGAGCCAGGCGATCGACGCGCTGCTGGTGGTGGGTTCGCAAAACAGCTCGAATTCGAAACGGCTGGTGGAGGTCGGCGCCAATTTCGGGGTGCGCTCCTACCTGGTGAACGATCGCGGCGACGTGGACGCGGTGTGGCTGGACGGCGTGAAGAACGTCGGAGTGACGGCGGGAGCTTCGGCGCCGGAGCACCTGGTGCAGGATCTCATGGAGTTCCTCAAGGAACGCGGATTCCGCCAGCTTGAAGAGATCGAGCTCGTGGACGAAGATGTGCGCTTCTCCCTTCCCGCGGAGCTGGTGACGACCATACAATGAGCGCGCCGCTTCAAGTCCGCAACACGCTGGAAAGCGCGGCCGAACAGGCCATGCGCCGGGCCGGCGATTATCTTTCCGGCATGCAGGTCCGCGACGGCCACTGGTGCGCGGAGCTGACTGCGGACACCACGCTGGAATCGGACTACATCCTGTTTCAGTTGTGGCTTTATCCGCCGGTGAATGGCGTCTGGCATCCGGAGACGAGGCCGCTCATCGACAAGGCGGTGCGCTCGATTCTGGACCGGCAGTTGGCGGACGGCGGATTGAACATTTATGTGGGCGGGCCATCGGAGGTCAGCGCCAGCGTCAAAGCCTACTTCGCATTGAAGGTGGCCGGCGTGCCCGTCGACGATTCGTGCATGAGGAGACTGCGCGAACGCATCCTGGCGCTGGGCGGAATTCAAGCCGCGAACAGTTACGTCAAGGTCAATCTCAGCCTGTTCAATTTGTATCCCCGGGAATACTGTCCGAGCATTCCGCCGGAGGTAGCCCTGCTGCCTTTCGATCTGCTGTACCAGATGTCGAGCTGGACCCGGGCCATTGTGGTATCCCTGTCGATCGTGCATGCGGCCAATCCGCAGGCGCCCGTGCCCGCGGGTTTCAATCTGGACGAACTGTGGCTGCCCGGAGTGAGCCCGGCGTTTCACCGCGACCCGTCGTGGTTGACGTGGCACAACGTCTTTCTCACAGTCGACGCGCTGCTGAAATGGTGGGAGCGCAGCGGCAGCAACGCAATCCGGCGCCGCGCCATCGAAAAGGCGAAGGGTTGGATGCTGGAGCGGCTGCGGCATTCTGACGGCCTGGGCGCCATCTACCCGCCGATGATGTACTCGGTGATGGCGCTGGATGTCCTGGGCTATGCCAAGGACGATCCCATTCGGGTGGAGGCGCTGCGGCACTTCAACAACCTGATGGTGGACGACGGGGAACGCTTTTTCTTCCAGCCGTGTTTTTCGCCGGTTTGGGACACCGCGATCGCGGCCTACGCTCTGGGGCAAAGCGATCCCGAGCATCCGGCTCTGCCGCCGGCGGCAAACTGGCTGCTGAAGCGCGAGGTGCGGCGCAAGGGCGATTGGAGCGTGAAGCGGCCCAACACCGAACCCTCGGGCTGGGCATTCGAGTACGCCAACGAGTTTTACCCGGATATCGACGACACGGCGATGGTGCTCCTGGCGCTCGGCGAAGTCCAGGGAACGGACCGGGCGGCTCACGCGGCCGCCGCGAAGCGCGGAATCGACTGGCTCCTGGCGATGCAATCGGGCGACGGCGGCTGGGCCGCATTCGATGCCGATAACAACTGGGAGTTTCTGAGCCAGGTTCCGTTCGCGGATCACAATGCCATGCTGGATCCGACGTGCGCGGATATCACCGGGCGCGTGCTGGAAGCGTTGGCGGCTCATGGCGTGCCCAACCACCACCGCGCCGTCCGGCGGGGTGTGGAGTGGCTGGTCCGGCATCAGGAAGCCGACGGAAGCTGGTACGGCCGGTGGGGCGTCGCTTACATCTACGGGACCTGCTTCGCGCTGCGAGGCCTGGCTGCGTCGGGTGAAAGCGACCGGGAAGCACACGTGCTGCGCGCCGGGGAATGGCTGCGATCGATCCAGAACGCGGATGGCGGCTGGGGCGAGGCTTGCGCCAGCTACGATAACGGCGGGTTTACTCCCGCGCCGAGCACGCCATCGCAGACCGCATGGGCGCTGATGGGCCTGATCGCGGGCGGCGACCCGAACAGCCTGAGCGTGCAGCACGGGATCGAGTATTTGCTCGAGACCCAGCGGGCGGACGGGAGCTGGGAGGAAACGCTGGCAACCGGGACCGGCTTTCCGAAGGTGTTCTATTTGAATTACCACATGTACAAGGATTATTTTCCGCTGCTGGCGCTGGCTTCGTTCGTGAAGGCACGCGCCGCTTCGAACGGATAGATTATGAGATTTCCGCTCTCGATGACCGCCGGCCTGGCCGGGTACATTATCAGGAACAAAATGCGCCCGCGGCCGGAGTGGCAGAAGACGGTGGCATCGGCCTCCGATGCGTCGAACCCGTTCCGCATTCTGCCGCCCAAGACCGGCGAGAAACGCCAGCCGCATCCCATGATCAACAAGCGGTTTCCGATCGTGCTGATGCTCGAGCCGCTGCATGCCTGCAACCTGACGTGCACCGGCTGCGGCCGCATTCGGGAATACGAGAACACCATCACCGAGCGCGTGCCGCTGGAAGAATGCCTGGCGGCGGTGGACGAGTGCGGCGCTCCGATTGTCTCGATTTGCGGCGGTGAACCGATGATGTACCCGCAGATCGGCGAGCTGGTGGCCGGCATCCTGGAGCGCGACCGGCAGATCTATTTGTGCACCAACGGCATGTTTATCCGGAAGCGCCTGGGCGAGTTCAAGCCCGACAAGCGTTTCTTCTTCAACGTGCACCTGGACGGCATGGAGAAGAACCATGACATCGCGGTGGAGCGCGAGGGCGTATTTCGCGACGCCATCGAAGGCATCAAGGCCGCCAAGGCAGCCGGGTTCCAGGTGTGCACCAACACCACGGTCTACAAAGAGACCGACATGCGGGAGATCGAGGAGCTTTTCGAGTACCTGCGGCAGTTCGGGGTGGATGGCCACCAGATCGCGCCGGCCTATGGATACAGCGCGGTGAACGATCGCGAGATCTTCCTGACGAAAGAAGACATCCACGAGAAGTTCAAGGATTTCGATCGCGTCGCGCGCAAGTATAACGTGCGCCAGACGCCGATCTACATGGAATTCCTGCGCGGCGAGCGTGAGCTGCCGTGTACGGCCTGGGGCAATCCGACCTACAACGTAAAGGGCTGGAAGGGCCCCTGCTATCTGATCACCGACGGCCACTACAAGACCTTCGAAGACCTGATGACCCAAACGCAGTGGGAGAGCTACGGGCCGGGAAACGATCCGCGATGCGAGCATTGCATGATGCATTGCGGGTTCGAACCCTCGGCGGCCTACGGGATCAACGTCAGCCTGGCTGACAATATGAAGATGTTGACGTGGATGCTGCGGTAAAGCAGGAATTCAGAATTCAGGAGTCAGAAGTCAGAATCCCGGCTGCGCGGTGGTGCCGCGACCTATGAAGCCGACTCTGGTCACGGGCGCGAGCGGGTTTCTCGGGTGGCACGTGGCGCGGTTGCTGGTGGAGCGCGGGCAACAGGTGCGGGCCCTGGTGCGGCCGGGGAGCAAAGTCGACGGCCTCGATCTGCAAATCGCGACCGGAGATCTGAGGGATCCGGAATCTCTCGAGCGGGCGGTAACGGGATGCGGCCTGCTCTTTCACGTGGCGGCGGACTACCGGCTCTGGGCCAAAGATCCATCGGAATTGTACCGCTCGAACGTGGAGGGCACGCGCAGCCTGTTGCAGGTGGCCAGAAAGGCTGGCATGGAGCGCGTGGTCTACACCAGCACGGTGGGCTGCATCGGCGTACCGCACGGCGGGATCGGCAACGAGGAAACGCCGGTCGGCCTGCAGGACATGGTGGGCCACTATAAGCGGTCGAAGTTCATGGCCGAGCAGGTGGCGCTGGAGTTCGCCAGGGACGGGTTCCCGGTGGTGGTGGTGAACCCCACCGCGCCGATCGGCGATCATGATGTGAAGCCGACGCCCACGGGCAAAATCGTGCTGGATTTTCTGAATGGCGATATGCCGGCCTTCATCGATACCGGGCTGAACGTGGTTGACGTGCGCGATACCGCGGAAGGGCATCTGCTGGCGTGCGAGCGGGGGCGGACCGGCGAGCGCTACATCCTGGGCAGCGAGAACCTGACTCTCGCACAGATCTTGCAGAAGCTGGCGAAGATCACCGGGAGAAAAGCGCCTCGCACGCAAATTCCCTATGCGGTGGCATACTGCGCGGGCGCGTGTAGCACCGCTTGGGCCGGCGTCACCGGGAAACCGCCGCGTGTGCCGCTGGAGGCGGTACGGATGGCGAAAAAGAAGATGTGGGTCAGCCACGAAAAGGCGGCCCGGGAGCTTGGATTCACTCCCGGTCCGGCCGAGCGGGCGCTCGCCCGCGCAGTCGATTGGTTTCAAGGCGCGGCCCGAGCCCGGTCAGCAGCATAATGGCGGTCCTGATCGTGGCAGCGGACACGATGGAATTCCGGGGCATGCCGCGGCGTTCGGATTGGATCCTGAAAGCGAACGGAGTTGGTGCTGTGCAGGCAGCGGCAGCAGTCGATCGGGCATTGGAAGAGTTCCGGCCGGCCGCCGTGGTCAGCACGGGCTTCTGCGGCGCGCTCGATCCGAATTTGCAGGTCGGCGACGTAGTGGTGGCCACCGAGGTGGCCTCGGGCGGCGTGAGGTTTGCGGCGCTCGCGCCTCGCGGCGCGCAAGACGCGCGGCTGGGCGTAGTTGCCTCCATCGATCATGTGGCGCAGACCGCCGCCGAGAAATTGCGGCTGTTCGCCTCCGGGGCGATTGCGGTGGAGATGGAGGCGGGCGGGGTTGCGGAGCGGGCGGCGGCTCACGGATTACCCTTTTTCTGCATCAAGGCGGTTACCGATCTTGCAAGCGAAGATATGGCGAATGATTTTAATTCTGCCCTGCGGCCCGACGGTCACTTCGCTACAATAGAAATTCTTAGCAGTTCATTGCGCCAGCCCCTTACCCGCATACCGGAACTGATCCGGTTACGGAAGCGCTGTGCCCGGGCCGCGATGTCGCTGGGAGAATTTATTGCCGATTGCCGATTCTGAAGTGAGCGCCATCCCCCAGACCATGCATGCAGCGGTCTATCGCGGCAGTAGTGTCGTCGACGTCGAAGAGATTCCGACCCCAACCATCGGCCCCGGGGAAATCCTCATTCAGGTGGAAGCCTGTGGCATCTGCCATACCGACCTCAAGAAGATCGAGCACAACCTGCTGGCGCCGCCGCGCATCTACGGGCACGAAACCGCAGGTGTGATCGCCGCGGTCGGCTCGGGTGTCACGAAATTCCGGGTGGGCGATCGCGTAGTGGCGTTTCATCATGTCCCTTGCGGCAAATGCTTCTACTGCCATCGTAAGATATACGCGCAGTGCGCGACATACAAGAAAGTCGGGATCACCGCCGGATTCGAGCCGGCGGGCGGCGGCTTCGCTCAGTATGTGCGCGTGATGGATTGGATCGTGGAATCGGGAGTGGAGAGGATTCCCGGTGCTATCTCCTTCGAGCGTGCCACGCTGGTGGAACCGGTGAATACCTGTCTGAAGGCGGTGGTGCAGTGCGATCCGCAGCCGGAGGATCTTGTGGTGATCCTGGGACAGGGGCCGATCGGCCTGATGTTCACCATGCTGGTGGCACGCACCGGCGCCACGGTCGCGGCCACCGACACCATCGATGCGCGCCTGTCACTGTCGTCACGCTGCGGTTCGCATTTTGCCTGGGATCCGCGCTCGATGGATGTGGCTTCCGAGGTCAAGCGGCGCACCGAAGGCCGCGGCGCGGACCTGGTGATTGTTGCGGCATCGGTTCCCGGCATCGTGGAGCAGGCGATGGCATGCTCGCGGCCGGGGGCGCGCATCCTGCTGTTTGCGCAAACCTCGGCCACGGAACGAATCGAGGCCTCGGGCGCCGACATATGTGTTGGTGAACGGACGCTATTCGGGTGCTATAGTGCTTCAATAGACCTGCAGAAGGAATCGGCACGGCTTGTTTTTAGCGGTGAGATACCCGTCGAGGCATTAATCTCTCATCGCCTGCCCTTGGTTAAAATCCGTTCAGGATTTGAATTGGCATTGCATCCAGGACCTAAATCGTTGAAAATAATCGTTCAGCCACAGAGGTGGTCATAAGTGAATAGCCACATGATGGCTGCTGTGCTTTACGGCAAGGAGCATCTGCAGGTAGAGCCGGTGGCCGTTCCCACAATCGGAAGCGGTGACATTCTCGTACGAGTGAAAGTGGCGCTGACCTGCGGTACGGACGTAAAAGTGTTCCGACGCGGATATCACGCGCGGATGATCGTGCCCCCGGCCGTGTTCGGGCACGAACTAGCCGGCGATGTTGTCGCGGTAGGCGAGGGTGTCGGGAAGTTCTCCATCGGGCAGCGTGTGGTGGCGGCGAATTCAGCGCCCTGCAACGACTGCTATTTCTGCAAACGTGGCCTCGAGAACGTATGCGAGGATCTGCTCTTCAACAACGGCGCTTACGCGGAATATATCCGCATCCCGGCCCGGATCGTCGAACGCAATACATATCTCATACCGGAGGGCGTGGGCTACCAGGATGCAGCGTTGATCGAACCGCTGGCGTGTGTGGTGAAGGGATTTGAGGATTCGGCGCCGCGCGCGGGCGATACCATCGCGATCATCGGGCTGGGCCCTATCGGCTTGATGTTCGTCAAACTGGCAAAGCTGGCCGGCTGTCGCGTCGTCGCGGTGGGGCGGAGGCAGACGCAGCTCGACCGGGCGTCGGCCCTGGGCGCCGACGAGCTGGTGGTCGCCGGCGAACATGGCGATCCGGTGCAGATCATTCGGGGCATGACTCACGGACGCGGCGTAGACGTCGCTATCGAAGCGATAGGCAAGCCGCAGACGTGGCAGTGGGCGGTCAACATGGTACGCCGCGGCGGCACCGTGAATTTCTTCGGCGGCTGCCCGAATGACAGCAAAGTCAGCCTGGATACGGCCCTGCTGCACTATTCCGAGATCACCTGCAAGGCCAGTTTCCACCATACGCCGGCTTATATCCGGAAGGCTCTGGACCTGGTGTGCGCCGGCCATATTACGGCGAGTTTCTTCGTGAACCGGGAAGAGCCGCTGGCCAACCTGCTGGAAGTGATGCGCCACCTGATGAGCCACAACGGCCATCTCAAAACGGCGATCGTGCCTTAGATGCTCTGCCCGGCCGAGTTCGTAAAATCGCCGGAAGCGCTCCAGAGAACCTACAGCAGCGAAGAAGGTTGTGCGTACACCCGCTGGCTCGCCACCCATCATTACGAGAACTTCCACGTAGTGAGTTTTCTCCTGCCTAAACGCCTCCACCAGGATTTCTACAACGTCTACGCCTATTGCCGCTGGGCAGACGACCTGGGCGACGAAATCGGAGATACCGCGGAAAGCCTGCGCCTGCTGGAATGGTGGCGCGGCGAGCTGGATTCCATGTACGCCGGCCGCACCCGGCATCCGGTGTTCGCGGCGCTCTGGCCCACGGTACAGAAATACGCAATCCCCCGCGAGCCGTTCTCCAATCTGATCGATGCCTTCGTCCAGGACCAGACCGTGACGCGATACCGCGACTGGGACGAGTTGTTCGGCTATTGCCGCAACTCCGCCAATCCGGTGGGCCGCCTGGTGCTCTATCTCTGCGGCTATGCCGACGCCGAACGCCAGCGCCTGAGCGACGCCACCTGCACCGCGCTGCAACTCGCCAACTTCTGGCAGGACGTGACCGTCGACCTGCTCAAGGACCGCATCTACATCCCTTTGGAGGTGATGGACCGGCACGGATACTCGGTGGACGATCTTTTTTCCCGGCGGTTCACGCCGGGGTTTCGCGAGGTGATGCGCGAGATCGTAGCCAAGGCGCGCGAGTTGTTTGTGGAAGGCCTGCCGCTGCCGGGCATGGTGGACCGGCGGCTGGCGATCGATCTGGACCTTTTCAGCCGCGGCGGCATGCGCGTGCTGGAGAAGATCGAGCAGCAGGGCTACGACGTGCTGCGCGCCCGCCCGGCGATTTCCAAGGTGGAGCGCGTCGGCCTGCTGCTGGGCTCGCTGGTGCGAGTGGCCTTCGCGGCCCGGGCGGCCTGATGATCACGGTCGAGCAATCGTACCAGTATTGTCTGAGGGTGGCGCGCACGCGGGCCAAGAACTTCTATTATTCGTTTGTGCTGCTCTCCCGCCAGCAGCGCAAGGCGATGTGCGCCATCTACGCCTTCATGCGTTACTGCGACGACCTGAGCGATGAGCCGGGCGCTTCGCGGGCAGCGGTCGAGCGCTGGCGAAACGAGCTCGAAGAAGCGCTGGAGGGCCGCTTCAGCGAGCATCCCGTCTGGCCGGCGTTCCACCACACGGTCCGGCGCTTCGGCATCCCGCGCGAGTATTTCCGGCAGATGATCGACGGTATCACCAGCGATCTGGAGCCGAGGCGCATCGAAACCTTCGACGAACTGTACGGCTACTGCTACCGGGTAGCTTCGGTGGTGGGGCTGACCATCATCCATATCTTCGGATTCGACACGCGGAGCGCGCTTCCCCTGGCCGAGAAATGCGGCGTGGCTTTTCAGCTCACCAACATTCTGCGCGACATCCGCGAGGATGCCGAGCGCGGGCGCATCTACATTCCCGCGGAGGACTTGCGGCGGTTCGGGGTGACGGAGGACGATCTCCGCGCAGGCCGCCGGGACGAGCCGTTCCTGCGTTTGATGCGGTTCGAAGCGGCCCGGGCGCGGTCGTATTACAACGAGTCGGCGCCGTTGTTGGAGCTGATCCATCCGCGGAGCCGCTCGTCGCTGCTGGCACTGATTTCGATTTATTCGCGCCTGTTGGAACGTATCGAAGGCCGGAACTACGACGTGTTCTCGTCGCGTGTGCGGCTGAGCCTGTTCGAGAAGAGCTGGATTGTGGTGCGGGCCATGGTAGGGTGAAGAACATGACTTTCCGCGCCGGGTTCCTGCTCTTGCCGGCCGCGTTATGGGCTCAATCCACCACCGTTGTGGACAATCCGGCAGTCCGGATCATCAGCGCCATCGACCGGCCGCACGCGCCAACGCCGCTGCACAAACACGATTCCAACCGCGTCATGATCTACCTCGACGGCGGCGATCAGGACATCACCATCGAAGGACGCGCCGAGCGTCACCACTGGAAGGCAGGCGAAGTGGTCTGGAGCCCGGCCGGGCCGGCACATGTCAGCGAGAATGTCGGGCCCGCGAACATCCGGATCGTGGAGATCGAAATCAAGAAGCCTGCTCCGGAGGCGCCGCCGAAACGCGATCCGAAGCTGGATCCGCTGGCCGTGGATCGCGCGCACAATACCCTGGTCTTCGAGAACGAACAGGTGCGTGTCTTCCGCAACAAGCTGCCCGCGGGTGCGCGCGAGAAGTGGCACGAGCATGTGGGCGCCGGGCGCGCCGTGGTGCTGATGACGGCGCTCGCGGCGCGCGTGGAGGAGGCCAAAGGTGAGATGTCGCCGATGAGCGGCGCACCGGGGGACGCGTTCTGGCGGGAAGGCGGGGTCAAGCACCGCGGCTCCAACATCGGCGCGCGCGAGAGCGAGATGATTCTGGTGGAAGTGAAGTAGACGCCCGGCTACTTTCCCGGCTTGAGCTTGAGAAGACCCTTCTTGGGCTTGGGGCCGATGATGTTGCGGATGAAATCGACTTCTTCCTGCTTGTAGGGCGTGCCGTCTTTGCGGAATATGTCGTGGAACCACAGCGACGGCTCTGCCGTGGTGTACGGCTTCTCCCACGAATCCCACGGGAAGATCGTCTGGGTCTTACCCGAAACGAAGCCCCAGTTGATCGCCGCGACCTTGTACTGCTTGGCGATGGGCAGGATCGCCTGGAACGTGCTGCCGCGCGGGCGGGCCATGTATTCGGTGCACAGGATGGGCCGGTGGAACGCCATCAGCCACTTCACGCGCTTTTCGAACTCCTGCGGCGGATCGTAGCTGTGGAAGGAGATCACGTCGCTCTGCTCGATCTGCACCTTCTGGATCGGGGTCAGCTTATCGGCGCTGGACCAGTCGCCGGCCCAGACGCCGCTGGTCACGGGCTGGGTGGGCTCCATGTCGTGCGCCCATCCGAACACCTTGGGCAGAAGCGCGAGCACCAGTTCCTTCTTGTTGACCGGATCGAGCTTGTGGTAGACGGGATTGTTCTCGTTGTCGGGCTCGTTCCAGAGGTCCCAGGCGAGAACGCGGCGGTCGTAACGATATGCGCCGATCACGCCCTGCACATACTGGCGCAGGCGGTCGTATTCGGCGGGATTCGGAAGCACGGCGGCGCCGGGGCTCTGCACCCACCCGGAGTTGTGCACGCCGGGGCGCGGCGGACGCTGCGTGCCCATCTGCGGAAACGGGTCCCAGACGGAATCGAACAGCACGAAGATCGGCTTGATGTGGCGGCGGTCGCAGATGCCGAGGAAGCGGTCGATGCGCCGCTGATAGGCGCCCGAGTCCTGCTTCCAGGGCAGGTCGTGCAGGAAGACGCGCATGGTGTTCATGCCGATGTCCTCCGCCCAGCCGAGCTCGGTCTCGATCCAGACCGGGTCGAAAGTCTCCTGCTGCCACATCTCGAGCTGGTTGATGGCGGTCGCGGGGATATAGTTCGCGCCCACCAGCCACGGCTGCTTGGCGTACCAGTCGTTGGCGGCCTTTTCGGTCCAGCGCGGCGCTTGTGCGCACAGGGACCACGCCAGAGTGAGGAGGATTACGAAAAATCGCATTTTCTACGATGATAGCCCGACTCGCGGGCCTGGAGGCCGTCCAATGCCGCGACCGCGATGGGCCATGGCCGCCATCAGCCCGGAAAGCCAGGCTCGCATCGACTCAATGCTATCCTGAAAAGAGCACACCTGTAAGGTCGAATACCCTTGAAAATTGGTTTTGTCAGCCTGGGCTGCCCCAAAAATCTGGTCGATAGCGAAGTCATGATGGGCCAACTTGTGGCCAGGGGCCACGAGCTTACGCCCCATCCCGATCAGGCCGACGTCCTGGTGGTCAACACCTGCAGCTTTATCGACCCCGCGAAAAAGGAATCGGTCGATACCATCCTGGAGATGGCCGAGTACAAGAAGGTCGGCCGGGCGAAGAAGCTGATTGTGGCCGGATGTCTGGTGGAGCGCTATCGAGGCGATATCCGCAAGGAGATGCCCGAGGTCGATGCCATCATCGGCACCAATGAGCTGGACGGAATCGTGGCCGCCTGCGAGGGTCTGGAGCCCGGCACCGATCCGCTCGATCCCTACCTGTACCACGACCTGACGCCGCGCGTGCTCTCCACGCCGCGGCAGTTCGCCTACGTCAAGATCGCCGAGGGCTGCGATCATCCCTGTTCGTTCTGCGTGATTCCCCAATACCGCGGCGCGTTCCGCAGCCGGCGCTTCGAATCCGTGATCAGCGAGGCCGAACGCCTCTTCGCGCAGGGAGTCCGCGAGATCAACCTCATCGGTCAGGACACCACATGCTACGGCGAGGATCTCGGGATCGCCGACGGGCTGGCGCACCTGTTGGCGCGCCTCGCGCGCATCGAGACGCCGCGCGAGAAGTGGATCCGGTTCCTGTACGCCTATCCGAACAAGGTGAGCCAGAAGCTGTTGGACACCATGGCGGAGCATCGCGCTCTGGTGCCGTACATCGACATGCCGCTGCAGCACGCCAGCGCCGGAGTGCTGAAGCGCATGAAACGCGGAGCTTCGGGCGATATCTTCCTGCGCCTCGTCGAGCGCATCCGGCGGACCATACCGGGAGCGGCGATCCGCACCAGCTTCATCGTCGGATTTCCCGGTGAATCCGCCCGGGATTTCGAGGAGTTGTGCCAGTTCGTGCAGGCCGCGAAATTCGACAACATGGGCGTGTTCACCTACTCCGACGAGGACACCAGCGCCAGCTATGCACTGGACGGCAAGGTGGACGGCCGCACCACCCATAATCGGAAGCGCCGCCTGATGGCGATTCAACGCAGGATTTCGCGCGCGCGCAACCGGGCACTGGTGGGGACCGAAACTGCGGTGCTGGTTTCCGGCGTTTCCGATGAGACCGACTTGCTGTGGGAAGGCCGCATGCCCACGCAGGCCCCGGAGATCGACGGCGTGGCGCTGATCAACGACGTGGAGGGCGATGCGCCGCGATCCGGTGAGATCCGGCGTCTCCGGATCACCGAAGCCCAGGATTACGACGTGGTGGGCACGCTGCTGCCGTCCACGGAGCCGCCGCCGCGGTTCGCGCCCGCGGGCCTGATCCACATCGACGCCCCGGTCGCCGTATGATCCGGTGTCCCATCTGCAAAAAAGAGGTCGCGCCCGGCGATCCGGATTTTCCTTTCTGCAGTGAGCGCTGCCGCATCATCGACCTGGGAAACTGGGCATCCGAAAAGTACAAGATTTCGGCGCCCGCTCCGCCTCCCGAGCTAACGGATGACGAAGAATAAGGGTGCTCTTCTCCTCGCCACCTGGTTCGGCTGCGGTTATTCACCGGCAGCGCCCGGCACCGCGGGCTCTCTTGCAGCTCTCGCCATCGGCATCCTGCTTCACCGGTTCTTGGGCTTCACGGGCTGGCACTTCCTGGTGTTGGCCGCGCTGCTCTTCGCCCCCGCGGTGTGGGCCGCAGGCGTCACCGCGCAAGTGAAACAGCTCAAGGATCCGCAGATCGTGGTGGTCGATGAGGTGATCGGCCAATGGATCGCTCTTGCCGGTGCGCGCCATCTGAATTGGGCCAGCTTCCTCGCTGCGCTCGCACTTTTCCGCCTGTTCGACGTGTGGAAGCCGCCTCCCGTGCGCCAGCTTGAACGGCTCCCCGGGGGGCTGGGCATCAATGCCGACGACGTCATGGCGGGCATCTACGGCGCACTTGTGTTATTCGCGGCGGGATGGTTCAATCTCTATTAGCATGCCTATTCGGAAAGCATCCGACTCCAGGCCTCAGATTTCCCGCGTCAGCCCCCACGCAGCGATCGCCGGCGGCGAACTGCAGATTCAGGGCAAGGGATTCGCGAAGTCCGAGCGGCCGCGCGTGACCATCGGAGAGGTCGGCGCGCCGGTGATCATCGGTTCGGATTCGATGGTGATTGCCCGAGTTCCCGAAGGCGCCAGCGACGGTGATCTGGTTGTCGAGAGCGGAACCCAGGCCAGCGAATCCTGGGCCTGCGACATCGGCGTCCTGATTGCGGAGGGCCTGCATCCGGTAGCCAACCCGGCAGTGGATTCGTTCGGCAATATCTACAGCACCTTCAGCGGGTCGCGCGGGCAGAAGGTGCCGGTCGCGGTTTACAAGATCGACCTGAATTACAACATGAAGCCGTTCATCAACGACCTGATGAACGCCACCGGCGTGGCCCTCGATTCGCACGGCATGCTGTACATCTCCAGCCGTTACGACGGGATGGTGTACCAGGTGACCCCCAGCGGGAATATCAGCGTATTCGTCGAGGGCATGGGAGTGGCGACGGGGATCGCGTTCGACCTCGAGCAGAACCTCTACGTCGGCGATCGCAGCGGAACGATCTTCAAGATCAGTCCCAGCCGGCAGATTTTCGTCTTTGCCACGATCGAAGCTTCCATAGCGGCGTACCATCTCGCCTTCGGACCGGATGGGTACCTGTACATGACCGGACCCACCACCTCGAGCTACGATTGCGTGCACCGGATCTCGCACGAGGGCGAGGTGGAGATTTTCTACCGCGGGCTGGGACGGCCGCAGGGACTGGCCTTCGACGAGGAAGGACGGCTTTATGTCGCGGCCTCGCTCTCCGGCCGAAAAGGAGTGGTGCGGATCGCCCCCGACCGTCGCGCCGAGTTGTTCCTCTCCGGGCCGGGGATCGTCGGGCTTGCCTTCACGCCCTCGCGGGCGCTCATCGTGGCCACCACCAGCGCGCTCTACCGCGTTGACGCCGGTATCAAAGGCCGCCTCCTGCTCTGATGGACGCGGAAATTATCGCAGTCGGCAGCGAGATGCTGACGCCGGAGCGGCTGGATACCAACTCACTTTATCTGACCGCAGAGCTCAACAAGCTGGGAGTTGAGGTAGTAGCCAAGGCCGTGATCGGCGACGACCGCGACCGCCTGGCCGCGGCGGTGCGGGCGGCGATGTCCCGGTCGGAGATTCTGATTCTTTCGGGCGGCCTCGGGCCCACCGAAGACGATGTGACCCGCGACGCCGTGGCGCAGGCTTTGGACCGCAAGCTGGTCTTCCAGGAGGAAATCGCCGCCTGGCTGACGGAGCGCTTCGCCAAGGCGCGGCGAAAAATGGCAGAGATCAATAAGCGGCAGGCCTTCCTGGTGGAGGGTGCCGAGATGCTTTCCAACGACCGCGGCACCGCTCCCGGTCAATGGGTGGAGGAATCCGGCGCGGTGGCGATGCTGCTGCCCGGTCCGCCGCACGAGCTCAAGTCCATGTTCGAGCGGCACTGCGTCCCGCGACTGGCGCGAATGGTGCCGAAGCAGGTGATCCGCACGCTGTTTCTCCGGGTCACGGGCATGGGGGAGAGCGACCTGGACGAGCTGATCGCGCCGGTCTACAAGAAGTACACCAATCCGGCGTGCACCATCCTGGCGGCCCGCGGCGACCTCCAGATTCACCTGCGCGCGCGCTGTGCCACCGAAGCCCAGGCCGACGCGCTGCTGGCCGAAGTGGGCGGCCCCATCGAACTGCTGCTGGGGGATCGCGCGTACTCGCGCAACGGCGATCCGCTGGAAGTGGTGGTGGGGAATCTCCTGCGCGAGAACCACGCGACGGTGGCGGTAGCGGAGAGCGCCACTGGAGGCATGTTGGGCGAGCGATTCACGAGTGTGCCCGGCAGTTCGGATTACTTCGCCGGAGGATTCATCACCTACACGAACGCGATGAAGACGGAGTTGCTGGGCGTGGACCCGCAACTCCTGGAGCAGCACGGCGCGGTGAGCCGCGAGACGGCGGAGGCCATGGCAGTGGGGGCGAGGCGGCGCACAAATGCGACCTACGCTCTGTCCATCACGGGCGCTGCGGGCCCGGATTCCGGCGGCGAAAACATACCGTTGGGGACGATGTGGGTCGGCCTGGCGGACGCCGCGGGAGCGATCGCGCTCAGCCGGCAGTTTTTGGGGGATCGCCAACGCATTCGGACGTTCACGGTCCAGATGGCGCTGGATGTGCTGCGGCGCCGGATGCTGGGGAGGAAATAAGGCATAAATCCCGCATAATCTGAGGGATGCCGTCGCGGCCGATGCGGACGGGTTGAGAACAAGCTGCCGTTTCAGCCCAACCGCGATGATCAAACCGGCTGGAGCGCCGCTATAAGTACCGGTAGTACTTTTGGCGATCTAAGATCTTGTCCGGAAAGCAATTAGATGTATACTGAAATACGACGGAGGCGTAGAACTGCGTGAAATCATACGCTGTATTGGGATATAGTGCGGCTCTCCTGGCGGTAACCGTGGTCGCTCAAGCTTCGACGATAACCTACGATCTTCAGGGAGATTGGAGCAACTCTAGCAATTCGAACGGAGTGTGGAGCTACATGGCGGGCAGCAGCCTGCTCCCGTTCCAGAACTCGAGCTCTTGTTACGCCGGAGTCCAGGGTTTTGGCGGAGGATGGGCGCCAAGTCCGAATCTCGGCGACTGCATACCTACCGTGTTCCAAGCCACGGCCAACGCAAGCAATCCCAACGATTGGCAAACCGGGGATATCCTGCTCCACTCCTATGACAGTGCCAACGGGGGCTCGAATGGCCAGGTGTTTGTAACTTGGACCGCTCCAGTGAGCGGCACCATCACGTACACCGGTGGCATCTGGTACGCTCACTCGGCAGTCCAGCGCAGTGACGACTTTTACCTGACCTACGATGCCACAACCCTGCAGAGTGGCACGGTCGCATATAACAGTGCAGTCGGGTCCAACCGAAGCAACCAACTCACCTTTTCGGGTGGATCCATGTCCGTCAATGCGGGCGATGTGATCGCGCTCGAATTGGTGAAGTCAGAAACCAGTCCCTATGGTGCGCTCGCGGGCGTTAACCTTACCATCAACGAGACTTCTGGACCGGAGCCCGGAACGTTCTGGTTGATTGGAGGCGCCTGCGGTTTGCTCGCTGTCGTTCCGCGACGAAGGGCCTGAATCCATTAGCGCGCCGGCGCTGCGGCGAGGCAGTAGCCAACGAAGGCCTCACTCTCACTGCGAGCGCTTGATCCGTCGGCGTCAACAACAATTCACGCGCCCAAACGCAAGGTGCTGTCTGCACGTTGATCGCTGGTGCGCTAGATTAAGTCCATTCATCCCTACACCAAGACTGCCAAGGCAAAACCGGAGCCACAACCCCCGCATACCCCAGTCGGAAGGCCACCTAGTACAATTGTGTATGGTCGGCGGTCGTGCACTTGGGCATCGGTGCAAGCGGATCGGAAAAGTGACGATTGGCAATTGCCCCGAACGATCACGGCCGGGCTTGGTTGCAACAACAAATCGGAGCGTGGATGCGGGTCCTCAAGAAAAGCGCGAAAAAGCGACCGCGTGTTAGTTTGATACTGCTCGACTGGGGTGTCCGTGAGAGCTTTCATCTCTTGCACTACCTCGGAAAACAGACCATTCCGCGTCAGGATTTCGAAGTGATTTTGGTCGAATTCCATTCGACGATTTCCGAATGCATACAGGAATTCAACCGTGAAATTGACACTCTGATTGCCTTAGACATGCCCGACGATTGCTACTACCACAAGCATCTGATGTACAACGTAGGCATCGCGTTCAGTGCCGGCGAAATCCTCATGTTTGCCGACTCCGACGCTATGGTGCGGCCCACTTTTCTGCAAACCGTCGTGGATACCTTTGAACGCGATCCTTTGATCGTCTATCACATGGACGAGTTTCGAAATACTCGGCGCGATTTGTATCCTTTCAGCTATCCGTCATTTGAGGAAGTTACTGGAGATGGTTGTGTCAACTTCGCCCATGGAAAGACGAAAGGGATCTTAGATAATAACGATTCGGTACATAGCCGCAACTACGGCGCCTGTATGTGTGCCAGGCGGGCGGATATCATCGCGATTGGCGGGGCCGACGAGGACCTGACTTACCTGGGACATATTTGCGGTCCCTACGATATGACGTTCCGACTTGTGCATTTCGGCCGGCGCCTGCATTGGGAAAGTGAAGAATTCCTGTATCACACCTGGCACCCCGGATCGGATGGCGTCGAGAACTACCTTGGTCCTCACGATGGTCGGAACATGTCGACCACGGCTCTGCAGGCGTTGTGCGCGGGCAGGATTGCTCCGCTCGTCGAGAACGAGGCCATTCGACGACTTAGAACGGAGCAAGGGACAGATCTGGATCGCGAGATTCTTCCAGCGTTGGTTGACCCCGGTTACGCGGATGCTTTCAAACGCTCGCGGCTCTCCACGTCCGTCGGCGCGGTCGTACAGGCGCCTGCTCTTCCAAAGGAGCTATATGCTTCCTATCACGGCTTTGATGTGTATCAGGCCGATGACGCGTTCTACGCAGTTCCTCAGCGCCTCGGCCCGATCGACGTCGGAAACACTGGTTGGCGCACTCACGAGCTGGTGATCAAGGGCAGCAGCTTCGCCGACATCAGTAAAGTAATTGACGAGGCCGATGGGGTTCGACTGCTCGAAACGATCGGCAGCAGCAACATCTGTAGCTTAGGGGAACGTTACGCGGTTGTGCCGCTCGAGTTGGGAATCATCGATTTTCACATCCCCTCCCATCATGGAAACCCGCGCATCACGTGGACGAATAGCCTGGAAGACGCGCGTGGAATTGCGAGTAAGGCCGCGATTCTCGCACCTGGCGCGCCCCATGAACCCAATTCGCGGCTTCAAGAGCGAATCTGCGAACTGGATGAGCGGCTCGGATCGGTTGAATCTATTCTGCGGGGAGGCCGGCAGTCTGAAAACCGTGTTGTCGAGTTGGAGCAGCGCCTCCTCGAGACGGAATTAGCCTTGCAGGAAGTACGCGCGAGTCTCCGTGAACCAGAAAGGCGAATCGTCGGCTTGGAGCACAAACTGGAGAGTGCGGTATCGGATCAGCAGGAATTACGCGAAGGATTTTTGGAGCGAGCGAAGCATATTACCGAGCTGGACCATCTGCTGGGCGATGCGCAAACAGGCCTGCAGGAACTGCGCGAGAGATCTGTGCTGCCCGAAAAGCGAATAGGCGAGTTGGAGCGCCGCCTCAACGATGCGGAGTCCGGAGTGGTGAGGGTCGACGAGAGACTTCGCCGGCCAGAAGGGCGAATTCCGGAGCTGCAGCGCGAACTCGCCGGCATCGAAGCCGCTCTCCGTGCAATTTGTTTCAGCCGTACCTGGCGTACCTTGACGTGGATTGGCGGAGTCGTCCTGAGGCTCGGCGGTAGGTCTGATCCGCGTAAAGACCTGCTGCAACCGGACAGCGACGTGCGCGCCGTGGAGCAGGCCCGCGGCTGAGAACAGAAGCAGGACACGATGTCATCGCCGCCTGTGCCACAGCCGCTCCTGGGCAGTTCGACAACGCCGTGGCTTCACCATGCGGACCTGGTCGGCGTCCCCATAAGGGGCGCACCCCTGCCGGATTTTCTGACCATCTGCCCGTCCAGAACGGGTACGACCTGGCTGGCTCATCACCTGAGCAGGCATCCGGGCATCTATGTCCCGCCCGAGAAGGAACTCCGGTACTTTGATGCACGATGGCGAGCCAAGCGCATCGACTGGTATCACGGGTGCTATCGGGATGCAGGATCTCGTCTGAAGGGTGAATTGACGCCCTCGTATGCGTTGCTCCCCTCCATTGCAATCAGCACCGTTCAACGTGTAAATCCACGGCTCAAGCTTATCTTTCTGGCACGGCGTTTGCCGCAGCGCGCCTGGTCGCACACTCGCCACTGCTGCCGGCACTACGAAGGCGTGTTCCGCAATCGCCTGGCTGCGCTGGCGGATTTGCCCGCCGCCGATCTCGTGCTCGATTTCCTCTCGGATTACGCACTCAGCTCTGCCGATTATTCCGGCATTCTACTGCGGTGGCTCGAGTTCTTTCCCCCGAAACAGTTTTTCGTACGGTATTTCGAAGACGCGGTAGCCCGGCCAGAGGCGTATCTGAAAGACCTGCTGGATTTCCTGGGGGTAAAAGGCAGCCTCCCGGAAGGCGACCTGTATGCTCGCATCAATGAGGGCTCCGCTGTCAACCTTCCGGACTGGGCCGGTCCGTTCCTTGAAAACCTCTTCGCGGTCCGACAGACGAGGGCCGTAGCATTTTTCGAGAGTACGTTCGGTTTGAAACCGGTCTGGCGGCCGCCCGAGGTCCAACCGCACGATCCATTCTGGATCGAGGATACTTCGGAGGGTTGGCGAGTATCCCTGCATCGCGGTGTTTTCCAGGGCGTACGTCGGGTGAACGGTGACCGAGTGGAAAGTCCCTTCCTCCATGATCTTCGGCGACAGATGGCGGGTACGAGTCCCGTACCCGCAGTTGAATCCGGGCTCCGTTCGGGTGAAGAACAGCGGCTGGACGAAATCCTGCGGCAGTTGGACAAAGAACTCACACTGGCCGAGGTCGTCCACGTCGGTGTTCTCCGTGGATTCAACCTCGTGCGATGGAAGCGCCTCTTCTTCGGCATTCGGCAGAGTGCCGGGGCGGTCGACATTACGATGGATGAAGAGGTCCTGCGCGGCCGGCATCCGGCAGAAGACCTCATTATTGCGGCCAGCCGCAGGGAATTGGAGGTTCGAATCAACGCCGTCGAGGATAGCGGTGCCGGCGCCGCGCGTTTCGATCCGTCCGGCCGGAGGAAAACAGGTCCGGACGAAGTTTCCTCGGTGCCACACTTGGTAGGCAGTTACCGCGACTTTAATCTCGTTCACTACGGGGGAAGAGTCTACGGCTTGCGACAGAGCCTCGGTCCAGTCGACCTGACTGCCAGCAGCGACCAGCTACAACGGTTCCGTGCAGAGGACTTCATCGTCGCCGAGTCCGAGGCAATCGTGCTCGCCCGCATCGATAGCCTGTGAATCGCCTATCGTTCCCGGAGCGCTTGGGCCGGGCGGTTCGCTACCGTGAGCTGATGCGGGAATCCGTATTCGGCGAGATCACTTGTGGTCAGAGTGGCCGTGTTCCCGGCTTGGTCCGCAAGAAACACGGAAGTGACCGTCCAGATGCCGATCTCGCTCCCGGCTGGAAAAACAACCGCCGCCGCACCTGTCTGAGACAGGGTCGGCATAAAACGGGCGGATCCGTTGAGAATAATGTGGCCGGACGGACTCGTGAAGGACGCCTGAAAGGTGGTCGCCCCGGATAGATCGTCGCCTATTTGGAACTTGAGCAGCACGCTCACCGCGGAGCCATTTGTTTCAATCGCGATTGGTGAGAAATCGAATGCAACTAACCGCGGAGCTATGGTGTCCTGAACGGAGAGCACGGTAAGCGTGTCCGTGAATCCTCTCGCGGCCAGTGCTTCTCCATCCAGGACCAGAGTGTTGCCGGCCGCATCGGCCAGGAAGACCGCGCCGGCCGTCCAAGTGCCCGACTCGCTGAACCGCGGAAACGTGAGCGCCTTCGAGGCAGCCACTGCGGTTCCGGGACTGAGGTCGAACCTCACTGTCCGTGCATCCGTTCCCGAAGGGCTGCGAAAGCTCATCTCAAACAGCCTGACCCCGGAAAGATCGTCCGTGGCCTTCAGTTTCACGGTCACATCCGCGGGCCCGAGCGTTGTATCGATCATGCGTGGCGCGAATGAGATCGCATCGAGCTTTGGCGGTGTGTTATCAACCACCGATACAACGCGGAAGGTGGTTGGAAAACCGGCTGCAGTGATGCGTTGCGTGTCGAGAGTTACCGAATTGCCTGCGCCATCGGCGGCAAACGCGCTTGCCACGGTCCAGGTGCCCGAAGAACTATGCGCTGGAAGCGTGACCCTTACCGAACCGGCGACCGAATGGGCAGCCGTGAATGAGGCGCTCGCTCGCTGCGCGACAATCCCCAACGGATCCGCAAGACCAACCTCGAAATAGAACGGTCCGGGTGAACAACCGCCTATCGTGAAATGAACCTCGAGGTCGGCCGGGCTTGTGGAAGTATCAATGGCGGCAGGCGTCAACCGGAGACCGGCCAGGTAAAGCGGCGAATCTCTCGCCGCCGTCCCTGCTACCGGCAGCGCCATTAGGATCAGTCTAGCTATCCAGAGTCGACGCATTTCTTTTAGCCAAACACTAGTCTGACCGCACACTGCGGCAACGATCACATTCTAGTGATAGGAGTGCCATTGGCAACGCCGTTGGATCCGTTGCCTCCCATGGCTGTCTGGCCATCGCTGGAGATCGTTCCCCCGTTCGGATTGTATGCAGTCGAATTTTGCATCATGACGTTGTTGATCGACCGTATCGAGGATCCCGGAAAGCTCAGCATCGCGTTCCCGTTGCTGTTCATCTGGCTGTTGATCACGTTGATCTGGGAGCCGGCCTGAGTTTGCTTGATCGCCGCGCCGTTCATCGAGATGATCGAGTTCTGCACCGTGATCACGCTGGTTGCCAGACCCAGTAAGCCGGGAGCACAACCCCAGATCCGAACCTCACGCAGGTCAGCCAAGGCAGTGCCGCCCGTTGTCCCGACGCTGATTCCGGGGCCGGTCACATCGGTGATCGTTAGGCCTTGTGCCGTAAGGGAAGTGCTCGCCGACGCATTGACTTGCACACCAGCGGTCCCGAAGCCATTCACTATGGTGACGTTTTCGAGATGCACGGATTTAGCTTGCAGAATATTGATGCCTATCGTGCCTGGCGATCCCGACTGTCCCAGGCCATCAATGGACAGATTCCTGATCGTCACGTTGTCGCCTGTCCCCGCATTGATGGTGATGCCAGGGGTTCCTGAAACCAGGATCGACGCCACCTGGCCGGCACCTCCGTCGAGGGTAATGGCCTTGGTAATGGTGACGGCTCCGAATCCGCCCGGATCGAGGCAATCGATCTCGCCGCCAACCGCAGTCTTCGAGATAGCCCCGGCAAAGGTTTTGCACGGCGCCGTCCGGCTACAGGGGTTCGCGTCGTCGCCTACGCCGGATACCCATGTCCGGGTGGCTTGTGCACTTGCGGTCGAACTCAGTCCTATAGCCAGGACCATCATCGGCAATGTCGAACAAATACTCGCTTTTCTCACGTTATTCAATTCTCCAGTCCTCCGGCCGTCTTCTTGCATGCACAGATATCCTCACGACCTCAGCAATCTGTTTGTATTCACCTGCGTGCGGAATCACACAACTCGATGTGCTTGCGGGGTTTGATGATACCGATTCAGGAGAGCGCGCGTCAAGATATCCAATGGAAACTGTCTAAAGTTAGCGATCGCGGGCGCTGCCTATGCGTGGAAGAAAACGTTGCAGGCGCTCAAGGATGGCTTGGCGAGCTGCCGCCAGGTTGGCCTGACCTGAGGACCAGCAGGAGGCGTAGCCGTTGTGCATGGTGCTCTGAAACAGTGCTGACACTAGAGCCGCATGCCATGGCTCGGCGCCAAGCCGCCCATGCAACTCGAGCTCTTTGGCAAAGGCCTCGATTCTCTCGATCTCGCTGGTAGCAACGCGCAATCGTTCGCCGTCGTTGGTCGCAGCGGGCTGCAGCAAAGCGTTTGCGACATAGCCCAGCCCGTACTCATCCATTAGTTCCGGATGGAGTTCCAACATGCGCCGGAGAGATTGGCCCACAAAAAACTGACGCTCGAGAAAGGCCTCCAGGCTATACACGTGATCATGCAGCCCAAGAGAAGCCGGATCGTAGTACAACCGCAAACCGGTTGGGGACTGCCACAACCGGTAGGCTAACTCCATGTCTTCCAGAGCCGCCCCGGGAAAACCGGCATCGAAACCATCCGCCATCCAGTCTTCTACCAGAGATTTTTTGACCGAGACGTTCGACGTGTAGAAGAACTGCCAACCCGCGAAGCCGCCGGGCGTGAGGCGGGAAAATGCGAACTGAGATCCATCTTCCAGGCTGCGAGCCATGGTGAAACTCACCTGGAAATCGGGAGGCTCAGGCCAGCTTATCCTGCCCACGACGGCGAAATCGAGCTCAGGATGTTCCGCGTGGAGCCGGGCATGAACGCGGAAGAAATCGTCGTTGGCCGGAACGATGTCGTCTCCCATGAAGAGCAGAACCTCTTTGCGCGCCATGGCCGCCCCATAATTGCGGGCTCTGCCAGGTCCTCCTGGCGGCAATGAGTGCCAGGACAGATTGGTCTCGACGGCACTGCGCTCGCGTAGCAATTCGGGAGTGTCATCGGTCGAGCCATCGTCAACAACGACGAGTTCCAGATCGCAGCCCCCGCCATGTCGTCGACAAGCGTCGAGCGTCCGTGCCAGCTTCTGGCTGCGATTCCGCGTGGGAATGATGATGGAGAGTGGCACCGGCTCGTGGGTGACGACAGGCGCCGCTCGCGGGGCAGGCTCAAGGCGGCTCAGGTACTGAGCCAGAGTGAGGCCGGCATTCGGGCTCTGCCGTTCGGAGGGTGATACCGAGAGGAAATGTTCCAGCTCATTGGTGCCCGTATCCGCGACTTCCGGGTGCTGCCGGGCGTAGTAGTGAACATCAAAAAACAGGTTCGGATTCCGGCCCTCGCGAGCTCCGTATTGCACGAAATGAACCAGCGGATTGAGGCCGCTGGCAGCCACATCCGGGTAGGTCAGGAGATACCAGTTGCTGTCGAAATGCGGATTCGGGTTGTAGCCCTGAAATCCGCCCACGCGCAGGTAGTGGAGCATGGGCCTGACGCCGCTCCTGGCGACATCGTGATAGCGCCTGCGGTACCATTCCTCATCGACGAGGACAGGAGGGACTCCGAGCCGCAGGCGGCTTAACCAGGGCCAGCGCGCTGAGATCATGGCAAGCATCCGCCAAAGCCACCGGCCGACGCGGACCGGCATTGAAGAAGTGGTCAGGGTGGCGCCGGCCGGAACGAGTGGAGGACGTGGAGGCGGAAGACTTCGCTGCAAATGTGAATGCCCGACGGGCCACTCAACTACCGCAAAGCCGCTGGACCTGGCGCGTTCCAAGTAGGCCGATACGCAGTCCTGCCCGTCTTCTTCAAAGCGCAGATGCCCGCAACGGGTGATATCGATCGCGAGGCATCCTTCTCCAACAACTATTCCGGCACCGCTTCCCACTACGTGAGACAGACTCCCAACCCAGCCGGGCGTAATCCGTAGATCGGCATCGAGCAGGACCAGGTAATCTGACCGGCAGATCGTGAGGGCATCGTTGCGGCATGGCACTACGATTAGGGGCAGTTCTTGGGAGATGGCGCGCAGTGCCTCCAGGCAGCCGTGCACTGCGTGCGCGCTTGGCGCCAGAACGGCCACAGTGATCTGGCCGCCGTGCATCGGGTCAGCGAAGCGCCAAATGCGGGCGTGCTCGCGCTTGCGAAGTGTGATGGAGTCCCCGCTGTTTTCGAGGCGCCTCGCTCGGGACGCACGAACTTCCACCCGGACGCGTCCTTCGATCCGTTCCACACAATCCAGGGCGACGCGCCTACGTTCTGCAATCAGATTCTCGAATTGGAGGTTGTCAAGCGCCTGGGTAGGCGGATCGGGCACATACTGGCGCATCCCGGATGATCGTGCGGCTATGTTGCAGTGCTCGAACACGACATCCGGCAGATAGATCCGGCGAGTGTATCCGAGCACGTGAATCAGATCGAAGACATGGTGTATGTGATCATCGATTCGGTAGCGGCGGTATTCCGGGCGGGAGATGCCCCCGGCCAGTTCGCAGAATTCGCGCGAGAGCAGAGGAAAAGTACACAAGGAATCGCCGAAGATAAGGTCGTTGACGTGTGCGAGAACGATACCATCGGCGAAGTATTCCATGATCGGCCGCAACCGGACGTCCCAGCCGGCGGTGTGGACCACTACGTCGTCGTTCAACAGCATCATGTATTGTCCGCGCGATGCGCGGTGGCCCGCGAGGTTCAACTCTCCCATCGTCAGCCCGCCGGGTACGACTACCGGCCGGTAACAAAGATCCGGGTACATGAATGCCAGCGACTCCATGTCGTCCTGGTCGATGACGGCGACCACTTCGATCGACTCCGGCTCCTGGGCTGTGGCGCGAATGCTATCGAGCAGCCGCTTGAGCCCGCCGGTCCGGCCACGCGTGGGAACGATCAGAGAGTACAGAGGCATAGGCGAACGGGATTTGGCGCCCATCCATCATCATGCACGAAATTCGATCGTGCAAAATTGAGCGGCATGTTCTGTGTCACGGGGACCTGTGCTGAGAGATCAGGTGCACAATGGAGGCGGCGTCCTGGATGGAATTTCCCAGACGCAGGTCGAAGCCCGGGACCTTGAACTCCAGGGCGGCTTTCCGATGCTGCGGACCGTGGCCGGTGAGGACGTGGAGACCTCCGCGCAGTCCCGCGTTGCACCCGGCCTGGAGATCGCCGATTTTGTCGCCGACAATCCAGGAGTTGCTCAGATCCAGGTCCAGGAATTGTGCGGCGGCCAGTAGCATGCCGGGGCGCGGTTTGCGAGCCGGGTGTGCCGGATGCACCCATGGAGCGGTCCCATCCCGATGGTACGGGCACGCCAAGGCGCCGTCGATGACAGCGCCTGCCCCAGCCAACGCGCGGGTCAACGCGGCCTCGACTTCGAGAAACTCCTTCCAGCCGTAATAGCCGCGTGCGATGCCGGCCTGATTGGTCACTTCTAGTACCGGGACTTCGAGGCGATTGGCCAGTCGGATGATTTCGGCTGCTCCCGCGATCATCACCATATCGGCGGCAGATCCGAGGTAGCCAGGATCCTCCACGATCACGCCGTCACGATCCAGGAAGAGAGCGGAGCGGAGATGGCTATGAATGAGCGGAGTGGTGCGCACCCAAATGCCAAGATCTTCATGGAACCGGCCGGCCTCGGCGGTGATGCCGTCCACAGCCATCAGCGCGCTGCAGCCGCCAGGGCGGCGTCAGAAGCGAGCTCCGCTTCAACCGCCTGACACAGGTAGTGGTATAGGCAGACGTGCGCCTGTTGGATGAGGGGAGTGGAGCGTGACGGAACCGCGAACAGAAAATCGCTCAGGCCGGCCAGCGAGCCTCCACCCTCGCCGGTGAAAGCGATGGTAATCATATTCATCGATCGTGCACGCTCGAAAGCCTTTACGACGTTCTTCGACGTCCCGGAAGTGCTGATGCCAATGATCGCGGCCCCCGGCTGTCCGTAGGCTTCTACCTGCCGCCAGAAGACTTCTTCGTAGCTGTAGTCGTTTGCCCAGGCAGTCAGCACCGCTGTGTTAGACGCCAGGCAGATGGCATTGATCGCTTTACGCTGTTTTAGAAATCGTCCTACTAACTCGCCGGTAATGTGCATCGCATCTGCAGCGGAGCCTCCGTTCCCACATACCAACAATGGCTTTCCTTGCCTAAGCGCCTCGGTAACAGCGTTTACGGTGTCGAACACCAGGTCGCCGCTCCAGGCGCGGCTCGAAAGCTCGAGAACCCTGCTCGATTCCGCCAGGTAGTCCGACAGATTCATTCCGTGCCCCCATCTTCCAAAGCTGCAAAATACCGATACAAAGCCACGCAGGAGGCGCCATCCTGTATTGCACCGGTGCGCAGCAGACGCTTTACCTCATCCCGAGCATACCAATGACTGCCTTCGATCCCAATCTCATCGTGGAGCCGACCGGCGCCCGGTTGGCACCCGGCAGCGGCGTATAAAGCGACATGGGCACTGAGAATCCCGGGATCGGGCATAAACGAGCCTAGATGGATCAGCTTCTTGGGAGGACACGCAAGGCCGGTCTCTTCCGCCAATTCGCGCAGGGCGGCATCTGCCGGCTCCTCGCCTGCATCGATGAAGCCACGCGGCAATTCCCATACGCGCCCCGAGACCGGGTGCCGATATCGATCGAGCAGCAGGACGAGGTCCTGCCGGATCGGGATGACGGCCACGCCCGTCAGGCCATCTGCACGGTAACAGTGGGGCGCGACTACCAGAAAGTCGAGTACCTCCAGGGCCCCTGCGGCGATGTGATCTGCGAAGACGGTGAACCGGGTGTTCTGAAAGGCAACGCGACGGTGGTTTAGGATTGTGGCGCCCATTACAAATGCTCGGAAGTAAGCTGCCTCGGCTGCCGGCTCATAAGCGGCCGACACCCAAGCCGTTTGGCTCATAAATAACGATTCGGCTCCCCGGGCTGCCGATCTCGAACGATACTTCAATCAGGCCGCGCAGTGCATCGCGAATGGCCTGGTGAGTATGTGGCTCAGCGAAGATCAACATGAACCCCCCGCCTCCGGCTCCCAGTAATTTGCCGCCCAGCGCGCCGGCGCCCAAGGCAGCGGCATACATTCCGTCGATCGCATCCGTAGTCACGCATTCCGCCAGTTCCTTCTTGAGGCGCCACGACTCGCGAAGCAGACTGCCGATTTCAGAAATCGGCCTGGATGGATTCTGCAGAATCGCCATGGCCTGCTCAGCCATCTTGTGCATGCAGTAAAGCTGGGAACGGCGGGCCAAGAGGTTCTCGATCTTGCGGCTGGCAATGGTTTCCGCCGTGCGCGAAAAACGCGTGAAGAAGAGGAGGAGGTGAGATTGCAATTCCTGACGGCGCTGCGCGGAGATAATGACGGGGGTCACATCGAACCTGCCGTCAGGATGGAACTGGATCATGTTGATTCCGCCGTAAGCGGCCCACACCTGGTCCTGCGATCCGACGGCTTCCTTGATAACTTCCTGTTCAAGGCGGATCGCCTCTTTTGCCAGGCACTCGGCGGAAGAGATCTGCCCGTTGTACGCACGCAGCGCATTCAGCAACCCAACCGTAAACGCCGAACTGGATCCCATGCCGGAGCGGGCCGGGAGGTCGCCATAATGCTGAATTTCCACCCCCTCCTCGACTCGGTATTCGCTTAACACTGCTCGGACTGCGGGGTGCTGGATTTCCTCCACATGCTGCGGAAGCTCGATCCGGGAGTAGACGATGCGGTGGCGATGCTCAAAAAATGGTGGGAGTCTTCGAAACGTAATGTAGCAGTACTTGTTGATTGTGGTCCCGATGACGGCACCACCGTGCTCGCGGTACCAGGCCGGGTAATCGGTGCCTCCGCCGAATAGCGAGATGCGAAACGGGGTGCGGCTCATGATCATAGCTGTGCCAGGACCTCCTTGGCAATGGCGAGAGTTTCGGGAGTGCCGATGTCCAGGAACCGGCCTGCGGTGGGGAAGGCGCGGATCCGGCCGGCGGGCGTCTGCGCCAGGATGTCACGCTCCAGGGAGCCCTTGTCGAGGCTGGCCACCTGCCTCAGGATCGGGCGGCCGAAAAGGTACGTTCCACCATTGATCCACGAGAGGTCCACAGCCGATGGATCTTTCTCGGCGAAGCGAATCACGCGCCTGTCGGCATCGATTTCGAGGCGCCCGTAACGACCCGCGTTCTCAACCTGCACACACAGTATTGAAGCCTCCGCGCGTGACGAACGGTAATCCATCAGGAAGGCGTTCAAGTCCGCCTCGACAATGGTATCGCCGTTCATCACCATGACAGGGTCGGACGTCAGGAACGGCAACGCATATGCGAGGGCGCCGCCCGTCCCGAGCGGTTCGGGCTCAGTCAACACCTTGATTTCGAGAGGGGGAAAGCTGCGCTGATCGAGGAACCGGTGAACGGCGCCGGCGCGGTATCCCAGACACAGGACGACACGCCGCACACCCTGCCACTGCAGCCAGCCAAGAAGGTGTTCGAGAAACGGTTTGCCGCCCACCGGCGCCAAAACCTTGGGAGTGTCCGGGAGGACGTCGCGAAGGCGCGTGCCCAATCCGCCGGCCAGAACAGCCACGTCAATATCTGCGAGAGTCATCAGGTAGAAACGATACTAAACGGGCCACTCGAATCGAATGCGGGTGTCCGCACAGCGCCGGGCACGTCGCTCTCCAACAATGCCCGACGCAACCGCGTGCGCGTCATCTCCTCGATATGCCGGCGAGTCTCCCGTCCGAATCTCTCCGAGACCATATTGAGGTATATGGGATTCTCGAAATATTCGTGGAAAGCGCGGTCGCGGAAGCGCAGCACGTCCGCCGCGCTCACCCTTTCGGTAGGCAGAGGCAGGCAATCATAGCTGTGCTGGGAGAATCCGCTCCAGCGTTCCGGCAATTTCCAACCGTTATTCACAGCCATCGTGTAGAGAGGCGAGCCGGGATAGGCCATGGCCGAATAGAAATTGGCAAATTCGCAATTCAGATTCTGTGCCAGATCGAGCGTCTGCTGCATGCTTGCCAGGTCGTCGTCAGGCAGACCGAAAATATAGTTACCAATGACATAGATGCCGGCATCTTTAATGGAACGGACGATATTGACTATATCTTCCGCGTCCAGGGACTTCTCAGCGCCATCACGCACATGTTCGCTGCCGGACTCGATTCCGAGGGCCAACCACCGGATTCCCGCGGACCGTAGCAACTGAAGACGCTCGGGGCGCACCGTATCGACGCGCGCGTAAGCCCAGAAATTGAGTTCGCTCGCGTAGGGCTTAGCGGCCAGCCGTTCGCAGATCCCGCTAACATGCCGATCGTTGAGAACGAACATCTCGTCTATGATCTTGAAGGTCTTCACCCCGAAGGTGTGATAGAGATGATCCACTTCTTCGACCACTTTCTCGGGCTGGCGCATCCGGTAGCGATTGGTGCCGAATGGCGCGTTGATGCAACAGAACGAGCACTTATAGGGACAGCCGAGAGTCGTATAGATGGAAGCGTAAGGCTTGCGCGAGGCCAGGTCCCCGAAGCATTGCCAGTTATGTGCCCGGTAGGCGGACATGGGCAGCAGGTGCCAGGCGTTACCGTGGAGGTCGGAATCGAGATCTTTGATCAGCGGAGGCGCCAGGTTCTGGCGGATATGTCCCTCTTCGCGCCAAACCAGGCCCGCCACTTTGCTGAAATCGGCGGAGAAACCCGAGTCCAGTGCCTGGAGGAGTTCGTGAACCGTGACGGGTCCCTCGCTGTTGCAGGCGAAATCGACGGCTTCCTCGGTCATGGTTCGTTCGGGAAGGGCCGACACATGACCACCAACCAGGATGATCTTCTGTTCGGGATCGAGTTCCTTGATGGCTCGCAGAATCGGAGTGGCGCCTGTCATCTGCTGAGTCGAGGCGGAGGGCTGGTGGCCAAAGACGACCATGCCCACCAGGCGCGGCTGCCGCGCGATAACGTCGCGGGCAATGGTCTGAGGTCCTTTGTTCTCAGCCTCGGAGTCGAGAATGTCAACCGAATAACCGCGATCGTACACATAGCCCGCGAGCAGCCGGCACCAGAGCGGCGGCTCGATAGCACTGAGTTCCGCGCCCAGATCCTGATAAATCAACTCACGTCCGCCTGGATTGATGAGCAGCAGGTCGAGCTTGTTCATCTACGAATCTTCCTCCTCCAGCTTACGGCAAATTTTATCATTTTCCACCCGCCGGGGTACGCGA
>DATJYJ010000058.1:0-4098 GCA_035578025.1 Verrucomicrobiia bacterium
GTCTTGTCGCCGTACTCGGCCGGTGTGCCGCCATAGACCGCTTCCACCGATTGAATCGCGTTCAAAGGAATCTGCGTGGAAAAAAGGCTTCCCTGCTGATCGGTGATGGGTTGGTTATCGATCGAGAGAGCCATCTGGGCGTGATCGCCAAGCGAATGAAAGAAGCCATCCGAGTCCGCCACCACGGCAGGCGTGGAGAGTGTGATGATGTCGCTGAGCCCGGACGCGATCGAGGTCGCCGGCATCTTGGAAAACAGCTCGCGATCCACGTCGGCATGGGCGGAAGGCGTAACTTCCATCAGCGCCGCCTCCGAAGTCACAGTCACCGCCTCTCGCTGGGCCGTCAGCGTCAGGCGAATTTCCAGGTTTACCGGCACCGCGCTCCGGATCGTCAAATCCTGATGATGAAGCTCGAATCCGGAAGCCTTGATCTCGAGGTGGTAGACGTTGGGCGGGATGTTGGCGAATTGAAACTCGCCGGCGGCCGACGTCTTGGCTTCCCGGCGATATAAAGTCAGATCATTGGACAGGTTCACCGCTACGTCGGCGAGGACGGCGCCGCTTGGGTCGGTGACCTTCCCACGGATTGTGCCCGCACTGCCCAGAGACTGGCCGTACATCGAGCTCGACAGGCAAAACAGAGCCAAAACGAGACAACGCATATATTGAGATCCTATTGCCCGATTCTAGCCTGCGATCCTTCAGTTTCCACTATCTTTCTTGCAAGCGGGCATAATGTCCCGATGAGCGGACGAGGGGACTGGGACCCGAAGGCCCTTTGGGCCGGGCCCCAGTTCCAACAACCACTGTCACAGCGAAAATGGGACCGCTCTGGAGTCGGCCTTTACAGCCGAGCCACATCATTTGATCTGCAGCCAGACCAGATTCGCCTCGTTGTCAAGATCACCAATTGCGATCACAACATAGACCTGTCCCAGTCCGGCAAGGCTTGGCGGCAGAAGGATGTTCATTTGGTCCAGTCCGGGATATTGTCCGACAGCGCCAATGTAAAGGGGGGGCGTGGTGGCGGTGAAAACATTCACCACCACATCGCCCGGTGAGGCGATATTTCGGAAACCCGTACCGTAGAGGGTTAAATATACCTGTTCAGCGGGGTTACTGACGTCGACGGCGACCGGTACGTATTTGGCTTGTGCGCTATCGAATTGAGCGATGGGCTCCACGGACCGAGTGCCGTCAGCTTTCACGCGTAGGATTTGGCCGGCTGCTAACCCACTTCCGGTCCCGTCCGCGGAGAACAATGATGGCGCCGAAGGCGTGACTCGAATGGTTCCTCCGAAGGTGCCCGCCGGGGATCGGACCGTCACGTTGGCGGGACCTTCGGCGATCGCCGCCGGCAAAACTGCATTCACCTGGCCCGGCGAAACAGCGTACAAGCTTGCCGGAAAGACCGCGCCGTTCGCATCTGAGACTGTAACCGTCACACCATTTAGGTTGTCCTGGGGCACCGCCGTCGCTGCTGGCGTAATTGCCGAGGTAAGTCCACTGCCAAAGATCGACACTAGTTGCGATGGCGCGACAGTGCAACCGCCGAAATCAGCGGAGGACACGATCGTCAGCGAGGTCATTGGCCCGGCGGGAACAGGCACTCTGAATCTGAAATGGAATACGCCGGAGTCTTTGAATCCGGTGGACGCGCTGTTGCGGTCGGAGAGAATGAAACTGGCTACGTAATCGCCGGGAGCGGCGGAAGCCGACGTCCAGAAGATCGGCGTGAACCTGAGCTTAGCGCCGTCTCCGACAACGAACGTGTCGGTGGAAGCGAACACGTCGGACTGGCTCCCGATATCGACGTGGAGCCCGGGCGTGATGCCAAAGAGTTTGAGCACCAGATTCGATCCGGCGAGCGACGTCGTGAAATAACTGCTCTCCGCGCGATACATCCAGTACTCCCTGCTGGTGGGGCTGAAGCCGGTGCTGAGCGAATCCGTGGAGCCGATGGTCAGGTCGCTGTAGTGTCCTTCCGATTTAGGGCTGGTGTCTGCATATTTGAAACTCGTCAACCTGCCCGCGTAGGATCCCGTACCCGGAGCCAGCAGCAAACCCGGGCATCCGGTGAACGCCTCCGGCAATTCGTTCTCCGGTCCGGCGTCGCTCACCACGTCAGCACTCGCCGGCGGACCATAATATCCATATGCGCTACGCGGATGATAATGGCTTGACTGCACGGGAAACGCCGGGAAGTCTGGCGGTCCGAGCCAGTGCGCATAAAGCAATGTGAGGCGGCCGAAGTTCGGATTAGGCAATCCGAGATAGGTGGTATCCGCGTGCGGGAACGGCACGAGCACCTTTTCACCATCGACGCCGATGTAGTAGGTCAACTGTTCGCCAAACGCAGCGGGCAGCAGAAATAGCGACAGCAGAAGGGCAGTGCTTTTCATCACGGTGCAGAATATCTCGAATTGGTCAGAATTTCCCTTAATTTCTGATAAGTGGACCTTATTCGCTACATACGGATGTGATTTGACCGTCAGCGGAAGCGCAGCACTGGCCGACGAAGAGACCACGATGGGATCGCTCCGGAGTGATCGTTAGGTTAGCGGATCGCGAAGTTGAGCGCGTTGGTCAGGTCGCCGAGCGGTTGTCCACCGTTGGCCTTGACGCTCTCGTCGCGTGCGCGGATACCGGGAAGGACCGGCAGCCCGAAGCGTCTGGTGATCAATCGCAGGATCGATGTTGTATCGTACGGCGTGTGATCGACAAAGCCCTTCTTCGCGAAGGGTGACACAATAATCGCCGGGATTCGCGAGCCGGGGCCCCAGCGGTCGCCCGTCGGAGGCGCCACGTGGTCCCAGAACCCGCCGTTTTCGTCATACGTGACGATCACGACCATATGGCTCCACTGGGGACTTTCCCGAAGTTGTGCGATCAACCCGGCGATGTGCGCGTCTCCCGATTGCACATCGGCGTAGCCGGCGTGCTCGTTCAGGTTTCCCTGCGGTTTGTAGAAGACCACCTGTTCGAGGCTTCCGGCCTTGATTGCAGCCAGAAATCCGGCGCCTGCAAGTCCGCCGTCTTTGAGGTGCTTGGCACGCTCCGCGGTGCCGGGAGCCATGCTGGCAAAGTAGTTGAACGGCTGGTGATGGTACTGAAAGTTCGGGCTGGGTTTCCCGTTTCGACCGGATAACGCTTCCTGCCACGCTCCGGAGTACCAGGCCCAACTGACGCCTTTGGCCGACAGCAGATCGCCGATCGTCTGGTTCGTCTGCGGCGGCAGGGTCGTGGGGTTCGCCGGATCGGCCAGTGCCGGATCTCCGCCGGCAGGCGGCTTGTTGCCGCTTGGCTGGTATGGGGGCTGCATCGTATTGACCGCATAGAAGTCCGGGGTCAGACTGCCATCATTGACAAACTTTGGTGGGCCGTCGAGAGCCGATTTCGGAGAACTCGGCCTCGTCTTCAGCGTGACGCCGTCGGCCTCCACCGCAGCAATTAGGCCGCGGGCTGGGCCCTTGTCTGCGTGCGGATACACGGCCACGCACGCGCAGATGAGCCACGTGTGATTCAGAAACGAACCACCGAACGCCCCCATGAAGAAGTTGTCCGCCAGCGCGTATTGTCTGGCAATGCCCCACAAAGGAAGTTTCGATCCATCGTAGTAGCCCATGACCAGGGCGCCCGCATCCGCCCAGGCCACAAAGCGATCGTTCTTACCGCCGTCGATTTGCATCTGGTTTTGATAGAACCGGTGCCACGCATCGCGGGTCACGGCGCCGAGAGATAGATCGAATCCCAGCGGGTCGTCGATAGCAAATGGCCGATTCGGCAGATGGGCGGTCTGCGCCTCGGTTCGTGGCGGGTTGATTCCCGGCGCGGTCAGTCCGCCCCAGATTGGCGGAAGTTCCTTCAACGATCCACCATCGCGGTCCACTTGAGTGAAACTGCCTGGCTGAGCCTGCTTCAGCCCGTTGGCCCCAGGAAATGAACCGTACAGTGCGTCGAAACTGCGGTTCTCGGCAAAAATCACAACAATGTTGTCGATCCTGCCGATGTCTGCCGGCGGGTTCTGGGCAAAAACAAGCGTCAAGGCTGCCGCAATCGGCACCGCCGCCAAAATACGCACCGTCATGTGGTTCCCCA
>DATJYJ010000059.1:0-29222 GCA_035578025.1 Verrucomicrobiia bacterium
TTCATCAACCGCTTCCGCTACCAGGCCACCAAGGCCAAGCAGGTGCAGAGCCGGATCAAGGAGCTGGAGCGCATCGAGCGGATCGAGATCCCGCCGGAAGAGAAGACCATCCACTTCAGCTTTCCGCAGCCCAAGCCCAGCGGCCGCATCGTGGCGGAGTTCAAGAAGGTCTCCAAGGCCTACGGCGACCACCTCGTGTTTGCCGATGCCGACCTGATCATCGAGCGGGGCGACCGGGTGGCGCTGGTCGGGGTGAATGGCGCCGGCAAGTCCACCATGATCAAGATCCTGGCCGGCGCGGAACCGGTCACCTCTGGCGAGTACATTCTCGGGCACAACGCCCAACCCGATTACTTCGCGCAGGACCAGTACAAGGAGTTGGATCCCGAGGCGCGGCTTATCGACGACCTCTCGGCTGTGGCCCCGCGCGCGACCAACACGGAGCTGCGGACTATCCTGGGCAGCTTCTTGTTCGGGGAAGACGACGTATTCAAGCAGATCGGCGTGCTCAGCGGCGGGGAGCGCAACCGCTACGCCCTTGCCCGCATGTTGATGGTGCCGTCCAACTTCATGCTGCTCGACGAGCCAACGAACCATTTGGACATGCGTGCCAAGGACGTCCTGCTGACCGCGCTGCAGGAATACAACGGCACGGTGGTTTTCGTGTCGCACGACCGCTATTTCATCGACAAGCTGGCCACGCGGGTGGTCGAAGTCGAGAGTGGCAAAGTCAACGTGTATCCCGGCAACTACGAGGATTACCTCTGGCGGAAGAGTGGCGGGGACGGCAGGCTTTCGCCGCCGGCGGATGCCGGCAGGGAGCCGGAAGCACGGGCATCGGTGGCAGCGCCTTCCCCCTCGCCGGCCCCCAAACCTGCCGGAACCGGCCGTCTGAACCCGATCAAGCTGCGCCAGATGAAGGAACGCCGGAGGGCCATCGAAGACGAAGTAACGCGTCTGGAGGTCGAGATCGCCGACTACGAGGCCGCCCTGTCCAATTTCGTGAGCGTGGAAGAGACGAAGCTGAACACGGAGTTGCTGGCCGCGCGCCGTGCGGACCTGGAGGCCTTGATGTTGGAGTGGGAAGAGGTGGCGCAGGCGATTGAGGCGAGTCGATAGCGAAGTAGCTATCAGCTTTCAGCTAAAACCCGTTCGCCGTAGAAATCTTCTCTGCCCGCGCTGAGGGCTGAAAGCTGAGAGCTGATGGCTACTGGCTGAAGGCTAATAGCTAAAGGCTGATACCTGACGGCTGAAAGCTGATGGCTGAAGGCTATTCCTGCATCGGCATCTGCTGTTCGATCTCGCGCCAGGCGCTGATTTTCAGCCTCCGGCACACCCAGCAGAGCGGTTCGCCGGTGGCTATTACGGAGGTTTCGGCGCCGCACACCGAGCAGGGAACCGTTTTCTTCAAACGGTCCGGCGAGATGGACTGCTTCGCCTGTTCCAGCATGTCTGCCGGAATCACCGGGTCGGCTTTTGCCTGCGGCTTACGTTTCATCCGAAGTTCCACTCTCAATATGCCAGAAAGTGCGGCGCCCCACAACTACCCTTGGATCAGGCTGCGTCCGGGATTTGCACGACCACCGCGACTTCCAGGGAAGATCCGCAGCGCGGGCACTTCTGCCCTTTAGCAACCCGCGGGTACCTGCCGCGCAAATCGATATCGGCCGGAACGGTATGAGTGCAGATCGGACAGTGCGCCAACCCTTGAGTGTTGTGCTCGAGCATCGACTTCATCATGAATGCGCCCTCCTCACTTTGCAAGGATGCAGCCAGCGCCAAGACGGTTTATTGTGCTTTCGTAAAAATTCCTAAACCCGCTGAGTGCTACGCTAACCGATATGACGCAACAGCCGGCGCCCAAGATTCAACTCATCAACACGCCCGAATATCGCGAAGATTACGCGAACAGCGTGCAGATCCGCGTGAATCTATGGGACTTCTTCCTGATGTTCGGCCGGGTCAGTCAGACCGCCGCGGATAACGTCGCCATTCACAACTTCCAGGGGATTTACGTGAGCCCTCAGCAGGCCAAGGCGTTGCTTAACGTCCTGCAGCAGAACGTCACGCAGTACGAGACTACTTTCGGCGAAATCAAGCTGGAGCCGCAGGCGGCCGGCGGGATTGTGCAATAGTCAGAAACTCCCGCAGCAGAATCATCTTGTGTTCCCGATCCGTCAACGGGTGCCGCGGAGGATCGGGTTCCGGCGTCCGCGCACAGGCCCGGCCCCGGTAACCGAATGCCGCTTCCAGCAGGCACCCTCCCATGAACCCGGCGATGAATTGCAACTCATCGGAGGAGAGCCCACGGAGGAATCGGAGAGTCCCGGTCTTCAGCGGTGTATCGGCACACGATGCGAGCGCGGTCACCAGTTCCTTCCGCAATCCAAGCGCGTGCCGGTGTGAAACCATACGGAACAGCGAATCTGATCCGTATTATGGCTAAAATCTGCACTACCGCGCAAGCTCAATTGTGCACGGCGAGGTACAAGGTCTGCGCACCGGCCGTCCCGTTCAGCGTGTAGGATAACGATGCAAGATCGTTGTTGGCGATGTTCGGAACCACGACGTTGAACTGGTACAGCCCGACAAAGTTGGGCGCCAGCCCCTGGTACGGCACCGACGCCGTCGATCCGCCGATCGACATGCTGAACGGATTGGCCAGCTTGTTCGCCGCGCTCACCACGGTGCCGGCCGGGATATCGTTTCCGTTGGCATCCTGTACCGGGCCGAACCCGACGCCGTAGATGACGATCGTCTCGCCCGGCTTGGCCTGCCGCGTGGTCACGCCGGATAGCGTCCCGGGTGGCAGCACGAAGCTCCCGTCCGAAAACTGCGCCACCACGTACTGCTTTCCGGAGACCACGAACGACGGGATCGCCAGCAGCCCCGGCTGTGTCTGGTTCACCGTGATGTTGTACGAGGAGCTGGTGCCGCCCGGCGCGGTCACGGTCATCTGCTGCGGTCCCGTCGCCACGTTCGACGGCACCTGCGCGTTCACCTGCCCCGGACTGATAAAGTCGACGAACGCCGCCTGCCCGCCGATGGTGACCTTGACGCCATCCAGACTCGTCGGCGCCTTGCTGCCGCTGAAATCGGCGCTGCCCCACCCGCGGCTCGTCGCCGAAAGATTCGATCCATAGATCTCCATCCAGGAGCCGGGGGCCACGTTCGCGTACCCGCCGAACGCGCTGGCGCTGACCACTCCGTTGGCCGAGATTGACGGCGTTCCAGTGGGCAGGACCGGCGTCAGCGTGTAGGTCGTGGTGTAGATATGGCTGCCGTTCTGGTTCGGGAGGCCGGGGGGTCCGGCGTTGCCCGCCAGATAAATGATCACATTACCTACGGTGCTCGCTGGCGGTGTCCAATCGAACTCGTATGTTCCCGAGCCGGGGCCTTTCGTACTGGTGTATCCCGAAAGGCTGTGCTCGACGTATTGCAATGGCATCCCAGCGGGGCAGGTAGTGTTGCTGTTCGAACAACTGTCGTTCTTACCCTGGCACTGTGCCTGGAACACCTGTAGGTTGTTCTGCGAACACATTAGCAGGGTATTCACGTCCGTGAAGGCAAGACTGCCCGCCATGGTTGAAGGGCTGCTTGACGGGCGCGCGGTCAACTGGAACCCCCACGCGCCTTGCGAGGATGCCGGGTCGGCAATGGTCACCTTAAGGTGCTGCTTCACCCCCGGAATGTAGTACTGCCCGCCCTGGAATCCGACGCTCACGCTGCCCTTGTAGGCAGGGCTGTTGGGCGTTCCATCGTGACAACCGGAGAAAACGCACGAGGCATGCTCTCCAGGGACCCCACAATACCCCGGGTCTGGTCCGTATTCGTGAGCCCAAAGCAGAATCGGGACGGCCACGCCCGCCGTTGCGACCTTGGCCAGAAACAGCTTTCTTGCTCTCAGCATATGTTGTTTTGTATAAACACCCGTTTCCCGTAAATGTACTCGATCGGGTCCGGTGAATTGTCCTTAATCCCCAGGTTTTACGAAACTCTCACAAGTTGTAAACGAGCCCGGCCAGCTTCAGGGCCTTGCGCGCCATGGTGCTGAACGGAACCCGGCGCAGCTCCTCGGAGGCAAACCAGCGAAATCCGTTGCGCGGCCTGCCGGCGATGCCGGCGCGCCGCACGGCGATCGTGTAGCGATGGTGGGTGATGGTATGGCGGATCTCGCCCAGGAGGGGGCCGGGTCTTGCCGAGGGCAGATCCTCGGGAGCCGGGAGGTCCCAGAAGCCCGCCATCCGGCCGGCATCGAGCTCGCGCCTGCGCAGCAGAATCCGGCCGCGGCGCTCGATCACCAGAAGCTCGCCCGCGATCCGCACCGGCTCCTGCCGGCGCAGTTTCACCGGAAGCTCCGCTATGCGCCCCGACTCGCGCGCGCGGCACACACCGTTCAGCGGGCACACCAGGCACAGGGGATTGCGCGGCAGGCACACCGTCGCCCCCAGCTCCATCAGCGCCTGGTTGAATGCGCCCGGCTGTTGCCGGTCGAGCCAGCCCTGTGCCACGGCGCGGAAGCGCTCGCGGGTTCGGGCGGCGCCGATATCCGAAGCGTCGTCTTCCACGCGAGCCACCACGCGCAGGACGTTGCCGTCGACGACCGCGTGCGGCAATCCGAACGCGATGCTGCCCACCGCCGCGGCGGTGTAATCGCCGATGCCCGGCAGGGCGCGGATGGCTTCGTAATCGCGCGGGAAGCCGCCGCCAGCCGCCATCGCGATTGCCGCCTTGCGCAGATTGCGCGCCCGCGAGTAATATCCCAGGCCGCTCCACAGCGCCAGGACATCGTCCTCGGCGGCGGCTGCCAGCGTCCCCACCGTGGGGAAGCGCTCCAGGAAGCGCTCGTAATACGGCAGCACCGCCTGCGCACGCGTCTGCTGCAGCATGATCTCGCTGACCCAGATCCGGTACGGATCGGCAGTGCGCCGCCAGGGCAGATCGCGGTGGCCGCGTTCGTACCAGGCGAGCAGCAGCTTGCCTATTCGATGACGCGCAGCCACTCCGCCACAACCGCGAAGCCGTCCGGCTCCACGTCCCAGGGCTCGAAGTCGGGGTTCAGCGGCTCCAGGCGAATCCGCTCGTGACGCCATTCGTCTTCGCCCGATTGCACCTTGGTGCTGGTGTAGCGCTTCACCGTGTAGCGCGCGGTTTCGTCCAGCACCCCGAACCGCTCGATCAGCAGAATCCTGCCCTGGCGCGATCCCGCCGGGTGCAGCCGGAAGAGATTCAAACTGCCGTCGGGAATGCGCGGCTCCATGGACTTGCCTACCACGTGCGCCACGAACAGATCCTCGCTCAGCCGCATTCCCTCGGGCGCCGGCACCCAGTCTTCCCCGGCCGATTCCATCTCTTCGCCGAGGCGTCCGGCCGCCGCGCGCAGGGTGTACAAGGGCAGGTGGGTGTGGAACGGCTTCACATCGACGGGGGCCACGTGCTCGGCATACAAGCGCTCCACCACGCGCGAGAAGGCGTCCACCGGCACCGCCTGACGGCCGCTTACCCGCACCGCATTCGAGAGGCTGTCTTCCAGCGATGCCAGGTACGCCTGCGCCCCACTTTCCGCCACGCAGCCGCGGATATGTTCCTCGAGCGCCTCGAGGACCTCGGCTTCTTCGGGATCAGCGATGGCCGCAAGGTCGCGCCGCATCCGCAGCCACGCACGATCGGTTTCGGGGTCCACCAGGAGCACGCCGATGTTGCACGCGGGGCGGCCGGGCAGCGCGGCCTCCAGGAGCACGTAGACGCCTTCGCGCCGGCCCTGGATCGAGACCACGCCCGCCGGCATGCTATTTGGCCCCGCTTGGTCCTTTGGCCGTGGCGGGACCCAGCGGTACCTCTTCGGGATAGTAGCCTTCGCGCGCCCGGATCTTCACGTTGGGCAAGCCGGGGATGTCCACGGTGATTTTCCGGTAGACCTTGGGCTTGCCTTCGGGATCGAAGTCCGGCGTGTAGCGCAGCACGTACTGGGTGGTGATCTCGCCGCCGATTCCGCCCACTGCCTTGATGATGCCGTTGGAGATTTCGGCAGCGTAACCGCCGGTGCCGACGGTCAGCGCATAGTTGCCGTCATCGGAGGGATTCGACAGGTACCCGCTGACATTCTTGTAGAGCCCGTTCAGCGGATACTCGACGTGCCCGCCGGTCTTGGTGGTCAACTTCTCGAGCACGTCCTGGTCTTCATTGGAAAACCCGAACGCCATGGTGCTCACCGCGTAGATAGTGGTCAGGTTGCGCTGAGCCAGCTCCAGAACCTCGCCGAAGGTGTGCTTGCTCGCGTTATCGTGGCCATCGCCCACGATCACCATGACGCGGCGCGGCTCGTAGGGCTCTCCCTTCACCAGATCGCGATTCATACAGGCCATGTAGACCGCATCGAACAGCGATGACCCGCCGCCGGGCTTCATCTTGCGTATCTTATCGGCGAGTTTGTCCGAGTCCCAGGTGGTGTTCACCAGCAGGGTGGCCTCGTTGGCGTACTGGACGAGATATCCCGTGTACTTTTTGTCGCCCGGAAGCAGGTTCCACACCAGCTCGAGAATGGCATCCTGGTAGGTCTTCCAGTGAATGCGGGTGGAATTGCTCTGGTCGATCAGGAACCCGATCACCACCGGCTGGCGTTCGCTATGGCTGAAAAACGAGATACGCTGCGGCTTGCCTTCATCCAGCAGCCGGAAATCCTTGGCCGTCAGGTTGCTGACGAAACGCCCCTTATCGTCGCTGACCGTCACCGGCACGATGACCTCGGTGACGCCGGTACGGAATTGCGGGAGCTTGGTTTCCTGTTCGGCCGGTTTCTGCTGGGGCACGGCCGGCAGGCACACAAGCGCCGCCGAAAGACAAAGCGCGGCGGAAATGTGATGAGACGGCATGGCGTTGGCTGGTTTTATTCTACGCTGTTTGGGATGGGAGTGGGGCGGGTACCGGGCTGGCCGTACTTCAGGGCTTGACGGCGATTGCGTCCACCGCGAAGCCGGCGTCCATCGAGGGCAGCCCTTCGAACAGGACCAGCGAGTTCACCGCCGACGGCAGGAATTCCCGGCGCAGCTTGCGTACCTGCGCCGCGATCGGCTCGGCCAGCGGATAGTAGCGCGCGAAGGCTACATCGCGTCCGGACACTCCCATGGATTCCAGGCTCTTGACCAGCCGTTCCAGGGCCAGCCGCGAATCGGCCTCCTGGTAGCCGTAGCTCACCTGGGTCCCGGTCAGCACCACGTGCTGGGCCGCGATCAGCGCGGCGTGCGGCTCTCCGGTAGCGGGAACATATTGCACCGGCGACTGCACGGCGGTGCGCAGACGCGCCACGGCTTCGCAGGCGGCGACGGCGCGCGCCGGCGTACGTTGAGTCTGCACGTAGTCGAGCGCTGCACGGGGATATTCGGCTTCCACCAGCTTGCGCGTGTCCCCCAGGTTGTCGAGCGAGCTCAGAAAGCAGGTAACGCGCAGCACGTCCGCGGCTTCGGAGCCGGATTCCTTCACGGCTTGCCGCAATTGCTCCAGCGAGCGGGCTGCCAGCGGCGCCACGGGATCCATGGGATTTTCAGAAAGCGCGGGAAAGGCGGGAAGAAACACGACGCCCTGCGGATTGACTTCTTTCCTGGCGGCAGCCACGGCCTCCAGCACGACTTGGGCACCCTCCAACGGCAACCCGCCCGCGCGCACCAGGCTGAGCGCCGGCAGCGGCTGCTTGTGGTCGGTGAAGATCTCGCTGACGAGGTCGCGCACGCGGCGCAGATCGCCGCTGCCCGCGACGAAGGCCCGAATGTGGAGAACGGGGCCGCCGGCATCGCGCGCGAGGTTCTTGAGCGCCTCACGTACCTGGGCGGAAAGCAGTCCCTTGGCCGAGAGCGCCGTGGTGTGAAAGGTGAAGTGCCGGGGCTCGCCCGTCACTGCCGCGGGCAGGTCTTTGGGCAACTGGAGAGTCTGGGTGATTTCTTCTTTCTTCTTTTTTTGAGCGGCCGCGCCCACGGCTGCCAGCAGCGCGCAGAGGCCTGCCGCCGCAACCAGAATGACTTTGGTCCTCACTCCATTACCCTATTAGGATCACGCGCTGGGCTCCGCGTAGAATTAGGATTGTAGCAAACGCGCATCCCATGCCACGCCCGCTCCCCGTGAAAAGGAAAAGAACCACCGGCCGCAACATCATCCGCCGCTACTGGTGGCTGCCTCCGGCCGTTGCAGGCGTGGTTCTCATCGCGTGGATGGCCACCGGACCGCGCTGGTGGGGACCGCGCGTGCTGCCCCAGGCCGCCGAGCCGATCAAGGGATATATCGCCAGTGTCGAGACCCTGCAAGAGGAGTACCTGCGTTTTCACGGAAAGCGGCTCAAGAATCCGCAACTGGAAAAGCGCTTCGAAACCGCCAACCAGCGCATGGCCCAGCAGGACTTCGAATCGGCCGCGCTGATCCTGGAGGGCGTCTCGCAGGACGCCGCGCTGCCAGTGGTGTTCAACGACCTGGGCGTCCTTTATGCGCAGTTGAACGACCGCTCCAGAGCCGTCAATGCCTTCCGCGAAGCCCTGGCGCGCGATATCGATTACAAGCCGGTGCGCTTCAATCTCGACCGCTTGCGGGACATGGTGGCCAACGCAGCCGACCCGGTGACCAAAGAGATCGAGCCCAACGGAACGGCCGCGCTGGCCAACGTGATCTCGCCCGGCAAGCCGGTGGAGGCCGAGATTGCCGCCAGGGTGAACGACCTCGATTTCTTCCGTGTCACGACCCCGCCCGCGCCGCGCGACCTGATCGAGATCGCCGTCGAGCCGCGCTCCCCCGATCTTCTGCCCAGCCTGCGCCTCTTCGATTCGGACCGGCGCCTGACGGACCGCACGGCCGGGGTGCGCGAGCGCGGAATCGCCCTCAAGTACGTCTTCGGGCCACCTCCGAACACGACTTACTATCTCGAGGTATCCGGCCGCAACGGATCGACGGGTCTCTACACGCTGAAAGTTACTCCCCTGCGCGCGTTCGACAGTTACGAGCCGAACGACGACATCTTCAATGCCCGCCGCGTCGAATTGGGCAAGCAGATCGAAGCCAATATCATGGACCAGGAAGATACAGACTACTACTCCTTTATCGCCCCGCGGACCGGCTCTATCAATATTGTCCTGCGCAACCGCTCGACAACCTTGATTCCGGCCATCACGACGTATTCCCCCGAGATGCGCAACATCGGCTTCGGCCCGGATGTGCGCACGCCCGGGGCCAACCTGCGTCACTCGTTCGAAGTGGTGGAGAATCAGACCTACTACGTCCAGGTCTGGAGCGAGAGCAGCACTTCGGGGGAGTACTCGCTGACCATCGAGTAGAGCTATCAGCGTTCATCTGCGGCCGAATGGAGCGTTTCAGCAGTCTGCCAGATCACCTGTTTGAGTCGTCACCGGCCTTCCGTTCCCACTCTGCTACCATGAGATTCACGCCCTTGATCGACACCGTCCCAGACATCCTGGCCCGAATTGTCGCCCGAAAGCGCGAAGACCTTACCCTGGCCGCGCCTCTGCCGCTCGACCGCTGGGAACGCGAGGCCGCCCTGCAGCTCCCCCAGCGCCGCGACTTCCGCGCCGCCCTGGTTGCCTCCACCCCGGCCATTATCGCCGAAGTGAAAAAGGCGTCCCCGAGTAGGGGCCTGCTGGCCAAAGACTTCGACCCGGCGCGCATCGCCGCCGCTTACGCCCGCGGAGGCGCCGCCGCGCTCTCCATCCTCACCGACGCGCCTTTTTTTCAGGGCAGCCTCGCCGACCTCGCCGCCGCCCGCGCGGCTGTGAGGCTTCCCGTCCTGCGGAAGGATTTCACCATCGACGCTGTGCAAATCCTGGAGGCCGCCGCGCATGGCGCCGACGCGATCCTTCTGATCGCGGCCATCCTGACCGAACGCGAGATCCGCGATTTCCGCGAGCAAGCCGCGCGCCTCGGACTCTCCGCACTGGTCGAAGTCCACAACCGGCGGGAGTTGGACGCCGCCGTCTCCGCCGGCGCCGACCTGATCGGCGTCAACAACCGCGACCTCACGAGCTTCGCCGTCGCGCTCGAAACCTCGCTCGATCTCGCCCCCCACATGCCGAAGGGCGCCGTCCTCGTCAGCGAGAGCGGCATTCACTCGGCCGCCGATATCGCACGCCTCCGCGCCGCGGGCTATCATGCCTTCCTGGTCGGCGAGCACCTCATGAAATCCAGCGACCCCGCCTCCGCGCTCGCCCAACTGGTGGCTGCATGATCGTCAAGGTTTGCGGCATCACCAGGCTCGAGGACGCGCAGGCGGCCATCGCCGCCGGCGCTACGGCCATCGGCTTCAATTTCTACCTGCGCAGCCCGCGCTACATCGCTCCCGAGCGCGCTGCGGCCATTCCTACGCCGGGTATCCGCCGCGTGGGAGTCTTCGTGAACGAGCCGCCGGCGCGCATAGCGGAGATCGCCCGCATCGCAGCCCTCGACACGGCCCAACTTCACGGCGACGAGACGCCCTCCGGCTATCCCGCCGGTGTCCCCGTCTGGAAAGCCGCCCGGGTAACTCGGGATTTCGCCTTCGAGCAGTACGCCGACGTGCCCGCGGAGGCCCTCCTGCTCGACGGCCCGGCCGGCGAACTCTACGGCGGTTCCGGACGCACCTTCGACTGGTCGCTGGCCGCGGCATGCCGGCAACGCATCATCCTTGCCGGCGGCCTGGACGGCGGCAACGTCGCACGCGCCATCGCGCTTGCGCATCCCTGGGGCGTCGATGCCTGTTCGCAGATCGAATCCGCGCCCGGTATCAAGGACCACGCCAAGATGAACGCATTTCTCCAGGCGGTCAAGGCGGCGCTCTGCGTATGAGTTGTCCTATCCGTGTTCATCCGTGTCCATCTGTGGCTAAATTATGACCCCGCAACCCGATTCCGGCGGCCACTTCGGACCCTACGGCGGACGCTACGTCCCCGAAGTCCTGATGGCCCCCATCGAAGAGTTGGAGCACGCCTACCTCGAGGCCCGCGCCGACCCCGCCTTCCAATCCGAGCTCGCCGATCTCCTCCGCAACTACGCCGGCCGTCCCACGCCGCTCTACTTCGCCAAACGCCTCAGCGAGGCTCTCGGCGGCGCCCGCATCTGGCTCAAGCGCGAAGACCTGTTGCATACCGGAGCGCACAAGATCAACAACTGCCTGGGGCAGGCGCTGCTCGCGCGTCGCATGGGCAAGCGCCGCATCATCGCCGAGACCGGCGCCGGGCAGCACGGGGTGGCCACCGCCACGGTTTGCGCGCTGTTCGGCCTCGAGTGCGTGGTCTACATGGGCGAAGAGGACATGCGCCGGCAGCGCCTCAACGTCTTCCGCATGCGGATGCTCGGCGCCCGCGTCCAGGGGGTCGCCACCGGCAGCGCCACCCTCAAGGACGCCATCAGCGAAGCCATGCGCGACTGGGTCACCAACGTCGCCGACACCTACTACCTGCTGGGCAGCGCGCTGGGCGCGCACCCCTACCCGATGATGGTCCGCGACTTCCACCGCGTGATCGGCGACGAAGCGCGCCGCCAGGTGCTGGAGTTCGAAGGCCGCCTGCCCGACGCCGCCATCGCCTGCGTCGGCGGCGGCAGCAATGCAATCGGCCTGTTCCACGCCTTCCTCGACGATGCTCAGGTCCGGCTGATCGGCGTCGAAGCCGGCGGCCGCGGTCCCAACCTCGGTGACCACGCCGCCCGCTATCGCGGCGGCGCGCCGGGCGTTCTCCAGGGCGCCTACAGCTACGTCCTCCAGGACGAGCACGGCCAGATCGCGCTCACCCATTCCGTCTCGGCCGGCCTCGACTACGCCATGATCGGCCCCGAGCACGCCTGGCTCCGCGATCAATCGCGCGCCGAATACACCGCCGCCAGCGACGCCGAGGCGCTCGACGCCGCACGCCGCCTTTCCCGCACCGAAGGCATTATCCCCGCGCTGGAAAGCGCCCACGCGGTGGCCGAGGCCATTCTCCGCGCACCTGCCGCCAAAGGCGAGATCTTCCTCGTCAATCTCTCCGGCCGCGGCGACAAGGACATCGATATCTACCGCGAAAACTTTCCGGAGCTCGACCGGGCATGACCCGCATCGGCTGCATGTTCCAGAAGCGGCGTAAGGCGCTGATCGCCTACCTTACGGCCGGCGATCCCACGCCCGCGCGCACTCCGGCGCTGGTGGAAGCGCTGGTGCGCGGCGGCGCCGACCTGATCGAGCTCGGCGTCCCTTTCAGCGACCCCATCGCCGACGGCCCCGTGAACCAGCGCGCCGGAGAGCGCGCGCTCAAAGCCGGCACCACACTCGAGACGGTCCTCCAAATCGCGCGCCAGATCCGCGCAAAGTCCGAAGTTCCGCTCCTCCTCTTCACTTATTTGAACCCCGTCCTGCGCTACGGCCTCGACCGCCTGGGACGGGACGCCGCTGCCGCGGGCATCGACGGCTGTCTCCTCACTGACGCGAGTGTCGAAGAGGCCGAATCCTACGTGGCAGCCATGCACGCCCACGGTCTCGACACCGTATTCCTCGCCGCCCCTACCAGCACTCCGCGCCGCCTCAAACTGGTGGCGCAGTATTCCACCGGTTTCGTCTACCTCGTTTCCCGCACCGGAGTCACCGGCGAGCGGGACAGCCTTTCCAACGCCGTCGCACCGCTAATCCGGGCTGTCCGCGCCATCACGGAGCTCCCCATTGCTGTCGGTTTCGGCATCAGCAAACCCGAGCACGTGGCCGCGCTGGCTCCGCAAGTCGACGCAGTAGTCGTAGGCAGCGCGATCGTCCGCATCATCGAAAGCAACCCCCCCACCCTGGAATCCGACTTGGAGACCTACGCGCGCTCGCTGAAGACGTCTCTTGGAGAAACCGCATGACCCCCGACGAAGCTCGCGCGCAACTTGACGAACTCCGAGTGCTCATCGACGACGTCGACCGGCGTTTGGTTACGCTGCTCAACGAACGGACGCGCACCGTGGAAGAGATCGGCCGCGTCAAGCGCTCGGCCGCCCTGCCCATCTACGAGCCCAAGCGCGAAGCCGAGGTCTTCGCCAATGTCACCTCCACCAACCACGGCCCTCTGACCCCGGACGCGGTCAAGCGCATCTTCGAGCGCATCATCGACGAAATGCGCTCCATCCAGAAACAGCGCATGCTTTCCGACGGAGACAAATAAATGTTAGTCGTCATGCAGCAAGGCGCCACCGAAGAGCAGGTCCAGAACGTGATCGACCGGCTGGTGGACCTCGGCTTCGACGTCCACCGCTCCACCGGCGTGATGCACACCGTGCTCGGCGGCGTGGGCGGCAAGACCGATTTCGACCTCGCCATGTTCGAAGTCATGGACGGCGTCAAGGAAGCCCACCGCATCGTCTCGCCCTACAAACTCGCCAGCCGCAGTTTCCGCCCCGCAGGCACCGTTGTGAATGTGGGACAGGCTATCAGCCTGTCCATCGGCGCCGAGAAGATAGTCGTGATGGCCGGCCCCGCCGCTCCCGACCAGATCGACAGGTGTGCCGCACTCGTCGCCGAGGCAGGTGCGCGCGTTCTGCGGATCGGCGGCTCCGCGGAATCTCTTCCCCAGGCTCGCGCCGCGGCCGACCGCCACGGCCTTCTCGTCCTCGCCGAAGCCGCCGAAGTCGCCAGCGTCGCGCAGGTCTCCGAACACGCCGATATCCTGCAGGTGGCCGCACGCAACATGCAGAACTTCGCCCTGCTGCGGGAGCTCGGCAAACGGCCCAGGCCCGTGCTGCTGGAGCGCGGTCTTGCCGCGACCATCGAAGAGCTGCTGCTGGCCGCCGAACTCGTCCTGCAAGGCGGCAACTACAACGTCATCCTCTGCGAGCGCGGCATCCGCACGTTCGAAACCTATACCGCCGCCACCATGGACATCTCCGCCATCCCCATCGTTAAAAAACTGTCGCACCTGCCCGTAGTGGCCGATCCCTCCCTGGCCACGGGACGCCGCGATAAAGTTCCGGCCATGGCCCGCGCCGCGGTGGCCGCGGGAGCCGACGGCCTGGTCATCGAAGTGCACCCCGATCCGGACCACGCGTCCGTCGACGGCGCGCAAAGCCTGCGCCCCGACCAGTTCAGTGAGCTCATGGGCCAGCTCCGCATGATCGCCGCCGCGGTCGGCAGGACCCTCTGAAGATGAATCACGTCGTCATCATCGGCACCGGCCTGATCGGATCTTCGTTCGGCCTGGCGCTCAGGAAGGCCGGATTCACCGGCGCCATCACCGGTGTCAGCTCACCGCGCGCCGCGGCCGATGCCGTCGCGGCGGGAGCCATCGACCGCGCCGCGCCGCTGGCCGAAGCCGTCCCGCAGGCTGACATTGTCTTCCTCTCGCAGACCATCGGCCGCATCCTGGACACCATCCACCACCTGGACCCCCTGCTTCGGCCGGGCGCGCTGGTTACCGACGCCGGCAGCACGAAGTGCGAAATTGTCGACCTTGCGCGCCAGTGCATTACCCGCGCGCAATTCCTCGGCGGCCACCCCATGGCCGGCAAGGAAGTCCGCGGTGCGGCGGCGGCCGATGCCGGCCTGTTCCGCAACCGCACCTGGGTGCTCACGCCCGATGAGGATTCCGAGCTCCACACGCCCGCAGCCGAAGAATTCCGCGACTGGCTCGCGAAGATCGGCGCGCGCATCCTGATCCTGGATGCCGACGAGCACGACCGGGTAGTCTCGCTCACCAGCCATCTCGCTCAGCTCGCCTCCACAGCGCTCGCAGCGACGGTCGGCGACAAACTCGGCGCGTCTCCCCGCGAGCAGGCCGCCGGTCCCGGACTGGAAGACATGACGCGCCTCGCGCTCGGCTCCTACGAAATCTGGCGCGACATTCTGGCCACCAACTCTGAGCACATCGATCGCGCGCTCTCGGTTTACATTCAGAAGCTGGAGCACCTCCGCGAGAACCTGCGCACGCGCCAGCTCCAGGAGGAATTCGAGCGCGCCGCGGCACTCGCCAATCGCATCAGGTTTAGCAATGGAACTCGAAGGTAGGATCACCCTCATCACCGGCGCCAAGGGCGGCCTCGGCACACCCGTCACCGAAGCCTTCCTGGCCGCCGGCGCCCAAGTCGTCGGCGTATCCCGATCGATCAAGCCCGGCGACTTCCCACACCCGCGGTTTACCGCCCTGACCTCGGATCTCTCGAGCGGTGCAGCCGCGCAGAAACTGGCCGCCGACGTCATCGCGCACTTCGGCCGCATCGACATTCTGATCCACGTCATGGGCGGGTTCGCCGGTGGAAACCGCGTCGAAGAAACCGACGAAGCCACTCTCGACCAGATGCTCGACCTCAACTACCGCGCCGCCTTCTTCATCTGCCGCGCCGTCCTTCCGCAGATGCGCAGGCAGGCGAGCGGCCGCATCCTGGCCGTCGCCAGCCGGCAAGGCGTAGAGCCCGCCGCCATGGTCGGCGCCTACAGCGCGTCAAAAGCTGCCCTGGTCTCCCTGATCCACACCATCGCGCTGGAGAACCGCGACCTCGGCATTTCGGCCAACACCGTCCTGCCCGGCACCATGGACACTCCCGGCAATCGCGCGGGCGATCCGAAGGCCGACACCTCCCATTGGGTGCAACCTTCGCAAGTGGCCGCGCTGCTCGTCCACCTCGCATCGGACGCAGCTTCACAGATCACCGGAGCCGCCATCCCGGTTTACGGCAGACAGGCGTGAATCCGACCGTCGCCGTCCGAACCCGTTGACGGTCAGGCTTCGCCTTCCAGTTCAGTATCGGGGGCCGGAGCCTCGGCGCGTAGCATCAGGGTCACATACACGCCCCCGGCCACCCCGAACCCCACAAACCAGGCGTAATCGTACAAGAGGCGCAGCGGGGGCACGACCAAGCCCAGCAGGGCCACGGCGGCGCCGATTACAAGTGCGGCCACGGCGCGCTTGTTGATGCCGTTCTCGTATTCGTAGATGCCGTTGCGGCGGTACAAATCGGCCAGGTTGAGCCGCGAGCGGCGTACCAGGAAGTAATCTGCGATCATCACCCCGGCGATCGGCCCGAGCAAGGCGGAATAGCCCACCAGCCAGCCGAAAATGTAGGCGCTGAAATCGCTGAGCAGCTTCCAGGGCATCATGAGGATGCCGATGACGCCTGTGATCAGGCCGCCGGTGCGGAACGAAATCAGGCGCGGGCTGAGGTTGGAGAAATCGTTCGAGGGTGAGACCACGTTGGCCGCGACGTTGGTATTCAGGGTCGCCACCAGCAGCGCGATCAGCGCGATGAAGGCGACCACCGGCTGGTTGAAACGCGCCAAGAGCGCGACCGGGTCCCAGATCGGCTCGCCGAAGAGCACCGCCGAGGCGGAGGTGACCGCCACACCGATGAACGAGTACAACGTCATGGCCGCGGGCAATCCCATCGCCTGGCCCCAGGCCTGGGCCTTTTGCGATTTGGCGTAGCGCGTGAAGTCCGGGATGTTCAGCGCGACTGTGGCCCAGAAGCCCACCATCCCGGTGAGCGAAGGGATAAAGAAGCGGATGAACTCGGCGGAAGACCTGAACCTGCTAGGCGCGCTGAGAACCGGGCCCAGGCCACCCGCCTTGCCGGTGATCCACCAGAGCATGAGCAGTCCGATGCCGAGCATGAACGGGGCGCCGATGCCTTCCAGGAACTTGATGGTCTCGATGCCGCGCCAGATGACAACCATGTTGAGCGCCCAGAAAATAAGAAAACAGATCCAGGAGGCCGCCGGGTTTGCGGCAAGAGCCGGGAAGAGGATCTTCAGCATCGTGTAGATGGCCTGGCCGCCGATCCAGGTCTGGATGCCGAACCAGCCGCACGCCACCAGCGCCCGCAGCACGGCCGGAATGTTGGCGCCGCGCACACCGAAACTGGCGCGCACGAACACCGGAAACGGGATGCCGTACTTGGTGCCCGCGTGAGCGTTGAGCAGCATGGGAATGAGCACGATCAGGTTGCCCAGCAGGATGGTCGCAATTGCCTGCCACCAGCTCATGCCGCCGGCGATCAGCCCCGAAGCCAGCATGTAGGTCGGGATGCAGACGGACATCGCGACCCAGAGCGAGGCGTAATTGTAGGTTCCCCAGGAGCGTTTGGCCGGCGGGATGGGCGCCAGGTCATCGTTGTACAGCGATGAGTCTCTTACTTCCATGCGCCTCCACGCGCGGTGCGTTTCAGGTATTGGCCGCGGCCGGCTTTGCCGAGCCACTGGCCGCTATCGACGATCACTTCGCCGCGCGACATCACGATGCGCGCGTTGCCGGTGACCTGGTAGCCCTCGAACATCGAGTAATCGACGCGCATGTGGTGCGTGGCGGCGCTGATGGTGTAGACCGCGTTGGGATCCCAGAGCACGATATCGGCGTCGCTGCCGGGCGCGATCTCGCCCTTCCTCGGGTACATGCCGAAGATGCGCGCGGGCGCGGTGGAGGTGATTTCGACGAAGCGGTTCAGCGAAATTTGCCCCTGGTTGACGCCGTGGTGATAAATCAGTTGCAGCCGGTTCTCGATGCCGGGCCCGCCGTTGGGGATCTTGGTGAAATCGTCCTTGCCGAGCACCTTCTGGTCCTTGAAGCAGAAGGGGCAATGGTCGGTGGAGACCACTTGCAGATTGTCCTGCTTGAGGCCGTCCCAGAGTTTCGGCTGGTGATGCTTGGGACGCAGCGGCGGCGTGAAGACATACTTGGCGCCTTCGAAATTGGGGCGCTCCAACTCTTCGATGGAGAGCAGCAGGTACTGCGGGCAGGTTTCGGCGAACGCGGGGACGCCGCGGTCGCGGGCTTCGCGGACTTCGTTGAGCGCGTCCTCGCTGGAAAGGTGCACGATGTAGACCGGCGCTCCGGCGATCTCGGCCATGGCGATGGCGCGGTGCACGGCTTCGGCCTCGGCGCGCGGCGGGCGGGTGAGCGCGTGGTAGACGGGCGCGGTCTTGCCCTCGGCGAGCGCGCGGGCGACGATCACGTCGATCACGCTGCCGTTTTCGGCGTGCATGCAGATCAGCGCGCCGTTTTTGGCGGTCTGCGAGAGCGCCTTGAAGATGGTCGCGTCATCGACCATGAGCACGTTGGGATAGGCCATGAACAGCTTGAAGCTGGCCACGCCTTCGCGGACCATGTCGTCCATGTCCTCGAGGCCCGCGACTCCGAGGTCGGTGACGATCATGTGCAGGCCGTAGTCGATGGCGGCGCGGTTCTCGGCCTTCTTCCACCAGGTGTCGAGGGCGTCGCGCATGCGCGTGCCGCGCGCCTGGATGGCGAAATCGACCAGGCTGGTGGTGCCGCCGAACGCGGCCGCGCGGGTGCCGGTTTCGAAATCGTCGGCGCTGGTGGTGCCGCCGAAGGGCATGTCGAGGTGGGTGTGGCAGTCGATGCCGCCGGGAATGACGTAGAGGCCGGCGGCGTCGATGACCCTGGCGCCATCGGCGGGGATGCCGGGGCGGACTTCCTTGATGCGCTCGCCTTCGATGAGCACGTCGGCTCGGGCGGTAGAGGCAGCGGTGACGACGGTGCCGTTTTGGATGAGGGTGGTCATGGTTCGAACGCTCTTTCGACGCGGAGGCGCGGAGACGCTGAGTAACGCCAGATCATACGCCGGTCCTTTCGGCCCAGGTTTGGGCGGGGCGCCCCGTTTTTACCTGCTCCATGGTGATGCAGTTCTCTACCGGGCAAACCAGCCAGCAGAGATTGCAGCCTACGCACTCCTCCTCGTCAACGCGGGGAATGCGCGACGGTTGTGGCCGCGGAGCGTCGAGCTTGGGAATCGGAGTCACTGTGATCTCCGCGGGACCTTTGTGGTTGTCGAGATGGATGCACTGGTGCGCGCCGTCCCAGCAGGCGACGTAGCAGAGCTGGCAGCCGATGCACGTGTCGCGATCGATGCGCGCGACGATCTTGTAATTGAGATCGAGGTGCTTCCAGTCGGTGACTTTGGGCAGCGAGAGCCCGCGGAAGTCCTCGATGGTCCGGAAGCCTTTCTCGTCCATCCAGTTGCTGAGGCCGTCGATCATGTCTTCGACGATGCGGAAGCCGTAGTGCATGGCGGCGGTGCAGACCTGGACGGTGCCGCAGCCGAGCAGGATGAATTCGGCGGCCTCGCGCCATCCGGAAACGCCGCCGATGCCGGAGATGGGAATCTGCACCTCCGGGTCGCTCGCGATCTGCTGCACCAGGTGCAGTGCGATCGGTTTCACCGCGGGGCCGCAGTATCCGCCGTGCGCGGAGCGGCCTGCGACGTAGGGACGCGGGGTGAAGGTATCGAGGTCGATGCCGGTGATGGAGTTGATGGTGTTGATGGCGGAGAGAGCGTCGGCGCCGCCCTGTTTGGCCGCCCGGGCGGCCATGCGGATGTCGGTGATGTTGGGCGTGAGCTTGACCAGCACGGGGGTGCGCGCGGCTTCTTTGACCCACTCGGTGATCATGCAGGCGTACTCGGGCACCTGGCCCACGGCGGAGCCCATGCCGCGCTCGCTCATGCCGTGGGGACAGCCGAAGTTGAGCTCGAGCCCGTCGGCGCCGGCGTCTTCGCTGCGCTTGACGATGTCGTGCCAGGCCTCGCGTTTGGATTCGACCATCAGACTTGCGATGACCGCATGCTTCGGGTAGCGCTTCTTGACTTCGGCGATCTCGCGCAGGTTGGTTTCGATGGGCCGGTCGGTGATGAGCTCGATGTTGTTCAGGCCCATCATGCGCTGGCCGCTCCAATCGACGGAGGAGTAGCGCGAGCTGACGTTGACGATGGGCTCACCGATGGTCTTCCAGACGGCGCCGCCCCAGCCGGCGTCGAAGGCCCGCATCACCTGGTCGCCGCAATTGGTCGGCGGACCGGAGGCCAGCCAGAAGGGATTGGGGCAGCGGATACCGGCGAAGTTGGTGGTGAGATTAGCCATGGGTCGGGCCTGCTTCCGACGCGGAGTCGCGGAGACGCGGAGAAGAAGAGAGGATGGCTTGTGCGGCGCGCTTGCCGTCGGCTACGGCGTCGACGACTTCGCGGCCGCCGTTCACGCAGTCGCCGCCGGCGTAGTATCGGGGGTTGCTGGTGCGGCCAGTGGGGCGGTCCACCAGGATGATGCCTTTCTTGCTCTCGACCGGGAACAGGTCAGCGGCACGCGTCTGGCCGAGGGCGGGAATGACCATGTCGCAGGCAACGTCGTATTCCGTTCCGGGGATGCGCTCCGGGGCGCCGTTGCCGAGGCGCGTTTCGACGAATCTCACAGCGGAGGCGCGGCCATCCTCTGCGAGGATGGCGACGGGCTGCGCCAGCCAGTGGAAGCGGACGCCCTCGACCTTGGAGTGGTCGTATTCGAAGGGGAAGGCGGGCATCTGCTTTTCGGTGCGGCGGTAGAAGAGGTGGACATCGGCGGCGCCCAGCCGCACAGCGGCGTTGGCGGAGTCGATGGCGGTGTTGCCGCCGCCGATGACGATGACCGTGCGGCCGATTTGGAAATCGGGCTGGGTCTTGTAGCGCTCGATGAAGCGGAGCGCGTCGATGACGCCGGGAAGATGCTCGCCCGGAATTCCGAGACGCTCCATGGCGCCGAGGCCGACGCCGATGAAGATGAAATCGAATTGGGATTCGAGGTCTTTGAGGGAAACGGCGGTACCGACTTCGGCCTGGCGGAACTCGACGCCCATGGCGCGGATCAGCTCGACTTCACGGAGGGCGTCGGCCGGGCGGAGCTTGTATTCGGCGACGCCGTAGGTGTTGAGACCGCCGGGGTGGGGACGGTTGTCGAAGACCACGGCTTTGGTGCCGTGGCGGGCGAGCTCGGCGGCACAGGAGAGGGAGGCGGGGCCGCCACCGATGCAAGCGACACGAAGGGGTCGGGGATCGGGGGTCAGGGGCCGGGGCGGCCGGGAGTGGTGGTGCTCCATCGCGTAGCGTTGGAGGAGGGCGATCTCGATGGGCTTTTTGTTGTAGCGGTGCATCACGCAACTGCCTTCGCAGAGGACGTCCACGGGGCAGACGCGGGAACAGCTCAGGCCGAGGATGTTGGCATCGAGAATGGTCTGCGCCGAGCCGCGGAGGTTGCCGCTGGCGATTTTCTTGATGAAGCGCGGCACGTCGATGTGGGTGGGGCAGGCGGCCGTGCACGGGGCGTCGAAGCAGTAGAGGCAGCGATTGGCTTCGGCGAGGGCAGACTGTCTGTCGAGCGGAGGGTGAAGATCGGGGAATCGCTCGAGCGTGTGCGGAGTCACCGGCTGCTCCCGGCGGCCGCGACGGCACACGCGGCGAGGCTCTTATCGAGCGCGTCGATGAACTGGTCCACGTCGGAGCGGCCGATGTTCATGGGCGGAGTGACGCGGAGCACGTTGCCGTAGAGGCCGCCCTTGCCCATGAGGATGCGGTTTTCGCGCGCGGCTTCCATCAGCAGGGCGGATTGCGCGGTGGCGGGCGCCTTGGTCTTGCGGTCCTCGACCAGCTCGATGGCCTGCATCAGGCCCATGCCGCGGACGTCGCCGACGATCTCGTGTTTGTCCTTGAGCTCTTCCAGGCGGCCGCGCAGGTAGGCTCCGGTGGTGGTGCAGTTGTCCATCAGGCGCTGCTCTTCGATGAAGTCGATGACGGCCTTGGCGGCGGTGGCGGTGACCGGGTTGCCGCCAAAGGTGGAAAGCGTGACGCCCTTGAGGCCGTCGGCGACTTCGGGCTTGGCGACGGTGAGGCCGATCGGGCTGCCGTTGGCGAGGCCCTTGGCGCCGGTGATGATGTCGGGGACGACGCCCCACTGCTCTATGCCGAACCACTTGCCGCCGGTGCGGCCCCAGCCGGTCTGCACTTCGTCGCTGATGAAGATGCCGCCGTGGTTGCGGACGATCTTCTCGACGATCTGGAAGTATTCCTTGGGCGGGGTGATGTAGCCGCCGACGCCCTGAATGGGTTCGGCGATGAACCCGGCGATACGGCCGCCGGTGGTGGTGCGGATCAACTCTTCCATGTCGGAAGCGCAGCGCACTTCGCAGTTGGGATAGGTGAGGCCGAAGGGGCAGCGGTAGCAGTAGGCATTGTGCGCGTGGATGACGCCGGCCTGCGACGGGCCGAGACGCCACGAGCCGACGGCGGTCAGGGTCATGGCCATCGCGGAACGGCCGTGATAGGAATGGCGGAGCGCGACGATCTCGGTGCTGCCGGTGTAGCAGCGCGCGGTGAGGATGGCGGTCTCGTTGGCCTCGGTGCCGGAGTTGGTAAAGAAGCTCTTGGTGAGCTGGCCGCCGGGTGTGACCGACGCGATCTTCCTGGCGAGCGCGGCCTGCGGCTCGTTGGCGAAGACGGTAGAGACATGCTGCAGGGTATCGAGCTGTTTGTGTACCTTGGCATTCACCTGGTCGTTGCAGTGGCCGACGCTGATGGTGACGATGCCGCCGAGGAAATCGAGGTACTGGTTGCCGTCGGCGTCCCAGACGTATTGGTCTTTGGCGCGCGCTATGACGAGCGGCTCCTTATAAAAATGGAAGACGGCGGGGAAGAGAAATTCCTTATTGGCGAGAATGATTTCGTTCTTAGTCATGACTAGGCCTTTACTAGAGATTGGTACATGTCGGGGCGGCGGTCGCGGAAGAATTGCCAGGTTTTACGGACCTCGGAGATCATGTCGAGGTCGAGGTCGGCGGTGAGGACTTCGTCCTTGTCGCGCGAGGCCTGGGCGAAGATGCGGCCGCGGGGATCGCAGAAATAGCTCTGCCCGTAGAATTCGCCGATGTTCCAGGGCGCTTCGACGCCCACGCGGTTGATGGCGCCGACGAAGTAGCCGTTGGCGACGGCATGCGCGGGCTGCTCGAGTTTCCAGAGGTACTCGCTGAGTCCGGCGACGGTGGCGGAGGGATTGAAGACGATCTCTGCGCCGTTGAGACCGAGCGCGCGGGCGCCTTCGGGGAAGTGGCGGTCGTAGCAGATGTAGACGCCGATCCTGGCGAAGCCGAGGTCGAAGACGGGGTAGCCGAGGTTGCCGGGGCGGAAATAGAACTTCTCCCAGAAGCCGGGCGCGACGTGCGGGATGTGGGTCTTGCGGTACTTGCCGAGGAAGGCGCCGTCGTTGTGGATGACGGCGGCGGTGTTGTAGTAGATGCCTTCCTGCTCGACCTCGTAGATGGGAACGATGAGGGAGATGTGATGTTGACGGGCGAGGTCCTGCATGAGTTTCACGGTAGGACCGTCGGGGATGGGTTCGGTGAAATCGTACCAGCGGGTGGTCTGCTCGGCGCAGAAGTAGGGGCCGTAGAAGATCTCCTGGAGGCAGACGATCTGGGCGCCGGCTTGGGCCGCCTGCTCGATGTAGGCCACGTGTTTATCCAGCATGGCCTTCTTGGTGGCTTCTAGGGAGGAATCCGGGGAAGCGGCGTTGGTGGCTTGGATTAGGGAACAGCGGATGATGCGAGACATCGGGTCTCCGTGGCAAAGATGGCGATGGGGCTTATTATGAAGGGTCTGGCGCGAAGACGCAACGGGGGCGTCTTCCGTACTAAGATAAACCCAGCCGATATGAAACTCCGCCTCCTCGCCCTGACCTTCGGCGCGGCGGCCCTCGTCACCGCCCAGAAGTACGACGGGCCGCGTCCGGCCAAGCCCGACCTGCCTTACCTGAAGCACGCCAACAACCTCGTTCCTACCGAGGCCTCAGAGGCCAAGGAAGAAAAAGGCAAGAAGGACGAGATGACCTACGTCATCGCGGGCGCGGCGTCCCCGGCGCGTACGCCGCTGGCCTCTCCGATTTTTCTGCTGCAAACACAGAAGCTGAATGCCCAGACGCTGGGGCTGTACCGGCTGGAGGTGCGCAACGGCCGGCGCGAAATCACCACCTCTCCGAAGAAGCCGATGCAGCCGATCCGGGTGGAGGTGGCGCGGCTCGATAGCAGCGGACTTTACAAGCTGGAGGTGGTGGATAGCCTGGAGCCCGGCGAATACTCGCTCAGTCCCGAGGGATCGAACCAGGTCTTCTGCTTTCAGGTGTACTAGCGATTCTGCTATACTAAGGTTTCTCTCGTTGTTCGTCCCTTCCCCACGGCTTTTCCTGCCTGTGGTATTCTATTTGACGTACCAAAACGAGAATAAGAGAAGACAAGGAGCATTACCTCTAGAATGGCACTGGCGATTGAGACCAAGCGGCAGATTCTCTCCACGAATCAGCTCCACAAAACCGATACCGGGTCGCCAGAAGTACAGATTGCCCTGTTGAGCTCGCGCATAACGATGCTTACGGAGCATTTCAAGACGCACAAGAAGGACCACGGCTCCCGCAAGGGCCTGCTGACCCTGGTTGCCAAGCGTCGCCGGCTTCTGACGTACCTGCGCGATTCGGACCCAGAGCGCTACAAGGCGGTTCTGCAAAAGCTGGGTATTCGCCGTTAATCCATTCCGGAGATGGCCCGTTCCAGACGTATGGCGGGACCTTCCGATTCACACCCGACCGGCTCGATTGGCTTTAGGCGCGTTGCCTATGGCGTTTCGGCCGTCACCCCCTGTCAACTCCGATCTCGACGGCGTTCCTGAACGGACGCCGATCTTGAGGCTCGAGGGGAACCGTTGTTCCCGCCGGGCGTTGGAGGTTTAGAAAGACCAAATGCAACACACTGTTGAAGTAGACCTGGGAAGCTGCAAGCTTACCCTGGAAACCGGGAAAGTGGCCAAGCAGGCGAACGGCGCGGTCGTCGTTCGTTCCGGCGACGCCGTCGTTCTGGTTAGCGCCTGCATGGCCGACCAGCCCAAGCCCAGCGCGGGCTTTTTCCCGCTCACGGTCGATTACCGTGAATACACTTATGCCGCCGGGAAAATCCCGGGCGGCTTCATCAAGCGCGAGGGACGTCCCTCGGAAAAAGAAGTTCTCACCAGCCGCCTGATCGATCGTCCGGTCCGGCCGCTGTTTCCCGAAGGGTTTCTGAACGAGACCCAGATTATCGCCATGGTCCTTTCGGCCGATCCCGAAAACGACCCCAACGCGCTGGCCATCGCCGGCGCCGCGGCCGCACTGGCCATCAGCGACATTCCGTTCCCCTACGTTCTGGGCGGCGTTCGCGTCGGCATGAAGGACGGGCAGTACATCGCCAACCCGACTTATACCGGGGGCCGCGAGTCGAAGCTGAACATCGTGGTCGCGGGCACCGAAGAGGGCATCGTGATGGTGGAGGCCGGCGCGCAGCAGGTCTCCGAAGCCGAGGTGCTGGGCGCGATCGAGTTCGGGCACGAATGCTGCAAGAAGATCGCCGCCGGTATCCGCGAGCTGATGAAGGTCGCCGGGAAGAAGAAGCGTGAGTTCGTGCCGCCGGCGCTCAACCAGGAGATCTACGCGGCAATCGAGAAAGAGGTCCGCACCGACCTCACCGACGCGCTCAACACCCAGAAGTACGACAAGCTCACCAGCTACTCGCTGGTGGCGCAGATCAAGGAGCGCGCCGTCAAGGCCCAACCCGAAGAGCAGCAGGACGAGGCCGGGAAGTGCTATGACTCGCTCAAGGAGCGTATTTTCCGCGACGAGATGCTGAGCAACCATCGCCGTCCGGACGGCCGCGCGTTCGACGAGATCCGCCCGATCACGATCGAGACCGGCGTGCTGCCGCGCACTCACGGCAGCGCCCTGTTCACGCGCGGCGAGACCCAGGCGCTGGTCACGGTCACGCTCGGCACCAAGGAAGACGAGCAGCGCATCGAGCTGCTGGAGCCCGGCGAGGCCACCAAGCGCTTCATGCTGCACTACAATTTCCCGCCGTTCAGCGTGGGCGAGGTGGGCTTCATGCGCGGTCCGGGCCGGCGCGAGATCGGCCACGGGGCGCTCGCCGAGCGCTCGCTGACCGCGCTGATCCCGGGCGAAGACAAGTTCCCGTACACCATGCGCGTGGTGAGCGACATTCTCGAATCCAACGGATCGAGCTCCCAGGCCACGGTCTGCGGCGCATCGCTGGCCCTCATGGATGCCGGCTGCCCGATGGCGGCTCATGTCGGCGGCATCGCCATGGGCCTGGTGATGGAAGATGGCAAGTACGCCATCCTCACCGATATCGCGGGCGCCGAAGATCACTATGGCGACATGGACTTCAAGGTCGCCGGCACGCGCGACGGCATCACCGGCCTTCAGATGGACATCAAGGTTCCCAATATTACCATCGCCATCATGAAGGAAGCGCTGGAGCAGGCGCGTCGCGGCCGCCTCTTCATCCTCGACAAGATGTACGAGGCCATGCCGCAAGCCAACAAGGCCATCAGCCAGTACGCGCCGCGCATCTACACTCTGCACATTCCGACCGATAAGATTCGCGACGTCATCGGACCGGGAGGCAAGGTCATCCGCGGCATCATCGAGCAGACCGGCGTCAAGATCGATGTCGAGGACGATGGCACAGTGCACGTGGCCTCGGCCGACGAAGCCAGCGCCAACAAAGCCATCCAGATCATCAGCGACCTCACCGCCAGCGCCGAAGTGGGCAAGACCTACCTTGGTAAGGTAGTCCGGCTGGTGGATTTCGGCGCGTTCGTCGAGATCTTCCCCGGCACGGACGGCCTGCTGCACATCAGCGAGATCGCCGAGAACCGCATCAAGGACGTGCGCGACGAGCTCAAGGAGGGCGACCAGATTCTGGTGAAGGTGCTGGCGCTCGAAGGCAACAAAATCAAGCTCAGCCGCAAGGCGGTGCTCAAAGAGCAGCGCGAGAAGCTGAAGCACTCAAAGTAGGCGTTGCTGTTCGGCTACTGAGTTACAGCCGCGTGACGATCTCAGCGGCCAGGCGCGCGTTCGACGCGGCCAGCGCGATGTTGGTGCGGAGGCTGCGCCCGCCGGTGAGCTCCACAATGCGGCCCAGGATGAACGGTGTCACCGGCTTGCCGGCGATGCCGCGCGACACCGCCTCGGCCACGGCGGTGTCGATGAATCCGCGCATCTCGGCCGCCGGGATCTCGTCCGCTTCCGGCACGGGATTGCAGATCACCGCGCCGCCGCCGAGGCCCATGGCCCACTTCGTGGCCAGAAAACGAGCAATCTCGTCGGCGCTCTCCATGCGCAGCGGGGCCCCGAGCCCGCTCTGCCGGCTCCAGAACGCCGGGAACTCATCGGTCCGGTAGCCGATGACGGGGACGCCGCGGGTCTCCAGGTACTCGAGCGTCTTGGGCAGGTCGAGCAGCGCCTTGGCGCCGGCCGAGATCACCGCGACGGGGGTGCGCGCGAGCTCTTCCAGGTCGGCGGAGATGTCGAAGCTCGATTCCGCGCCGCGGTGTACACCGCCGATGCCGCCGGTGGCGAACACGCGAATTCCGGCCAGGTGAGCACAGATCATGGTGGCCGCCACGGTGGTCGCGCCGGTTCTTCGCGATGCCACGGCGTAGGGTAGGTCGGCGCGGCTGAGCTTGAGCACGTCCCGGGATTGAGCCAGCGCTTCGAGCTGCGCGCCGCTCAGACCCACGCGCACGGCGCCATCCAGCACTGCGATGGTGGCCGGAACCGCGCCGCCCTCGCGCACCTGCTGCTCCAGCAGGCGCGCTGTGGCGAGGTTGTCCGGCCAGGGCATGCCGTGGGCGATGATGGTGCTCTCCAGCGCCACCACGGCGCGGGCGTCGCGCACTTCAGACGCGATTTGCAGCCAGTCTTGCATGCAGCAGCTCCACGCTCAGATTCTCCGCCACGCTGGCGCGCGATTCCACCGTGATGGCGGCGGCGGCTAGGCCGAGCCGCGCAGCATCGGCGAGCTCGAGCCCCGAGGCCACCCCGAAAAGAGTGCCGGCGATCAACGCGTCGCCCGCGCCGGTGACGTCCTTGGGGCAGGCGGGCAGGATCTCCATGGCGCATGCATCGCTGCCCGTCCACACCGCGATTCCCGCGGCCCCGGCGGTGACCACTCCGGAGCTTGCGCCCAGGCCGTGCAGCGCGCGGGCAGCCTCCAGGGCATTCGCGAACGGCTCGCATTGGGCGATCTCCGCGGCCTGCGCCTGCGTGGCGAAAAGAATCCGGATTTTGGGCAGCAGCCCCCTCAGCTTGCGCGACTTGGGAATAGAGACGGCATCGACTGCCATCGCTGCCTGCTCCGCCAGCCACGACAGGGTGCCGGCCGGCAAGTTGGTGTCGGCGAAACAGAGATCGTGCGCGCGCAAGCGGGCCGCATCCAGAAGCGGCGGAGCGATCTCGTCGTAGAGATCCATGTCGGCGAGGCCGATCACCAGCTCGCCTTCGGGATCCAGGATTGCGGTGTAGGAGGCCGTCGGCCGCAGCGCCGCCGCGATCATCGAGGTATCGACCCCAAGCGACGCGAGATGCGCCACTACGGCGCGGCCGGCGTCGTCATCGCCCACGCGCGAGATCATCGAGACCCGGCATCCCAGCCGCGCGAGATTCTCCGCGACATTCCGCGCCACGCCGCCGAAAGTGGTGCTCACGTTGCCGGGGTTGGAGGTGGCGGCCACTGGCGGCCCCTTCAACACGCCGTGCCGATCGATGTGCGCCCCGCCGATGCAGGCGATCTTCAATCGATGGTCTTCTCCTCGACCGGGCCGAATTTCGCCAGCAACTCGCGGATCCTGGCGCCGTCTCCCACGGCGACGATCTGCACGTTGTCGTACGGCACGTACTTCTTCGCCACGCGCGCCACATCGTCGGCCGTGATCGCCATAATTTTGTCCGTATAGGTGTCCCAGTAGTCCTCGGGCAGGCCGAACTCGCGCTGCTGCATCCAGCGCGCGAGGACCTGCGCGGGATTCTCCAGGCTGAGCGCGAAGCTCGCCACCAGCGTCCGCTTGGCGCCATCGAGTTCCAGCCTGGGCACGGGCGTGTCGCGGATCTCCTTGAATTCGGCCAGCAGGTCGCGCAGCGCGGGCTCGGTGACTTCGGTGCGCACGCTCATCGACGAGCTGAAATGCGCCAGGGTTTGAGTCGCGGTGAAGCTGGAGCTGACTCCGTAGGTGTAGCCCTTCTCCTCGCGGATGATGCGAAACAACCGGGCGGCAGGCCCGGAACCCAGCACCTGGTTCATGACCAGGCATGCAATGTAATCCGGGTTGGTGCGGTCGATGGCGCGATTGGCCAGCACGATGTCCGTCTGTACGGAACCAGGCCGCGAAACCAGATATACCTCTTTCTCCGCAATAGGTGGACTCACCGGAAGCACGACCCGCGCGATTGGCCCGCCCTTCCACGAACTCAGAGCTTTGTCGAGCAGGGACGCGGCATTTGCCGGCGTGATGTCTCCGACGATACCCGCCAGTTCGCCGGACGGCACGTAGAACTGCTTATAGTGCTCCATCAGGTTTTCGCGCGTGAGCTTGTTCAACGAGTCCGTGGTCATGCGCGTGAATTGGCGCGCATCCTTGGGGTA
>DATJYJ010000060.1:0-8330 GCA_035578025.1 Verrucomicrobiia bacterium
CCTTTCCAAGCTGAGAGCCAAAGGTCTGGTAGAGAAGATTCCTCACTCACGGCGCTACCAACTCGTCGGCAAGGGCTACTCGATCTGCGTGGCTTTCCTGAAACTGTTCGAACGAATCTATGCGCCTCTCACCGCGGGCCTTCTGGCGCCATTCCGCGGCGACCGCGCGTTGCCAGACGATAGACGCTGCGCCCTCGATCGCCTATACCAGCGCATCTCCGACGATCTGGACGCACTCCTGAGAGCCGTCGGCCTCAAAGTCGCCGTGTGAATTGGCCCATAACGGGAACTAAGATGCCGCAAGCTGTGAGTACCCACAGCCCAATTCCCGCCGCCGCGAGACGGACGCCAGAGTGCTCACCACGGGACCTCGCAATACACCCGACTATCCCGTTAGCCAGGGAGCCAAGCAGAACTACACCAGCGGTGGCTGCGAATAGAGCGGGTCCACCAAACGGCCCCGGCTCGGAGGTTGCAACGAAGACGAGGACCACTTCTACCACGGCGGTTATTAGCAGCAAAATCGCGGTGTATACAGGCATTTGCAGTCTGGTGAAAAGAACTTGTCAAACGACATTTGAGCTCAGTTTCATGATAGCTGGTACTTCTGCAGCAACGGTAGCGTGCGGCCCGATACGCGAAACTTGCCGATTGTGACTGCGGTGCCATGGGCGGTCTGAGCCGTGTCCTGGGCGAGCAACTGGCAACTGCGGCAGAAAAACCGCCTTGGTAGAATGGACGGAGAGGTGCGCTGCCGAGGGCCCAATGGAAGCAAAGCCCACATGGACGTCCAGTGGGCGGAATCTGTCGAACATGTGTCTTTCGACGATGCCTGCGCGGTCCGTGGTCATCAGCAACTCTGTTCTCCATCTGGCCGGCGATGCCGCGCCGTTCGAGTCCATGCTGCTGGGATTCCGGCGTGTGCTTAAGCGGGGCGGGCTCTGCTTCTGCCGCCTCGGATCCACGATCGGGATAGAGAGCCAGGTGGAGCGCATCCAGGAACGCCGCTACAAGTCGCCTGATGGTTCGGAGCGATACCTGGTGGGCCGGGATCAATCACCCAACGATTGGGCGGCGAACTGGCCGACCCGGAACCGCATACCGTCCCAACCCAGCTGACCCCGATGGCTGGTATGCGGCTGCAATCGTCGCTGATCCTAAGGTATCCGCCCGGGAACGACGGTCGTTCGTAAATCCGGCATCTTCCTCTAGAACAGGAACTTGAGAGCGAGTTGGCCGATGCGGGGATCGCCCGCCCCGGTGATACGGCCGAAGCCGGCGCCGGTGAGCGAGCTGGCCGGATTGTTGAAATTCACCCGGTTGAACAGGTTGAAGAATTCCGCCCGGAATTGGAATCTCATCCTTTCCTTGAGCAACGGGAAGTCCTTGGTCAGGCCGCCGTTGTAAGTGATCGAATTGGGGCCGCGCAGGGCGCCCTTTCCGATATTGCCGAACGTTCCCGCCGCGGGCGCTCCGAACGCGGATGGAACCAGCCAATCCACGCAAGGAGCCGCCGTTCCGCAAGCTCCCGAACCATAAACGTTGGGGTCGAGCAGCACCGGGCGGTCCGTGGAAAGCGCGGTTCCCGACGCGTCCTTGCCGTAGGTCGGGGTGAAGGGCGAGCCGGTTTGAGCCGTGAAGAGGCCGTTCACTCCCCAGCCGGCGGCCAGATATCGAACCACGGCGGGAGAGCCCCTGAAAGCGGGCGTTTGGTAAAGAAACGATAAAACCAGACGCTGCCTGCGGTCGAAATCCGCCGGGCCACGGTCGTATTGATGGCGTCCGGGCATGTACCACGGGATCGGCGAGTTGCCGCCCGCCACCACGGTAGTGATGTCCTGGCCATAGGGCCAGTCGTCAGTGGCCTTCGCCCAGGTGTAGTTGGCGAGAATCGTGAACCCCTTGCTGAAGCGCTTCTGTGCGGTCAATTGCATGGAGTGGTAATTCGCATTGATGTCGTTCATCACCATGGCGATGTCGCTGTACTGCGGGTACAGGTGCTTGCCCGTCGGGTACACGTTCGGGGAGAGTTCCACATTCTCCATCCCGTGGGAGGAATGGGAGCCGACATAAGCCCCGCGGACCATCCAGTTTCCGGGCAATTGGCGCTCGATGCTGAGGTTCCACTGATAGGTGACGGGCGTCTGGTAGGTTCCCCCGTGACCCAGGTCGTAGCTCGCCGCCAGGTCGGGCAGCGGGAACGCGATGTTCTTGGGCGGCGGGTAAGGCGCCGGGAAGGGATTGGTGATTCCCAGATAAGGGTTGCTGAACTTCACGTACGAAGAAACCGGTGGATTCGGGTTGACCGGGTTGAGGTTGACTTGCACGCTGAACGGGCTGGTGTCCACAAACCGGTTGTTGTAAATGCCGTTTTGCAGCGAGTCGTAGAACATCCCGAATCCGCCGCGGATGCTGGTCTTTGCGTTGCCCTGTACATCGTAGGCGAAACCGAAGCGCGGCTGGAAATTCTTGTAGTTCGGCTTGTTCCCGTACTGCGGCACGCCGGGGTCGCCGGGGAAGAGCAGGCCCGGAGGCGCATTGGTGAACATGGTGGACGTAGTGCCGGCGGCATACGCGCTGGGACTGAAGATCTCGACGCGTCCCTTGGTCTCCTTCCAGGGATAGAACGGATCGTAGCGCAAGCCGAGGTTCAGTGTGAGCTTTCTCGAAGCGTGCCAGTCGTCCTGGTAGTAGAGTCCGAAGGTGTTGATGCGGTTGTCCTTGAACTCGCCATTGCCCTGGAGGAAGGTGCGCAGGTAGCCGAGGAAGTAGCTTGCCATCGAAAGGTTGGTGACGTCGGCGGTGAATCCGAAGTTGCCGGGCTGATGGAACTGGTTGCGGATCAGCACCCAGGAACGGAGGAAACTCCCGCCGAACGACATGCTGTGTTTCCCGTGCACCAGGGAAAGGTCTTCGTTCAGCCCGTACTGGGTGCGGGTGAAGGTAGCCGGGTCGGATTGACCGACGCTGAAGAAACTGCTCACGCTGAGGCCTTCGATGATGTGGTCGCCCGGCGCTCGCCAGATGTTCGAACCGAGCTGCGTGGCATCGATACTGCCCGCCGCCGGCCCGCGCGACGACACCTCGCGAATGACGCTGGCGTGGAAATCGCTCAGCAGGGCCGACGAGAACAGATGCGTCTCGTTGAGCATGAAATTGTGGGCGTTGATGATCGCATCGGAGCTCTGCGCGGGGTAGTTCGTGAGATCGAGGAACCCCACGTTGTTGAAGCGGTCGTAGAAGTAGCGGCCGCTCAGATGATCCTTGGTGCCGATCGCCTGATCGATGCGCACTGTGGCTTCGTCAAAATCCTGGATGGTGGGCAGCGTATAGTAGGTCAGGCCGCTGCCGCTAGGCGCAATCGGAAGGTACTTGGTGAAAGCGACAGAGGGCGGATCGTAACGGCTGGTCGGGATCTGGTTGTTCGGGAACGGAGTGCCGCTTAACGGGTCAATGATCTGGGTCGCTTTGCCGAGCGCATTCGCGGGGTTGGAGGCGGTAAGGTAGGCCGAGAAATCGCCGTTCATCTCGGCGGCGGTGGGCACGTACTCAGACGACGTGCTTCCCACCGTGTGAATCCGCGTCCCCTGGTAGCTGAGGAAGAAGAATGTCTTGTTTTTTCCGTTGTAAAGGCGCGGGATATCCACCGGACCGCCGAAGGTGCCGCCAAACTGATTGCGCTTGAGCGGGTCGCGCTGGGGCGCAAAGAAGTTGCGGGCATTGAATTCGGCGTTGCGGACGAATTCAAACGCCGAGCCGTGCAACTCGTTGGTGCCGCTCTTGGTCACGATGTTGACTACGCCGCCGGCGTTCCCGCCGTACTTAGCCGAGTAACTGCTGGTCTGCACGCTGAATTCCTGGAGCGCGTCGGGATTCGGGAACGGCTGGTTGACGTTGGTGTAAATATCCGTGTTGTTGGCGCCGTCGAGCCGGTAACTGGTCTGATTCGATCTCGCCCCGTTGGAGTTCACGAGCACTGCGCCGGGAAAGGTCTTGGTGTTGCCTTGATCCGCGCCGTTGGCGTTCGGCGCCAGCAGCGTGCCGGCCGTGACCAGCGCCAGGCTGGCCGCGTTGCGGCCATCCAGCGGGAGATCGACAATGCGTCGCGTATCGACGACCTCGCTCAAGGTCGAGGTGGTGGTATTGACAAGCGACTGATTGGCCTCAACCGTCACCTCCTGACCGGTTTGCGCAAGCCCCAGCGGCACGTTCACGGTGACGCTCTCGTCCGCTTGCAGAGTAATGCCCGCGCGGGAAAAGGTAGCGAACCCCGCGACCTCGACCTTCAGCGCGTACGTGGAGGGCCGGAGCGAGGGAAAAACGTAATAGCCCTGCGCATCGGTTACAGTATCGCGGGCAGCCGACGTACCCTCGTTGACAATTGTGACTTTGGCGTTGGGGACTACGCCCCCGGACGGATCCGTGACCGTTCCGACGATCGTGCCAAGGCCCTGAGCCAAGACGAGGCCCGGAGCGAGGAAGAGCGCTAGGAGAAATACTCTGGCGAGTGAATTCCGGCGAACAAATGAGCGCATCGTGGGCTCTCCTGCCTGCACCGGAGCTTCACCAGGCACCTCAAAGCGGCCGTTCATTCAAGTTGCCGGACAGGGTTCTCTGCCGCCAAGTTGCCCCGGCGTGCGGCGATCTCGCCGATCCGGTGCTCTCTCATTACTACCACGGGCATCCCCGCCGGGCAAGGAACAAGCGGTTGCGTTGCGATGAGGGCAGAAAAACCGCCTCTCCTTCCCTTGGGCCGGCGGCTGCGGGCCGGGCCGGTCCATTCTCCGAGATGCCCACTTTCGGTCAAATGGGCTCGAACTGGTGAGCACTACGGCACGCGGGACGACTAATTCTGGAAGCCCGTCAACTGCTGTCTGCGCCATGCAGTACCTGGCGGATTCCTGAAGTACACTAGGATGACTTCCGAACATGCCTCTCTCTTCTGGCGACAAACTCGGACCGCATGAAATCGTCGCGCCCCTCGGCGCCGGTGGCATGGGCGAGGTGTACCGCGCGCGCGACTGAATCGCGACGTTGGGCGAACAGGCGGATTCGCCGCCGGCGCGATTCCTTCACGGCCTGCCGTTTTCCTGTCATTGCCGCCGGAAGCCAGGCGCTCGCACGTCTCCCGGTCACGTTATCATCTGAAGACACCATGATGGAGGGGACGATGCACGTAAGGTTCGCACTATTCACGCTCGCGCTGGTTCCGGCGTTGACGGCACAGACGGCGGCACAGACGGATGAGAAGTTGTGGAAGGGTCTGCAATACCGGTCGATCGGCCCCTACCGTGGAGGACGCGTGCTGGCGGTAACCGGCGTTCCTGGCGCGCCGGACACATTCTATTTCGGCGGCGCTTCGAGCGGCGTCTGGAAGACCACGGACAGCGGCGCGAACTGGAAGCCGTTGTTCGACAAGCAGTCCACAGCGTCGATCGGATCGATTGCGGTGGCTCCGTCGGACGCCAACACGATTTATGTGGGCAGCGGCGAGGCCTGTCTGCGCGGCAACATCTCCTACGGCGACGGCGTCTACAAATCGACCGATGCAGGCAAAACATGGAAGAATCTCGGGCTCAAGGACACGCGCCACATCGGGCGCGTCATCGTGCACCCGAAAGACGCCAACACTGTGCTGGTGGCCGCCATGGGCCATGCCTTCGGACCGAATACCGAGCGCGGCGTCTTCCGCACGGCGGATGGCGGTAAGACCTGGTCGAAGGTACTGTACCTCGACGACAAGACGGGGGCCATCGACGTCGAGTTCGACCCCAACAACCCCAACATCGTCTTCGCATCGCTGTATCAGGTGCTGCGCCAACCCTGGGTGTTCGAAAGCGGTGGTCCCGGCAGCGGCCTCTACCGCTCCGCCGATGGCGGCGTGACGTGGACCCGGTTGCAAGGCAATGGACTGCCGGAAGGACTCCTGGGACGCATCACGATCTCCGTCTCCGGCGCGGATTCCAACCGCGTGTATGCCATGGTGGAAGCCGAAAAGGGCGGGCTTTTCCGCTCCGATGACGGCGGCGATAAATGGGAACTGATCAACGACGATCAGCGCTACCGGCAGCGCGCCTGGTACTTCAGCCACATTTTCGCCGACCCCAAGAACGCCGACTTGGTGTACGTTCTGAACACCGGCATGTTCCGCTCCGGCGATGCCGGCAAGTCGTTCACTCTCCTGCCTGCTCCGCATGGCGACCACCACGGTCTCTGGATCGACCCGGCCGATCCGCGGCGCATGATCAATGGCGACGACGGCGGCGCCACCATCTCCCTCGACGGCGGGCAGACATGGAGCACGCAGTACAACCAGCCCACCGCGCAGTTCTACCACGTGACAGCGGACAACCGTTTCCCCTACTACCTCTATGGCGCCCAGCAGGACAATACGCCGGTAGCTATCGCCAGTTGGAGCGACGCCGGCGTGATCACCATGCGCAACTGGTATGAGACCGCGGGCAGCGAGAGCGCCTACATGGCGCCCGACCCGCGCAACAATGATGTCGTCTTCACCACCGGCCAATCGGCCGTGACCAAATTCGACAAGCGCAGTGAGCAGGGTCTGGATGTCTCACCCATGCCGATCGATACCTCGGGCCACGGCGTTGGCGATTTCCCCCACCGTTTCCAGTGGACCGAGCCCATCTTCTTCTCACCGCACGATCCCGGGGTACTCTATACGGCCGGCGAGGTGGTGTTCAAAACCACCGACCAGGGGAAGACCTGGGAGGTGGTGAGTCCGGACCTGACCCGCAACGACAAGGAGAAGCAGAAGGCGTCGGGCGGCCCCATCACCAAGGACAACACCGCGGTCGAGTACTATGACACCATCTTCGCGCTGGTGGAATCGCCTTTGGAGAAAGGCCTGCTATGGGCCGGCAGCGACGATGGCCTGATCCACATCACGCGCAACGGCGCCAGGAACTGGGAGAACGTCACGCCCAAGGACCTGCCGGAATGGAGCCTGATCAGCGTGATTGAAGCGTCGCCGCATGACGCCGGGACGGCGTACGTGGCGGTCGATCGTCACAGGCTCGATGACTTCAAACCCTACATCCTGAAGACTACCGATTTCGGCAAGCACTGGACCTCGATCGCCGTGGGAATTCCCGAAGGCGCCTACGTGCGTGTGGTTCGCGAAGATCCGAAGCGCAAAGGACTGTTGTATGCCGGAACCGAAACCGGAGTGTGGGTCTCCTTCGACGCCGGGGCGCGCTGGCAGACGCTGCAACTCAACCTCCCGGTGGTCCCGGTGCACGATCTCATGATCAAGAACGACGATCTGCTGGTAGCCACCCACGGCCGCGCCTTCTGGATTCTTGACGATGTGAGTCCGCTCCGCCAGTGGACGGAACAGACGGCTGCCTCGGACGCGTTCCTGTTCGCGCCCCGCACAACCACGCGCGTTCGTTTTCCGGACCAGGTCAACAAGCGCCAGCCCGTGGGCGATAATCCGCCGGCCGGAGCCATCCTCTCCTACTACCTGAAGGCCGTGCCGAAGAACGAAGTAAAGCTGGAGATCCTGGATTCCGCCGATCTGGTGGTGAAGTCGTTCTCCAGCGTCAAGAAGGTCGAAGTGGAAGGCCCGGCGGAGTGGCCCGATGTGCAGAAGCCCAGCGAGACGCTCACCGTGGACGCCGGGCTGAACCGCATTGCATGGAGCCTCCACTACACGGATCCCGTCACCATTCCGGGGTCGTTCTACCAGACGGATCTCGCGCCCAAGGGCCCGTTTGCCATGCCTGGAGTGTACCGTGTGCGTCTGACCGTGGAGGGCAAGAGCCAGACGGTTCCCCTCCAGTTGAAAACCGACCCGCGCAGCAACGCGTCCCCCGAAGATCTGCGCAAGCAGTTCGAACTGGAACAGAGAATCGCCAGCCGCCTGACCATCACGCACAAGTCCGTCAATCAGTTGCGCAGCCTGCGGACGCAGGTGGAGGCCATGAACCGGAAGTACGCGGGGGCGGAATCCTGGGCGCCGCTGAAGCCGCTGGCCGGCGACTTGCTGAAGAAGCTGACCGCGGTGGAGGAAAGTCTCGTGCAGACCAAGGTGAAGAGTACCGAAGGTGTGCTGAACTTCCCGACCATGCCGGATGAGCAACTGATTTCGCTGAGCTGGCTTGTGGACTCCGGCGATGCGGCGCCCACCAGGGGACACCTCGAAATCTTCGAGCTGGTGAGCGGGAAGATCGAGGAGCAACTCAAGAAGTGGGACAGCATCCTCAGTCAGGATTTATTGAACCTCAACCGGATGGCGGAAAAGCAAAAGATCCCTCTGCTGGACACGCGCGGGGGGCAGTAAGTTGCATCCGAACCGCAACTGTTTG
>DATJYJ010000061.1:0-3798 GCA_035578025.1 Verrucomicrobiia bacterium
TCGCCGAACGGGTTCTCGTCGGCCATGTCGACGCTGATGGTCCTCCCGAGCACTTGTTCGCCGGACAGGTACTTGCGGGCAAAGCTCTCGTTCACGATAAAGCGAATCGTCTCATGAGACCTCCTGGTCGGGCGAGAAGAAGCGCGCGATGATGTCGCTGGTCTCTTCCCACTGGCGTGCTTCCTTGCGGAGCTGTGCGTGGCCCGCCCGGGTGAGCCGGTAGAAACGGGCCTTGCGATTGTTATCCGAGACACCCCATTCACCGGCGATGTAGCCTTCCTGCTCGAGTTTGACCAGCGAGGGATACAACGTGCCGTAATTGATCAGAATGCGGTCGCCGCTGGTCTGCTCGATGCGCCGGGCGATGCCGTATCCGTGGAGCGGGCCCATGGTCGCCAGGGTTTGGAGCACCATCAGCGCCAATGTGCCCTGCCAGACATCCGTCTTCTTCTCCATATGGGATTCCCATACGAAACATGCCACAACTCCTATGGGGAAGCAATAGGAAAGTGCGCAGTACTATAATGCCCCCTATGAAGATACGCTTGTCGCTCGTCCTGATCTTGGCCGGGGTGCTGGTGGCGGATGCCCCGAGGCCGATGACCCTGGCGGATATTATGGCCTGGAAGCGGATCACCTCTCCGGCCGTTTCGAACAACGGCGAATGGTTCGCCTACCGCCTTGCGCCGTCTGAGGGCGAGGCCGAGGTCGTGGCCAAAAACATCAAGACCGGCAAGGAACTCCGGTTCCCGATCGGCGATCCGGCCGCTTCGGCCCCTGCGCCCGACCCGTCCGCGCCTCCAACGCCCGGCCCGCCGCCGATGGCCACCGGGGCGCTTGCGATCTCGGGGGACTCGCACTGGCTGGCCTTCCAGGCGTATCCCGGCACCAAAGAAGCGAAGAAGCTGAAGAAGGATCGCAAGCCGATTCAGACCAGGACGGTGCTGGTCGATCTCGCCACCGGAAAGAAGACCGAGTTCGATAAGGTCCGCCGATTCGCGTTTTCGGGCGAAAAATCGACGGCGATCGCGCTGCACCGATACCCGGCCGATTCGGGCGGTCCCCCCGCCCCGGCGACGCCTCCAGCCGCCGGCGCCACTCCGCCCGACCGTCCTTCCGGCAGCGACCTGCTCCTCTACGAGCTTGCCACCGGAGCCGAGATGAATCTCGGCAACGTGAGCGACTTCGCCTTCGACAAGAAAGGCGAGTGGATGGCGTACCTGATCGACGCCCGCGACAAGGCCGGCAACGGCGTGCTGGTGCGCAACATGTCCACCGGTGCGATCCTGCCGCTCGACTCGGCGGCCGCGGTCTACAAAGGTCTCACCTGGGCGGAAAAAGGCGACGGCCTTGCCACGCTGCGCGGCGTCGATGACAAGGCCTACGAAGACAAGCTTTACGCGCTGGCGGCATTCAAGGGATTCGCTGGCGGTACGCCGGTGAAGTTCGTCTACGACCCCAAACAGGACAAGAGTTTTCCCAAGGACATGACCATCAGCCCGAACCGCAACCCGGCGTGGCGCGAAGACCTCTCGGCAGTTACCTTCGGCATCCACGAGGTGAAACCGAAGAAGAATCCGCCGAAGGAAGGCGACGGAGAACAGAGGCCCACCGTGGGAGCGCCGGGACAGAACGAATCGGCGGAGGACAAGCCCGATCTCGTGCTGTGGCACTGGAAAGATCCGCGCCTGCAAACGCAGCAGCAGGTGCAGCAGAACATGGACAAGAACTTCAGCTTTCTTTCCGTGTGGCGGCCCGACGGCAACAGGTTCGTCCGCCTTGCGGATGCGAGCGTGCGGCAGGTGACCCTCCCCGCCGATTCGAAGGTCGCGGTGGGCATGGACGTGCGCGAGTACGAGCTCGAGGGCAACCTCGACGGCAAACGCTTCGAAGATGTCTACGTGATTGACCCGGCAACCGGCGAAAGAAAACTCGCCCTGCGCAAGGCGCGCTGGTATCGCGGCGCATCGCCGGACGGCGGCAGGTTGCTGTATTACGACGACGGCGCGTACTTCAGCTACGACACATCGACCGGGAAGAGCGTCGAAATCACCAAGGGTGTGGCAACCAGCTTCATCGACCAGGAGAGCGACGTCAACGTCGTCAAGCCGCCGACGCAGTCGCTCGGATGGAGCAAAGACGGACAGTTCGTGCTGCTGAACGACGGCTGGGACATCTGGAAGGTCCCCGCGTCCGGCGGCGCCGCGGTGAACCTGACGGGCAACGGGAAGAAAGACAAAATCCGCTACCGCCAACGCTTCCGGCTGGATCCCGACGAGAAAGGCATCGACCTCGATAAGCCGCTATACGTCTCGGCCTACGGCGAGTGGACCAAGAAGGGTGGGATCGGAATGATCGAGCCCGGCAAGGCGGGCGTGAAGATGCTCGTGTGGGGCGACGCGCGGTACGCATCGCTGGTCAAAGCCAAGGATGCCGACACCTACTTGTTCACGCGCGAGACGGTGAAGGACGCCCCGGACTACTACGCAGCCGGACCTGACCTGCAAAACGGCCAGCGGCTTTCCGACAGCGATCCGCAGCAGAAGGACATCCTCTGGACCAGCGGCGTGCGCCTGGTCGACTACACCAGCACGCGCGGCGAAAAACTGCAGGCCGCGCTGTTCCTGCCGGCCAATTTCGATCCGGCGAAGAAGTACCCGATGATGGTGGAGTTCTACGAGAAGATGTCGCAGAACGCTAACACGTACCCATTCCCGGGATACAACGGCTTCAGCGTGTCGTACTACACCAGCAACGGGTACGCGGTGCTGGAGCCCGATATCGTCTACAAAGTCAATGATCCGGGAATCAGCACGGTGGCGTGCATGGTGCCGGCAGTGAAGGCTGCCATCGCGACCGGCGTGGCGGACCCCGCGCGCGTCGGAATTCACGGCCACTCCTGGGGCGGCTACCAGACCGCCTTCCTGGTCACCCAGACCGACATTTTCCGCGCCGCCGTGGCAGGCGCGCCCCTCACCGACCTGATCAGCATGTACAGCCTGATCTACAGAAACACCGGCGGAACCAACCAGGCCATCTTCGAAAGCAGCCAGGGACGTTTCTACGGCGGCTACTGGGACAATCTGGAGGCCTACCAGCGAAACTCTCCGGTATATCACGCGAAGAACGTCCACACGCCGCTGCTCCTCCTGCACAACGACAAAGATGGCGCCGTTGACCAGACCCAGGGAATCGAGTACTTCAATACCCTGCGCCGGCTGAACAAGCCGGTGATCCTGCTCGAGTACAAGGGCGAGAACCACGGCCTGCGCAAACCGGAGAACATGAAAGACTACACCGTGCGGATGAAGGAGTGGTTCGATCATTACCTGATGGACAAGCCCGCGCCCAAGTGGATGACCGACGGCGTGCCCCTGCTCAAGATGAAAGATCACCTGGAGGAGCGGACCAGGGAGATGTCGAAGCCGGCCCCCGCGACCAGCGACGGGAACCAATGAAACTTCCGCTGCTCGTGCTGCTGGCGGGTGCCGCACACGCGCAACTGGCCGGGGTGATCGACATCCACTGCCACTCCGACCCCGATTCGGTGCCGCGCTCCATCGACGCCATCGACCTGGCGCGCCTCGCGAAGCAGAGCGGGATGCGCGCCATCGTGCTCAAGAACCACTACGAGTCCACCGCGTCGCTGGCCTACGCGGCGCGGAAGTTCGTGCCGGGGCTGGAGGTCTTTGGCGGCATCGACCTCAACCGCTCGGTGGGTGGAGTGAATCCGGCGGCCATCGAGCGCATGGTGCTGGTGAAAGGCGGCTACGGCCGCGTGGTATGGCTGCCGACCTT
>DATJYJ010000062.1:0-4721 GCA_035578025.1 Verrucomicrobiia bacterium
TCCGGCGAGACAGTGGGGATGATGTGATACTTGCCATCGTCTCCCTTCTTCAAATAGGCGACGAGGAACTGCGCGGCTGCAAGAAGCATGGGATAGACACGGCGAAGATATTCATCGTCAAGCGTGTACTTGTACTGCCACCATAGGCTCTGCACGGTCCATGGCGTTTCACAGATCTCGTAACCCCACGGCGGTGCCGGGTAGGGATTCACGCTGCTCGGTACCGGGTAGGCGGAATGCGGGAAATAGGCCCCGGGCAGGCCGAACTGCTCGCGAGCGTTCCACTGGGCCATGGGCATCAGGCTCTCAACCAGCCGGGTATACGGCTCATGCTGCTCCACGTGATTGCTGGAGAACACGCCCCACCACACCTGCTGCGTGTTGTAGTTCATGTGGTAGTCGCCGTGCCAGGCAGTGCCGATCTTGCCGCTGCTCCAGTTGCCGAAGAGGCCGGGAGCAACCTTGCCGGGCTTCAGGCAGCAGGCCAAGAAGTACTGATTGTGGTACCAGATTTTCTCCAGTTCGCTGTCGGCGAGTTCTACCGCCGATGCGGTCCAGAACGCGGCCCAATCCGCGGTGGACTTGCGTCGTAGCTCCGCAACCGGGACGGAGGCCACGCGCGTGGCCTCATCGCGGGCGTGGGCCACCGGGTCAGCGGTATCGCGCGGCGTGAAGAGCGTGATGTCGAGCCGCAGGGGTTGGGTTGCGCCGCTGCGCAGGAAAACGCGCCGGCGCTTGAGATCGACAGGCTCCGCGCTCCATCGTCCGGCAAGCACGCCGTGGAGCGCGAAATTGCGGTCGTCTTTGGTGTTGGGCGGCTTCGGCTGCGCCGCGGTAGGTGCGGTCGCCGGCAGATGCTGGTAGCCGGAGAAGCGGCCGGGCCCGGCCCAGAGTTCGGGCTCGGGCAACTGCGCCTGATCGTCCCAATTGGGCTGGTAGGCGACAGAAATTACAGGAGAGGCGGCATCGCTGCTGACCGAGATGTGCCCGTTCTCCCTACTGACAAAGCACGTCAGAGTAAGCGGACGTACGGCCCCGCGCAGGTCGTCGTATGACAGTTTGACGGTGAGCACGCCGGACGCAATATCCAGTTCCTGACGGACCACGTGAACCATACGCGAATCCCAGTGCAGCCAAACCGTGCCGCAAGGCCAAGGGCGCGGCCACGGCTTCCGGTAGGAGGACTGCATCAATTGAGAGTACTCGCGGAAGAAATCGATGTTGGATTCCAGGAACGTCATCTCCGGCTTGCCCTGACGCTTGGCCTCGTCGCCCGCCCTCTTCCAGAGTTCGAGGACCTCCTGAAAAGTCTTGATATGGGCGGCGTGCTCTTCGCTGACGCGGATATCCCAGGCATCGTTCTTGCCAATGTGGAGGCCCATGGCATCCGGCCGCACCGTGACGCAGACGCCGATGTCCCCGTTGCCCAGCAGCAGCCCCTCGAAGAAATCGGGCGTGGGCTGGGTGCGAATCAAGGGATGCTTGCGGGCGAGCGCTACGGAGTCCAGCGGCAGCCTGGCGTCTCTTCCTTGCGGCGCCGCGGCAGCGGCCACACCGGCGGCCCCCAGAAATACTCTTCGTGTCGGCTTCATGGCAACTCCTTCTCAGACTCCACGGGGCGGGTGGCCCTTCTCGTTCGAGTACCGGCTCAACATGGCGCGCTTGGCGGGTGGCACCAGCGGCGCCCAATCCAGCAGCGGCTTGGGCGAGGATACATTGCCGCTCGTGCGGAAGCGCAGCGTCACAATCTGCTGGGCTCGAACCGGGAATTCGTAGCGCGGTCCGCCAGCCAGAGGCTTCGGTGCGCCCCCGGTGAGGTTCGTAAGCGCCGCGCTGTGGTGCGGCAGTGCAAGGGTTAAGTGCGCCGTTCCAGGCCGACCGAAGCACTCCGCTAACCGCACCTCCAGATAATCGCGATCGCGGCGCATGGCCTCGACAATCACGTTGCCGCTCGTCTGCAGGAATGAGCCCGGCCGGGCGCCGCCACCGCCCACCGGGTACGGCGGGCAATTGTACTCCCACGCCATTTGTGGAATCCTGGCCGCTTCCCACGCCCCGTGATGCGCCATGATCGCGTACTCCAGGACGTGCCGCCCTTCTCCGGAGAGCCATGCGTTCGGATACCCATAATACTTATTCGTCGTGTTGAGCAGAAAGATCACCGGCGTCTTGCCGGTCAACTCGCGGCCGCTTAAGCCGCGATCGAAGATCGCGAAGCCGCCGCCACCGCGAAGCGTGCAGTGAGACCAGCGCACAGCGGGCACGATGCCCTTGCTCCAGCCGGGGAGCGCTTCCGTGGGCTCCGGCCACGCGCCGTGCGTAAAGCCATACGGGATGCCGCGGCGCACTTCCGATACCTCTTCCGCCAAAGGGAACTCGGCCACCACTACCGTACGGTCCGGAATGTCGTTCAGCGTGGTCTCGAAATCGATGCGCGGTGAGTCGTGGTAGAAGCGGACGATTCGCCGGCAGGCTCCGCCCCCGATGAACGAGCCCTCGCAAGTGATGGTGGTGGCCAGCGGTCCGCGCATGGCGGAGACTTGCACCGGTGAATCAGATGAGGTGCCCAGCCGGTTGCGCTGTTCGCGAAACAGCATGAAATCGCCGGGATCCCCCTGCTGCGTCCTGGGCCGTTCGGCGACCAGCACGTTCCCCGGACCGCCGAGCAGTTCCATGCCCGAAGGCTTCAATTTGAGACTCACCAACGCGCCGCTGGCGGCGTCGATGGTGGCCGCAAAGAAGCGGTTTTCTACCTGGTCCGGCAGCGCGATGGGGTGGGGCGCCTCGGGCCTGGCCGTTACCCCTCGCCCGGCAGTCAGCGACGTCGCTTCGAGTGAAGGCCGGCACAGCGCCATGCTCCCCTCCAGCGCTTCTGCCACGACGCCGGCCGGCACCTCGGTAGCGGCAAGGATAACCGGGTCCTGCCGTCGCCAGTTCAGCGGATTGAACAGGGCGGTGCCCGTCCTGGTTCCAGCCAATGCTTTTCCCGCCTGTTGCAGTACGGTCCGCGAAGCCGCGGCGACGTGGCGAAAGCGGTCCGCGGCGTCCCACGAAGTTTCGTTTTCAAACACCATGCCACCCGCCGCGCCCCACAGCGTGTTGCGATCCATATTGAGGAACATCTGGAGCCAGGAGTGGTAGAGAGACTCCGCCGGATAGACGTAATTGGTCTTCAGGCTAGCCGCCGAGGCCAGCATTTCGGCAGCCTGCAACGCGTGTTCACAGCGCCGGTACGCCATCTTCACCTTGGGACACTCGATCCAGAAGGAGTGGAAGAAGTAGCCCGTTCCGCCGCGCATCACGGGGATCTTCATCGTTCCCACCTTCAGTTGCGGAGCCACCTCGTCCAGGTATTTGGCTAGAGTCGTGAAGCGGAATTCGGTGAATGGGTCGATCTCTTGCCACTCCCTGAGGAAGCCGGAGGGGTAATCGGCGCGCTTCGGTGCGAGGTTGTAGTCGCCATTGCCGCCGATGGCAAGTACCGGCGCTCCGGTTGGCGTGATCCTGGTCCGATCCTCGAGCTGTTTCTTTAATGCGGCGATCTGGGCTACTGTCATGGGGCCGGTAGCCGCGAAGATGTTGCCGAGGTCCGAGTAGTGCCCGGGAGCGATGGCAAGAACGCGCGTGCCATCCGGTGCGTCCAGCCAGTGGATCGCAGATCCCGTGGTGTTGCCCCTCGTGTAGACCAGTGCGTCGAGGCCCAGCCCCGCCGTGATCTGGGCCATTTGCGGATGGGTGCCGCAGACGTCGATACACCAGGCGAACCTGGGGCGGACACCGAATACCTCCTGCTGAAAGCGCAGCCCTTCGATGCCTAGCCGCACTAAGGCCTCCCCGCCCGACAAGTTGACGGTGGACTCCAGAAAGAACCCATTGACCAGTTCCACACGCCCCGCGCGGATGGCCGACTTCAACTCGGCGGTACGCTCCGGCCTGAAGTTCATCATGGCGATCATGTTGTTGCATTCGGAGAGCACAAAGGAGTAGTTAGGATCGTCGCGGACGCGGTCCAGATGATCGAAGTAGGAGTTGGCGCAGTAGACGCGCTCCATGGAGAAGTTCGTGAGCCATCCGCAACTGGCCGGGTGGAAGTTCGGGATTACGAAAACCCGGCGCCGGTTCTGCGCCCGCGCGGCGGCGAGCATGGCGGCGGCGACGAACGAACGGCGGGAGATCCGGGGGGAAAGCGGCATGTGCAACTCCTCTGTCTGTAGCGAAAGCCATTGGGGCGCCAACCAGGAATAGTCCCACTCGGCGCTGTGCGTGGCAACGATGTGGATCAGCCCTGCCGAAGAACCGGAAGAGTGTTCGCCGGCCCGTCCAACTCGAGCTTGACAATGGTGTCGACCGCGTGGCGGCGCGCAGCGGGTACGCTCACATGGATGCCGCTTTCGCTTTGACTGACGGCGGCAGCGCCACCTGCCAACAGGCTGTGGCGGGTGACCTTGCGCGACATCGGCGGAAGGCTGATTGTATCCGAAGGCCAACGCAGGATGTGCAGGTAGACGACGTTGCCTTTATGTGTGCTGCCACCCCACCAGTTGCCTTCCGCCAGCGCGAAGCCTTTCGCATTAGCCGGACGCTGCTTCTCATCGGGCGCGACGAAAGGACCGCCGCGTGTGCCGTAGATGCTCTCGCCGTACTGTTTGAGGAACGTACCCATCTCACGCAGCCGTGCGGCGTGCGAGGCTTCGATCAAGCCGTCCGGGCGCGGCCCGACG
>DATJYJ010000063.1:0-19749 GCA_035578025.1 Verrucomicrobiia bacterium
CCCGTGAACTTCGCGTCCCCGAACAGCACGTCCGCCACGCCGCCGCCTTCGGTCCCCGGCAGCCACGCCGCCACCACCGCCTCCGCCTCATCGAAGACCTCGCCCATCGCAAGCGGACGCCCCGACACCACCACCACCACCACCGGGATCTTCGCCGCCTTCATCTTCCGGAACGTCACCAGGTCCTCTTCGGCCGCCGGCAGCGCCCTGCGATCTCCGCGCATCTCCGCGTATGGCGTCTCGCCGATCACCAGCACCCCCACCTTCGCGTCCGCCGCGCCCGACCCGTCCTTCGAATACGTCACCTGCGGCGCCACGCTCTTCATCGCCGCCAGGATCGTCGTCCCGCCCGGCGTGACGTTGCCGCTCTTCCCCTGCCAGTCGATGGTCCAGCCGCCGCACTGGTTCCCCAGGTCGTCCGCATTCTTCCCCGCCACCAGGATCTTCGCCGTCTTCGAAAGCGGCAGCGTCTTCAACGGGTTCTTCAGCAGCACCATCGACTCGCGCACCGCCTGCCGCGCCACCGCGCGATGCTCCGCCGACCCGAAGCTCTTTTGCAGTTCCCGGTCCGCCAGTTGCGACCGCTTCTCGTCCATCAGCCCCATGGCGAACTTCACCCGCAGGATCCGCGTCACCGCGTCGTCGATGCGCGACATCGGCACCTGGCCTTCCTGCACCAGCTCCTTCAGGTCCTGGATGAACTCGCGATACCGCGTCGGCACCATCCCCATGTCCATCCCCGCGTTGATCGTGATCCCGACCGCCTCCTTGTAGTCCTTGGCGAGCTGGTCGATGGCGTTGTAGTCCGAAATCAGGAAGCCTTCGAAGTGCAGCTCGTTCTTCAGAATCTCCGTCAGCAGCCGCTTGCTGGCCGAGCACTTCACGCCGTTCCAACTGCTGTAGCTCGGCATGATCGTGCCCACGCCCGCCTCGATCGCCGCGATGTATCCCGGCAGGTGGATGCGCCGCAGCACAGCTTCTTTCACTTTCGTATCGCCCTGGTCGAGCCCGGTCCGCGCGCTGCCGAACTCGGTCCCGCCGTCGCCGACATAGTGCTTGGCGCACGCCAGCACCGACAGCGGATTGGACAGGTCCGTGCCTTGCAGTCCGCGCACCGCCGGCCCCGCCAGTTCCCGCACCACCCCCGGATCTTCCGAGAACCCTTCGTACGTCCGGCCCCATCGGATGTCCTGCGGCACCGTCACGCACGGCGCGAACGCCCATTGAATCCCCGTGGCCCGCACCTCTTCCGCCGTGATCCGCTCCACCTTCTCGATCAGCGCCGGATTCCGCGTGCAGCCCAGCCCGATGTTGTGCGGAAAGATCACCGCGCCCAGCACGTTGTTGTGCCCGTGTACCGCGTCCACGCCGTACAGGATCGGGATCTTCAGCCGCGTGTTGCTCGTGTGCCGCTGCATCCGGTCGTACATGTCCGTCCACGCCTGGAGGCTGTTGCCCTCCTTCGGGTCGGAGTCCCCGCCGCTCAACACCGAGCCGACGAAGTAGTTCTCGATATCCGCGGGATCCTTGAGCGCGTTCTGCTCGGCCTGCGTCATCTGGCCGATCTTCTCGTCCAGCGTCATCTTCGCCAGCAGCGCCTTCACCTGAGGGTCGAAGGACGCGAGCGATTTGGGCTTCGTGGCTGCCACGCCGAACCAGGCGATCAGCGCGAAGCCGGCGACCAGGCCCGCGCGCGTCAAATGAGACATTCGCATGACATTCCAGCATACTAAGCATATGCGAGCCTTGCTGCCCGTCCTCCTCGTGATCGGCGCCGCCGCGGCGGCCGGCTTTCCCCAAGCCGAGATCGCCTCCGGAGACCTCCGCGCGCGCCTCTACCTGCCGGACCCCGCGGCCGGATACTACCGCGCCACCCGCTTCGACTGGGCCGGCGTCATCCCCAGCCTGCAATACAAAGGCATCGAGTACTTCGGCCAGTGGTTCCCGCGCTACGATCCCAAGCTGCACGATTCCATCGTCGGCCCCGTCGAAAGCTTCGATCCCATCGGCTACGACCAGGCCAAGCCCGGCGGCACCTTCCTGCGCATCGGCGTCGGCCTCCTCCGCCGCGTTGACGAGAAGCCGGTCAACAACTTCCTCACCTACGAAATCGCCGATGGCGGCAAGTGGACCTCACGCCCGGGCAAAGACCGCGTCGAGTTCACCCACGACCTGCCCGGCGTCTACCTCTATCAGAAGACCGTCCGTCTCGAAGGCGGCAAGCTGATTCTCGATCACACGCTCAGGAACACCGGCAAGCAACTGCTCGAGACCGACGTCTACAACCACGATTTCTACATGATCGCCGGCCTGCCCTCCGGCCCGGAGATCACCGTGCAGTTCCCGTTCGAGCCCCGCCCCACGCAGGAGCTGAAGGGCGCCGTCGAGGTTCGCGGCAAGCAGTTGGCTTACACTCGCGAGCTCCAGGGCCGGGAATCGGTCTACTCCGAGCTCGAAGGCTTCGGCCCGAATGCGAGTGACTACGATATGCGCGTCGAAAACCGCCAGGCCCGCGCCGGCGTGCACCAGACCAGCGATCACGGCATGTCCAAGCTGCACTTCTGGACCATCCGCTCCACGGTCTGCCCCGAAGCCTACACGCACATCCGCGTCGAACCCGGCCAGGAGTTCCGCTGGCGCGTGGCCTTCGAGTTCTACACTCTATAGGGCGGGCTCCTGCTTCTTCGCCTTCTGGTCCCGCCCGTTCTGGTGCAGCACCACCGCTCCGTCCTCGAACGTGAGCTGCGCGAACATCTTCTCGCCGTCGCGCGTGATCGTCAGCGTAACCGCTGGCGCAAACTGGTAAACGCCTGTGAAGCCGCGGCGAGCGCGAGATCGTCTGGCACAACGGCGGCACGGGCGGTGGTGGCGCTGTCGAACATGTCGAGCGCGGTCGGGGTGGACGACATCGGGGTGCACCTCGTGGATCAGACGTCTCATGCCTCTCTCTCCAACCGATCGATCTCCGCGATCTGCCGGTCCAGGCAGGCCGCCGCCGACCGATTGATACGCCAGATCCATACTAGCGCGCCAATCATCCCCGACAGCAGCAGCGAGACCAGGACCAGGTGTTCGGGACGCACGAGCAGTTTCTGGATTGCCACAACGAAGAACAGCGATAGCCCCGGCAGCAACGGCGCGATGTACCACCAGAAGATCCCGCGCAGCAGGTCGCGCTGCTGGACCAGTTGACGGCGGTGAAAATCTAGCGATGCCGAGAACCCCAGGTCCTGGGGCAGCCGGGTGGTTCTTCCGTGGCGATAGAGACGCCAGACGATGAACAGCGTGCCCGCAACGATCAACGCCGAGCCTGCGCGCGTCAGGGGGTCGGGGGCGTTCTTCAGATAGAGCCAGTAAATGGCGACTCCAACGGCTCCGCCGATGTACTCGCGCAAATTCCGGCGGTTGATCCGGCGCTCGAAGCGCGCCGCCCGCGTTCGGATCTCTTCCAATGGCATGGTCTTGTTCTCCAGCGGCTGTTGCCGCCACATGTTGCGGAGGTCGTCTTGAAGCGATTCATTCGCCATGACAAGCTCCTTGATGAAATCTCCGGGCCAATACGTTCTTGATCCGGTGTATCTTGGTCGCCACGTTCCCGGCCGAGATTCCTGTGATCTCGCCGATCTCCGCCGCTTCCAGCCCTTCCAGGTAGCTAAGGATCACCTGGCGGTCGAGCGGCTTCAGCCCCTGCACCAGCGCCAGTAAACGATCCAGCGCCTGTCGATCGCCCGCCGCGGCTTCCGGTGCGGCGGGGTCCGGCATCGCCTCCAACTCCTCCACGCTTACCAGCACCTGCGAGCGCGCCCGCCGCTCGCGCATCACGTGAGACGTCGCCGCGTTGTGTGCCACGCGGTACACCCAGGTGCGCATGGAACAGGCCCCATTCCAGCTCGCGAAGCTGCGCCACAGGGCCAGGTGGACCTCCTGCAAGAGGTCGCGGCGCCGGTCCGGGTCGGCCTCGTAGGCCCGCGCCAGGCGCTCCAGCGCGGGGCCGAACTCGGCCGCGGCTGTCAGGTAACGCCCATCCTGCGAGCTGTCCACACTCCAGGTAGTCACGCGTGGTGATATTTTCTTACAGGGGCACCATGGAAAAAACCCAGCGCAACGTCGCGGTGGACGCCTACCGCGGTTTCGTCATGCTGCTCATGATGGCCGAAATCCTGCAGCTTTCCCGGGTGGCAAAGGCGCTGCCCGGAAATGCCTTCTGGGGTTTTCTGGCATACCACCAGACGCACACCCAGTGGGTCGGTTGCTCGCTGCACGATACCATCCAGCCGGGCTTCTCCTTCCTCGTAGGTGTTGCCCTGCCGTACTCGATCGCCGCGCGGCTGGCACGCGGCGGCATGTTCGGCCGTCTCTTTCTGCACGCTCTTTGGCGCTCCTTCCTGCTGGCGGCGCTCGGCATCTTCCTGCGCTCCACCCACAGCCCGCAGACCTACTTCACGTTTGAAGACACGCTGACCCAGATCGGCCTCGGCTACCCGATCCTGTTCCTGCTCGCGTGGTGGAAGCCGAAATGGCAGTGGACCGCGCTCGGCCTGGTCCTTTTTGGCTACTGGCTGGCGTGGGCGATGTATCCGGCGCCGCAGCCCGGCGTCTTCACCGGGTTCCTGGCGCATTGGAACAAGGGCAACAACTTCGGCAACGCCTTCGACGTCTGGTTCCTCAATCTCTTCCCGCGCGTCAAGCCGTTCGTGGAGAACGGCGGCGGCTACCTCACCCTGAGCTTTATCCCCACCCTCGGCACCATGATCCTGGGGCTTGCCGCGGGACAGTGGCTGCGCGCCGCCGCGCCGGCAATCCCGATGCGCCGCCTGCTCGCCGCCGGCGGAATCGGCATAACTGCCGGACTGCTGCTGCACTTCGCCGGAATTAATCCGATCGTCAAACGAATCTGGACCCCGGCCTGGACGCTCTTCAGCGGCGGCCTGTGCTTTCTCTTCCTGGCCGCGTTCTGCTGGCTCATCGAAGTGAAGCAGTGGCGCCGCTGGGCCTTCCCGCTGGTCGTGATCGGCACAAATTCGATCGCAGCGTACCTGATCGCGCACCTGTGGGAGCAGTTCTTCCTCGATACCTTCCGTATCCACCTGGGGCCGCACGCTTTTGCGTTCCTGGGCGCGCCGTACGAGCCTCTGCTGCGCGGTATTGCAGTGCTGGCCGCCTACTGGCTGGTGCTCTACTGGATGTACCGGAGGAAGCTGTTCCTCAAGCTGTGAAAGCGCTGACGTTGGCATCGTAAAGATAAATATTTCCTATTGGACTCGATTGCTGAGGTTCGTTAACCTGGAATCGGACAGGCCCCAGTCGACCTTCTAACTCCCCCTAGAGGTGACTCCATGGCGAAGATCCTTCTTTTCGGCCTGGACTCTTCCATCACGGACGAGCTAAATCCAGTGTTGCAACAACTCGGCCAGTCGGTCCAGGACGCAGGGCCGGCGAGCAGAATACTTGAACACACCGACGCGAACGTCGTTTTCGCCGCCGGCAACAGCTTGCGCGAGGTCCGCGCCAGGCGTCCCGAACTGCCCGTTGTGGTAGTTGCCCGGATCCCCGAAGTGCGCGACTGGCTCGATGCGCTCGACGCTGGCGCGAGCGATTATTGCGGCGCTCCTTTCGAGCCCACACAGCTTCGCTGGGTGCTCGATTCCTCGCTGAGAACCTTTTCCGGCCGCCGCGCTGCCGCCTAGCTCTTCGCGCTCCATCGCTCCGCGCCATCCCTTATAATGGGACTTTCCAATCTGAAAGCGGTTTTCAGAGGGGCAGGCTCCCGGTCTGCCCGACATTCATAAGGAGCAATGATGGGCGCGAAGCGTATCGGCATACTCACAGGCGGCGGCGATGTTCCGGGCTTGAATTCCGTGATCAAGACGGTGGTTTACCGTGGAAGCGAGATGGGCTGCGAGGTGATTGGCATTCGCCGCGGCTGGGAAGGTCTGACGCACGTCAACCTGCAGGATCCGGCGAGCCGCGCCCGCTACGTGCAGCCGCTCAATCGCGAGAACACGCGCACAATCGACCGCACGGGCGGCACCTACCTGCATAGTTCCCGCACCAATCCATCCAAGATGAAGAAACTGCCCCCGGTGCTCGAGGGCCAGGAGTTCCCCAAGACCGAATCGACCAAGAAGGGCGTAACCACCACCGTGTTGGATGTCAGCTCGGCGGTGCTGAAGAACATCGAAATCCTGGGACTCGATTATTTGATCGCCATCGGCGGCGACGACACCTTGAGTTATGCCGCCGCTCTGGACCGGCAGGGCATGAAGGTGATCGCAGTGCCCAAGACGATGGACAACGACGTGCGCAACACGGAATACTGCATCGGGTTCTCCACGGCGATCACGCGCGCCATGGATGCCATCGAGCGCCAGCGCACGACCGTAGGCTCGCACGAGCGCATCGGCCTGTTCCGGGTCTTCGGCCGCGACGCGGGCTACACCGCGCTCTACACCGCCTACGTCACGTCGACCCGTTGCTGCATTCCGGAATACAAGGTAAATCTGGAAAAGCTGATCGAGATGCTGGTCACCGACAAGAAGAACAATCCCAGCAACTACTCGCTGGCGATCTTGAGCGAAGGCGCCGAGTGGGAAGGATACACGGTGAAGGAATACGGCGACCCGGACGCGTTCGGCCACCGCAAGAAGATGAGCGTCGCCGAAGACCTGAGCAACGAAATCAAGGCGCGCACCGGCGAGGAAACCATCGTCAGCGACCTGACCTACGATCTCCGCTCCGGCAGCGCCGATTTCGTCGATCGCATGGTGGCCTCGACCTTCGCCGGTATGGCCCTCGACGCCATCGGCGAAGGCAAGCACGGCGTGATGACGGCCATCAGCAACGGCTGCTTCTCGACCATGCCGATCCCCGATCCGACGCTCGGCCCGCGCAAGGTGGACGTCGAAAACATGTACAACACCGACCGCTACCGGCCGCGCTACGACCACAAGCTCGGCATCCCCATCTTCCTGACACGGGCGTGAACTGGAAGCATCTTTTCCGTAAACCCGCCGCGCAGCTCACTCCCGAGTTGCGCGCGCGGATTCAATCCTCCTTCGATGAAGCCGCAGCCGACGAAGAGCATTTTCCCTCGACCATCGACCCGCGCATCTATCATGTCAAGCTGATCCGCGAGCACTTGGGCGATCTGTCCGGGCGCCGCGTGCTCGACGTCGGGTGCGGCAAGGGGCGCTTCGCGCGGATCTTTCTGGAACAGGAACCCCGCGCGGAGATCTGGGGGCTGGACATCTCTGAAGAGATGCTGCGGCACGTGCCGGCAGGGATCCGTACGCGGGCGGGGTCGATGACCGAGCTGCCTTTCGAAGACGGCTGGTTCGATGGAGCCTATGCCACGGAGTCGCTGGAGCACGCAGTCGAGATCGATAAAGCCGTGAGCGAGATCTGCCGGGTGGTGAAGCCCGGCGGGCGCATCGCGATCATCGACAAGAACGCGGAGCATTGGGGGCGGCTGAAGACTCCCGAGTGGGAGAAGTGGTTCTCGCGGAAGGAGCTGGAACGGCTGCTCGGGAGACACTGCCAGGAAGTGTCGAGCCGGTTTATCTCTTATTGGGAAGACGTCGAGCCTGACGGGCTCTTTCTCGCCTGGCTGGCGGTGAAATAGGCGTTTTGTAGGGTAGGCCCTACAAAGGCCTAGTTCGACGAGCGGACTACGTCTTTGTAGCTCGTATTGATGAAGGCATCGACATCTTTGTGCAGCTTCTCGCGGGCTTTCTTGTCGATGTACATCATGTGGCCTGCTTCGTAATACGCGAAGCTGATGTTCTTGCGGATGGACGGCTCGAGACCCATGTGGCTCACCGTCGTCTCGATACCGTTGAAGGGCGTCGCCAGGTCGTAGTAGCCCGCCACGACCAGCACGCGCATGGTGCCCTGTTCGGTCATGGCGGAGCGCAGGGCTTCGGCGGGACCGCCCGGCTGTCCCTGGTCCCAGGGACGGACATTGCCGGTGATCGCGTAGTAAGCCTCGCTGTTCCACTTCAGCTCTTTGCGGACGTAATCCTGGAACATGGCGGAGTACGCGCCTTCGTAGCTTGCCTCGCTGGAATCGTACTCGTTGCGCTCGCCGGCGGCGTCGGCGTCCATGCCGGTGAAACGGGAATCCAGGCGGCCGACGGTCTTGCGCTTGTCGCGGAGCAGCTCCTTGAACCAGCGCTGCGGGTTGATGCGCAGGTTGGTCTCTTCGATGTATTTGGCGGAGAGGCCGGTCATGCGAGACAGGTCCTTCACCACCTTCTGATACTCGGCGGGTGAGATCTCGTCGCCTTTTTCCAGCGCCTGCGCGTATTCGCCGTGCGCGAAATCACGGGCCTGCTGCGCGATCTGCTCGATGGTCAGCTTTTGTAACTCGGGCGGCAGCAGCTTGTGATACCAGGCGGATGTGATGAACGTCGGCAGAAAGAAAATCGTGCGGTCGTCCGCGCCCCAGTTGCCGAAGCCGACGCTGCTGACCAGCACGACGCCGTTGAGATAGATCTGGTGGCGATGCTGGAGCGTGTTGGAGAGCTGCGCGCTGCGCGTGGTGCCGTAGCTTTCGCCGATCAGGAATTTCGGCGAGCTCCAGCGCTCGTTGCGCGTCAGGTACTGGTAGATGAAATCGGCGAACCACTGTGCATCCTGGGTGACGCCGTAGAACTGGGCGGGATTTTCGCCCGGGCCCGGCCGCGAGTATCCGGTGCCGATGGCGTCGATGAACACCAGGTCGGTGGCGTCGAGGAACGTGCTGTCGTTGTCGGTGATCGAATAAGGCGCAGGCATGCCGTGGCCGTCGTAGGTGAGCGCGATGCGGCGCGGACCGAGGCCCATGTGGGTGAAAAGCGAGCCCGAGCCGGGGCCGCCGTTGTAGACGAACGCGATCGGACGGCGCGCCGGGTCGGTGATGCCGTCCTTGGTGTAGGCGGCGAAGAACATGCTGGCCTTAGCGTTGCCGTTGTCGTCCTTGATGATGTAGTTGGCGGCGGTGGCCGTGTAGTTGATCGCCTCGTTGCCGATCTTGATGCTGCGGTGGGTGACCGAGGTAGTTTCGGGCGGTAGCGTACCCGTGCGTGCACTCGGGGGCGTTTCGGCGGTCTGGCCGCCGCGCCCTCCGCGGCCCTGGGGCCAGGAAGTGCAAGCGAAGGCTAACGATAAAGCGACGAGGGAAGCGATTCTCATGCGGGATATTCTATCGCGGTACCCTGAGAAGCGTGGATATCCGTCCGGCGAGGGAATCAGACCACGATGCCATCTGGCGCATTCTGGAACCGGTGATCCGCGCGGGCGAAACCTACACCCTGCCGCGCGAGATGAATCGCGAGCAGGCGCTGGCTTACTGGTTCGGAGCGGATCACGAGGTATTCGTCGCCGGGGAAGCCGGGCAGATTCTGGGCACCTACTACCTTCGCCCCAACCAGAAGGGCGGCGGATCGCACGTGGCGAACTGCGGGTATATGACCGCCGCCCACGCCACGGGGCGAGGGGTCGCCCGCGCCATGTGCGCGCATTCCCTGGAACACGCCAAGGCACGAGGTTTTCGCGCCATGCAGTTCAACTTTGTCGTGAGCAAGAACAGCCGCGCCGTCCGCCTTTGGGAGAGCCTTGGATTCGGAGTCATCGGATGCATTCCGGAGGCTTTCTCGCATCCGACTTTCGGCTATGTGAGCGCGTTAGTCATGTATCGGGAACTTTAGAGGCCACCTCGCGCCTCACGGGCACGGTTTCTTGCATGTAAACCATTCCGTTTCTACGGGGTACCGGCAGCCGTCCATTCGACCCCCGATTCCCCCCATTCAGCCCCCACAAGCACCGTACAACCAATAATTTCAACGTTTTAATGGCATTCGGTAGTCCCCCGGCATACACCTTCCCTATACTTTTGGCAAGCGCACTTGTTTGCAAAGCTGTCTGTGGAGAGTCTGTCTGCGTGCGCGACTTGGGGGAACCGAAATGCACAAGCCGATTAAGTACGCCGAAAAAGCCCTGACATATGCCGCCAATGCGGCTTGGGTGGTGTTCGACAAGGTCAACCAGATCAGTCAGAACCCGGGCTTCATTCCGACGTGGAGCGACAAGCCCTTGCTGAAGAGCTGGGAAAAGGCCAAGCCGCCACTGGGCTGGCCGCGGGAAACCGATTCGCTGTGCCCCCGATGCGTCCCCGAAATCCGCCAGGAGATTCTGGACGGCAAACGGCCGCTGGACGTGCTCTACACGGAAAAGCCCGGCGAGATCAAGGCGCAGATCATCGAGCGCGACGGCAAGATCCTGATGGTGAAGGATTGCCCGATCCACGGCCATTTCGAGGACGTGATGGCGATCGACACCGCTTTCTTCAAGCACCTGGAGCAGGTCTTCCCCGGACGCGACATCCGGGCCCACAACGACGCCCATCTCCACCATCACGGCTCTTCCACCATCACGCACGGCCGCGGCAGCGTGTTGACCATCGATTTGACCAACCGATGCAACATGATGTGCGACCCGTGCTTCATGGACGCCAACCAGGTCGGGTTTGTCCACGAGTTGACCTGGGACGACATCAAGACCCTGCTCGACAACGCCATCTCGATCAAGCCGAAGCGGCAGATGAGCGTTCAGTTCTCCGGCGGCGAACCCACGCTTTCGCCCTATTTCCTGGATGCGGTCCGGTACTCGCGGGAAGTCGGATACACCAGCGTGCAGGCGGCCACGAACGGCATTGAATTCGCCAAAAGCGCCGAGTTCTGTCGCAAGGCTGCCGACGCAGGCCTGCGCTACGCCTATCTCCAGTTCGACGGCATCGGCAACGCCGCCAACCAGCACCGTAAGGTTGGCAACCTCTTCGACGTCAAGCTGCAGGCCATCGAGAACCTGTACAGCAACGGCGTGGACATCATACCGGTCATCACCATCGTCAACGGCATCAACAACGAGCAGGTGGGGCGGATCATTCAGTTCGCACTCGATAATCCCAAGCGCATCCCGTTCCTCAGCTTCCAGCCTGTAAGCTTCACCGGCCGCGACGAAGCCGTGACCGACGAGCGCCGCGCCGCCCAACGCTACACCCTGAGCCATCTCGCACACGATGTCAAGGACCAACTGGGCATCGGCGAGCCGGCGCGCGACTGGTTCCCGATCTCCTTCATTTCCACCTTCAGCGACTGGAGCGACCTGGTCCACGGACCGCAAGCGACCTGGGGCCAGCTAAGCTGCGGCTGCCATCCAAATTGCGGCGTCGGCATGGCCGTGATGGTGGATAAGGAAACCAAGGAGCGGGCTCCAGTGACGTCGTTCCTCAATGCCGACCGGCTGGCCCGCGATGTGGCGCGCATCAACGACGCGGCGCGCAGCAAGTGGCTCTCCATCACCGGCATGGCGCTGGCGGTGGCGCGCAACTACGATCCTTTCCAAGCCCCTTCGCAGTTCAAGCTCAGCGATATGATGCGCAAGTTCGACAAGACGTTCGGCGCCACCGGCAAGAGCTACGGCAAGGTGGGCAAGGACCGCACCATGGCGGACATTCAAACGCGCCGCAATGACCGCTGGAACTTCCTGTTCGTCGCCGGCATGTGGTTCCAGGACCTGTTCAACTACGATTTCCGGCGCACCGAGCAGTGCATCATTCCCTACGCCACGCAGGAAGGCGAGATCTCTTTCTGCGCGTACAACACCGGCATCGGCTGGCGCAATATCATCGAGAAGATGCACATGACGGCCACCTTGACCAAGTGGTACGAGGAGAAGGGCCGGCACGAGATCTTCGCCGGCGGCAAGCACGTGCCGCTCAAGGAAGTCGCGCATTCGATGATGCTGCGCGACGAGATTGTGACCCTGGAAGAGCAGCACGATCTCGACGCCAAGGGCATCGCCAAGAACGCGCGCGAGGAGAAGATTCGCGCACGCGACGCGAAGTTGAAGGCCGAGGAAGATGCGCGCATGGCGAGGCTGTATCGGCAGCACATCCTCAAGGAGCAGCCCGGACCGGAGCTGGTCAGCATCGCGCCCGCCCCGGCCAAGCCCGCGCCCAAGAAGGTGGAGGAGCGGGAAGAAGTGGGCAGCTTCGGGGACTAGGAAAGTTCCAAAATTTTGCCGGCTTCCGGAGTTGCGAAAGCAGTAACCCCCGCCAGCCGACGTGCATCCTTGTACTACAAATGCAACAGGATGCTCGAATCACGCGCCGGAGCTTGCTGGCGGCCCTCGGCGTAGCGCCATTTCTCCGCGGCCAGCAGGCGCAACAGCCGCAGCAGGATACCGCCAAGTTTTCGACCAACGTCAAGGTCGTCAACCTCTACGCGAACGTTCGCGACAAGAAGGGCGAGATCGTGAAAGATCTAACCAAGGACGATTTTCTGCTCGACGAAGACGGCCGGCCGCAGACGATCCAGTATTTCTCTCAGGAAAGCAACCTGCCGCTCACGTTGGGCCTGCTGGTGGATACCAGTGGAAGCCAGCGCCGCCTGATCGGTGAAGAGCGCGATGCCAGTTCGCGATTTTTCGATGAGGTGCTGCGGCCTGACAAGGATGTTGCGTTCCTGATCCACTTCGATTTCGAGGTCGAGCTGTTGCAAGACATCACTTCGTCGCGTAGCCTGCTGCAGAAGGCGCTGAATGATCTTGAGTCTCCGGCGCAGTTGCAGCGGCGGTCGCAGCAGGGCGGGGGAGGATACCCGGGCGGCGGTTATCCGGGCGGAGGCGGCGGGTATCCCGGCGGCGGAGGAGGAAATCCGGGGGGAGGACGGGGCAGACGCGGCGGCGGCACGGATCTCTACGATGCGGTGCTGCTCGGCTCTGACGAGATCATGCGCAAGCAGAGCGGGCGCAAAGCGCTGATCATCCTTTCCGACGGCGTGGACACGGGCAGCCGGACTTCGCTGTCGAGTTGCATCGAGGCCGCGCAGCGTTCCGACACGCTGGTTTATTCGATCCTGTTCGAGGACCCGGAGGCCTACAATGGCCGCGGCGGCTATCCGATGGGCGGCATGGGACGGAGGGGCCGCATGGGCGGTCCGATGCCCGTTCCGGGCGCGAATCACCCGGACGGCAAGAAGGTGTTGGAGCAGATTTCGCGGGAGACCGGGGGCCGGTTCTTCAGAGTGACGAAGAAAGAGCCGCTGAGTACGATCTACGCGGAGATCAACGACGACCTGCGGCACCAGTACAGCATCGGCTATTCGCCGGACGCGCCGCCCGACAATCGCGCCTTCCGCCACATTCACCTGACGACGAAGCAGAAGGGTATGGTCGTGACGACGCGCGAGGGGTATTATCCGTCGTAGCAGCTCAGGCATCAGGCATCAGGCGTCAGCTATCAGCTTTCAGCGCGGCGAATCCGCGCGCCTCGCGCGGCCAAGCCGGCATCACTCGCAACGCTTCGGGAACGGCTTCCGGCGCCGCCACTACACTCCACATTGCGCGATGCTTTTCGTCCATGAAGCGCTCGTCCACGGCGCGGTTCAGCAGCGCGACACAGGGATCGTAGAAGCCGTTCACGTTCACCAGCACCACGGGGCCGAAGAAAAGGCCCAGGCGTTTCCAGGTGATGGCTTCGAAGAGCTCCTCGAGCGTGCCGCAGCCGCCGGGAAGCGCCACGACGGCGTCGGCAAGCTCCAGCATGGTGCGCTTACGCTCGTGCATGTCGTCGACGAGGCGCAGCTCGGTGAGATTGCCGTGTCCCCATTCGAGCTCGTCCATGAAGCGCGGCAGGACGCCGACCACCTTTCCTCCGGCAGCGAGCGCGGCCTCCGCCATTCGGCCCATGGAGCCGAGCGAGCTGCCGCCGTACACGATCTGCATGCCAGCTTGTGCCAGGGTACGGCCCAGGCGGGAAGCGGCTTCGAGGTAGATCCCGGGGGAACGGGCGCTCGAGGCACAGTAGACACAGACGCTGCGGATCATCGGAATTCTCTAGAATAAACGAGAAGTGCCGGCGAAAAACGCGTACCTCGATTTTGTCCTCGAATGGCTGGCGCCGCTCGGGAGCATCACGCCGCGCAGCATGATGGGCGTCCACGTGCTTTACTGCAATGGAACCGTGTTCGCGCTGGTCGGCAAGGGCACGCTGTACCTGAAGGTCGACGACGTGACCCGGCCGCGCTACGAGGCGCTCAGCCTCAAACCGATTCAGCCGTTCGAAGGGCAGGGCTTGACGTTGTCGTTCTACCCGCCGCCAGCGGAGTTCTTCGAGGATGCCGATGCCATGCTCGAATGGGGGCGCGAGGCAGTTGGGGCGGGGATGCGCGCAAAGAAGAAGAAGCGCTCAGCGGTCCACCGGAAGTGACGATGTGCCGCGGCTGTAGACCCGTACCCAATCGATCAGCATGCGCTGCGGAAAGCGCGTGGTGGAGTCGGGATATCCGGGCCAATTGCCGCCCACGGCGACATTCAGCAGCAGAAAGAACGGGTGCCCGTAGACCCACTGCGTCCCCGAGGGCAGATCGGCGGGCGTGACGCGCTTGTAGGCATGGCCATCCACCTGGAACTCGACGCTCTGCGGGTCCCAGAGCACCGTGAATACGTGGAATTTGTCGGCGAACCGCTGTCCGTCCGGGAGGGAGAAGGGAGCGCCGATGCCGTTGCCGCCGCTGTATCCGGGCCCGTGGACTGTGCCGTGGACGGTTGAGGGCTCCTTGCCGATGTTCTCCATGATGTCGATTTCGCCGCAGCGCGGCCAGCCGCTGGTGGAGATGTCGGTCCCCAGCATCCAGAATGCGGGCCAGAGGCCCTGGCCGAAGGGGATCTGAATCCGGGCCTCAATCTTGCCGTAGGTGAACGCGGCCAGACCCTGCGTTTTGAGGCGCGCCGAAGTATAACTGGCGCCGTTGGCGACGGTCTGGATCACGAGGTGGCCGGCGCCATCGACGAAGGCGTTGTCGGTTGAGCTGGTGTAGTTTTCCAGCTCGGCGTTGCCCCAGCCGGTCTGGCCGAGGTCGTAGGTCCATTTGGCGCGGTCGGGAGCGCTGCCCGCGGGGCCGTCGAATTCCTCGTTCCACACGAGACGCCAAGGCCGCAGGGGCGCGGCATCTTGTGCGTGCAAGGCTGCAACGGCCAGCAGTGCTCCCACTGCGCCGATTCCCGTCATGCCACCATTATGAAACGGCTAATGCGGCCACTGATGTCCCGGCCAGGGCAGGCTGCTGCCAGGCGGCGGATTGGGCCCGCTGATGGCGGTGAGGGCGTCGAATGGCGATGCGAACTGGATGAGCGAATTGACCAGTTGATCCGCTGCCGGAGACCCCAGGCCGGTGGTGGGGTCCCAGCCTGGTCCGGCGCTGTAGCCTGCGACGTAGAGCGCGTTGTTACCGCTGGTGATGTCGAAGAAAGACGCCGAATAGCGGCTTTGGACCTGGCCAATACGGTAGAGCGCGGCATTGATGAATCCCAGAGGATACCCGGCCTTCTGGTCGGCTATCGCCAGCAGGGCGGCCCACTGCGGCGAGCCGGCACTGGTGCCGCCGAACAGATAGAAGCCCGCCGGGATGCCGGGTATGTTGAGGTAGGTCAGCAGTCCATGGAGCACGGCGGCGCTGTAGGAGACGTCGGGAACTCCACGCTGCTTGCCGCCGTGGATCGTGCCCTGCTGGTATAGGGGTTCGCCGAAAATGACACTGAATCCGCCGCCGGTGGAGCCGAAGTCGGGCTCGTTCCACGCAATCTCGCCCTGGTAGGTGCCGGGAGCCGGATTCACGGCTGGATTGCAGCCTTGGCTGGCCAGGCAATAGCGCGCGGCGTGCAATTCGGTGCCGCCCACCGCCGAGACCAGGGGATCGCTGGCCGGGGTGCCAACGGCCTTGACGAGCGAGGAACCGTCGCAGGTGGGCTGCGCCGATCCGAAATCGCCGGAAGAGGCAAAGAGGGTCATGCCTTTCAGCGTGGCTTCGACGAACAGCAGGTGTTGTTGCAGGAGCAGCCCGGGATCCATGCAGCTTTCGCTTTCGCCGAAACTCTGCGAGATCACGTTGCCCAGGTTGTGCTCTATGGCATACCTGGTGGCGCTCAGAATATCGGGATCGGAGTCGGATTTGGCCAGGACGAGCACGATATTGGCGCCGGGGGCGATGGCGTGCGACCACAGGACGTCGAGCGTAATCTCTTCAGCCCACCCCACCATGTCACCATTGGTCGGGTCAAACGGCGTCAGGCCGTTCGGTGCGATCTGGGTGAAGCTCCCGAGGGCGGGATTGTTCGCTCCGCCAAGGCCGTTCAGACCGGGCAGACTGTAGAAGGAATTGTAGGTATTCAATTCCTGCACAATGTTCGGGGATTGGAACGCGTCGATGATGACGATGGTCTTTCCCCTGCCGTTGAACCCTGAATTGAGGAGGGTGTCGATCTTATAGGCGTGGCGTACCTGGTAGGGGTCGTAGCAGGTTTCACTCGGGTTGAGATTTGCGATCTGGCAGGTGAAGAGTTGGTAGCCCGGACCAAGGCTATTGGACAGGATGGCTTGTGAGCCCACCTTGAGGAATGGAGTTACCAAACTCCGTTTGGCGCGGCTACCAGCCGTAGGGGTGAGGGTAACCAACGCCGCTAGTGTAACGAACAACAGAACATGCTTTTTCACTTGTGTCTCTCCTCCATCGACCGGCGGGGGGCGCCGGTTGGTATCCCGGGGTCCGATTGTACATCCGAACGGGTGTTTCGGCACAGTATTTTTTTGGGTGGAGCGCGGGGGAGAAAAGAAAGCGCCGCCTGCGGGAGGGCAGGCGGCGCATGGGAACGGCAGGCTGGCGCCGATCAGAAGATTCGCTGGTGGACGCGATCCACCGAGAACTCCTTCTCAGCACTGTGGCAGGCGGCGCAGCTTTCGCCGAGCGAGGTGGTATTGGCGAGAGCGTGCGAGGCGGTGGCAACGTCATCGTGGCAGCCCTGGCAGGCGGCGGCGATGGGAGCCGTGGTCTTGGTGAACGCGCCGGTGCTGGCAACCATCGCCTTGGCGCCGACGTTTTCGACCATGTAGGTGCCGTCCAGATGGCAAGCGGTGCAATGTCGCAGGTCGCCCGGGAACCGGACTTCCTGGTAGTTGGTGCTGCCGAGGACGTACGAATTGGCCAGGTTCTCCCCGCGATGGATGCTGTGAATCTGCCAGGCCAGGTTGACGCTGTCGCCGGAGGTGCCATCGGTCAATGCCGGGTTATGGCAGATCACGCACTCCTGGACTGCTGCGCGGGTTCCGCCGTGGACGAAGCCGAGGTTCACGTGGCAGGCGGCGCACTTGTCGCTGGAGACCACCTGGCGGCGAGGGGTCATGGTGCTCTTATCCACGGAGAAATAGAACTGCACCGGCTTGGCGGCATCGGTGGCGGTAGTCTGCTTCGTGGTGCCCGGGAGCAGGGTGACCGAGTTGCGGGCCTCGATGGAGACGGTGTAGGAACCGGTTGCCGCGGCGGGGATCTTGTTGGTCATGGTGTAGGCATAGATACCGCCACCGCCCATGGGCGTCTTGCTGGGATCTTCGGAGACACGGATGGCGCCGGGGCCGGTGTTGTAGTCGATGTTCGATCCACCGAGCACGACCCGGATCTGGGTGATCTTGCTGATGTCGACCGGATTGCCCGACTTGTCCGTCACGCTGAAGGTCACGATGGGAGCGTTGCCGGGCGTGGCATTTTCAACCTTGACGACTTTGGTCACGAGGCCGGGGAGCGAGGTGGAGTTTTCCGGGATGAGATGCGCGCCGGGGACGGAGGCATCGAAATCGAGGGTGGCCTGAGAGCCGTGGCACTGCTTGCACTGGTTGTCGCTGGTCTGCGGGAGGTTGACGTGGTTGGCGCCGGTGGCGAAGTTCACGTCGTCGTGGCAGGAACCGCAGGCGTCCCGGGTGGGGTTGGTCTTCCAGTTGTCGGCCTGAGCGGCGCCCTTGGCGTGGCAATTGGTGCAATTGCGGATGTCCTGCGGGAACACGACGTCGGAGAAGTCGGACCATGCCCCGCGGTGGTAGATGCGGTAGGGGGTTCCAGCTTTCACGCTGGGGAGGCTGGATCCCATGTGGATCTTGTGGATCAGGACTTTCATATCCTGCGTGAGGTTTGTGTCGGGATTGATGGTCTGGGGGGTATGGCACAGGATGCACATCTCGACGGTAAGTCGAGAACCTCCATGGCCAGCCAGCGGGTCGTGGCACTTGTTGCAGGCGTCGGTGGGGGTAATGGATCGGGTCACTTTCACCGGCGAGCCGTTAGGGACGAAGTTGAGGACATCGTTTGACGCCAGGCTCCATTCATCATAGGTTCCATATTCGGAGAGATCGCGGACTCCGTAGACTCCGATGGCGTGGGTGGCAGTCGCGTCAAAACCGGCCGGCGCCTTGGTTTTGAAGGTGTAGGTATAGTCACCGACGGCGTTATTGGTGAAGGTGCCGCCGGAATCGGTGCTGGCCTGGTTTTGAGATGGGTTGTTGTTGATGGTCGCGGCGAGGACCCTCGTGGTGTAGGCCACGTACTGGGTCTTGCCCGCCGGGATGTAGGCGGCAATGTAGCTCAGAGCGACAGGTCCGGGGGTCGCCACTCCCAGTCTGTCGAGAGGATTCCCATCGACGTCCGTCAGCGTGACACGCGCGGTGATGGTGCCGTCATTCGCAATGGCGGCACTCTTGATCTTCACCAGGATTCCGGTGTGCCCTAAAGAAGACGTGGTGCCGCTCATCCTGGGATTGATGGTGGCGGCGAAATCCACGGTTTTCTTGGGCTGGTGATCGGCGGCCCAAACGATGTTGGCTGATGCTGCAAAAAAAAGGAAAAGCGCTGCTGCATTGGCAAGCGCCATGGGTTTTCGCATTGGGTACAAAACCTCCATAAAAGATAAACAGATATATTGGCCCTATATTGTCGTAACACGATTCATGGCGAATTGCAGGGATTCCAGACAGGAGGGCGAAGGGAAGGCGGAAGGAAAGGGCACACCCGCGGATGAAAACCACAGGGGTGGCCCCTCCGCAGTCACTCGCGGGCCTGGAGGCCCGCGTTACCGGTGCCTCGGGTCCGGCTTGACGATGAGCGGCTGCGTGTAGGACTTGCCGGCGACTGTCAGACGGACGGTGTAATCCCCGGCGGGCATCCATGGACCCTGGGACACCGGCGTGTCCTGATAGACAGCCGAAATCGGCAGGCCGCCGCGGCCCCCGCCGCCGCCCGGTGCGGGGACCCCGTGGAGGTCCCAAACGAAACGATGCATGCCCGGGGTCGCGGCAGGGCGCAGGAAGGGCCGGAGCCAGTAGAGCGGGACGTTGAGCGTGGGGCTGGGCGGCGTGGGGCGGTCGGCGCTTTCAAACTTGACGATCACCTTGCCGGCGTTGTCGAGTATGTCGATTGTGACGGCCGTCGCGGCGGATTTCAGGTAGTAGTACAGGATCGCGCCATCGGGCGGGTTCTTGCCGGCGGGTTCCTCGGGAGGCAGCGGCGTATCGGTGTTGGTATTGCGCGGCAGGCGATACGTGGGGCGCGGCGCGAAGAGCCAGGCGTCGGACGCGGCAATTTCGGGAGTGAGTTGACGCAGGGGCGAAATGTCATCGAGAATCCAGAAGCCGCGGCCGTGGGTGCCGACTACGAGGTCGTCGTCGTGCACCACAAGGTCGCGGATAGAGGTCGCGGGCATGTTCAGGCGCAGCGGCTGCCAGTCGTCGCCGTCGGTGAAGCTGACGAAGACGGCGAGTTCGGTGGCAGCGTAGAGCAGGCCCTTGCGCACCGGATCTTCACGGACGGCATTGACCGGACCGTCGGGCAGGCCGCGGACGGCCTCTTTCCAGGTTACGCCGCCGTCGTGGGTACGCCAGATGTGGGGCTT
>DATJYJ010000064.1:0-2767 GCA_035578025.1 Verrucomicrobiia bacterium
ACATGGCGCGGACCGCGTGGCCCTCCAGGATGGTGCGGGAGGTGAACGGCTTGCCGCTGAAGTTATAGGTGTACTGCGCGGGCGTCATGTGCAGGCGTTCGCCGTCACCGTGCAGAAGATAGCCGGCGAGCTCCAGATACCGCTTTTCGCGAGTGGTCCGGTAAAGCTCCACCAACGCCATTTCCAGCTCGGGATGGCCGGTCAGGAGCGGGCGTTTGGCGGGTCCGAAATCGCGCACCAGGTAATCGACGAACCGCGTGCCGCCATCCAGCAGTTTCGTATCGCCGGTGGCGCGGTAATAGGCGATGGCGCCCTGCAGCATGTGGCCGAGGCAGTAGAGTTCGTGGCCGCGGTCCATCTGTGTGAACCGCTGCGCCGTCCGCTCGCCGCTCCAATACGTATTCAGATAGCCGGTGGACTCCTGAGCCGAAAGAATCACGCCGGTGAGCCGCTCGCACGCGGCGCGCAGCTTCGGATCGTCGCCCGATTGCAGAACGAAGGCGGCAGCCTCCATCCATTTGTACAAGTCGGAATCGGTGTAGAGCGGGCCGCGCCGCGGGGCGGTGCTGCGGCCGGAGAGACGCAGGAAGTTATCCACTACGCCGTGCTCTTCGAGTAATTGCAGCATGGTGGGGATGCTGGTCTCGACGTTGACGGCGCGGCGCGGGGCCCAGAATCCCTCGCCCATGCGCACGGCGCGGACGGGAATATTGCGCATCTTCGCGTAACGGGACTGCGCCAGCTCCAGGACACCCTGGGAGCGCCATTCGCTGCCCGTAGCCGGGGCGGCGAACAGGAAAGAAGAAGCGGGGGCGAACGCCGCTCCCGCGCGGAGAAGGTCACGGCGCGTCATATGAATTGCCGCACTCCAGTCTAGCGTTTTTTGATGAACAGCGGCCGGGGACCGGGGAACCCGCTACGCTTTGCAACCTCCCCCTGCTGGCGCTTGGGGCGAAGCGGAGACGCCCCCAACCAACCGCGTCGTTTCCCAGCCGTTTCGGAATAGTCGCTGAAGACCGGTGGCGCGGACCCGCGTAGGCGCTGATTTCGCAACCGAATCAGGGCCGTCGGGCGTCAGCGCTCTATTTTCGCATTCAAAACATTTCCTTGATTTTATGCGTTTCTGATGGTATAATTACCATTAGATATGAGCGACCCACATGGCCCCCTCGCCGCTCGACTCCGTCAGCGCAAATTTGATCTCCTCCGCCGTTTCTCCATCCCCTCTGACCTCCTGCCAGGCTCGCTCTCCGTCAGCCATCTGCGCTGCGGCAAGCCCTCCTGTCATTGCGCCAAACGCCACGATCCGGGGCACCCAATCTGGACCTACACCTTCATGGTCGATGGCAAGAAGCATACTCAGCACGTCCCCAAGCAGATGGTGGAGGAAGTGCAAAACCGCGTCGCTGCCGGCCGTGAGTTCCAAGACGCCGTTCGGGAAGTCCTGGCCGCTAATGCGCAGTTGCTGGTGCTGACTCGCCAACAGCAACGCCAACGACGGCGGTGAAAGCGCCCACGCCGCGCGCCTTGCGGCGCTATGCCGGCAAGTGCCTGGGCCTGGAGCGGTATTTGCATCAGCCCGGAGACGGCCGCCCGCGCCCCCGGATCCCGGCGTGCGCCTTGCTCTGGGCGATGTTGATCGTCCGTCTCTTACGGGAGATCAGCTTCCATGCCGTGGAACAGTTGGTGCATGCTGGCTGCCGCGCGTTGTGCGTCGCGCAAACCTTTGGCGATGACACCCTGAGCTACTTCACCGAACGGCTGGACCCGGCGGTGACGCGCGCCGCCTTAATCGCCACCCTGCACCGCGCCAAACGCAACAAAGCCTTTGAGGATTCGCGCTTCATCGGTTTGGCGATCGACGGGACCGCGGCTGGATACAGCGCCCAGCGCGGCTGCGAGATGTGCCGCCCGCAACACAATGCCAAAAAGGAAATCATCGGCTACGCCCATCAAATGGCCAGCATCAGCGTGGTAGGAACAGGTCTGTCACTACCCTTCGACGCCGAACCTTACGGCCCTGGAGACAGCGAGTATGCCGCCGGGCAGCGCCTGCTTCTCCGTGCCCAAGAACAATTAGGTCCCCGCTTCGCCGACTATTTAGTGGTAGACGGTGAGTACGCCACGGCTCCTTTTTTACACACGGCACGGCGAGCCGGCATTCCGATAGTGGCGCGCCTGAAGGATAATCTTCCCGAACTCTCCCAGTCGGTGGAACGGCGCTTCGCCCGCACTCCCCCGACGCGCGTCTTCCGTGACGGCAAGGATCGCGTGGAAGTCTGGGATGCGGATGACTTCGCCCCCTGGGAAACTTTGCATTGGGACCGGGTGCGCGTCATACGTTATCGCCAACACAAACCCGATCAAACCATTGTGGAAGCTCAATGGCTGACCGACTTGCCAGCCCGCCGCGTAGGCAGCCTTTCGCTCTATCGCATCGCCAAGAGCCGCTGGGAGATCGAAAATCAGGGATTCAACGACGCCAAGAATCGCTACGGCCTGGAGCACATCTGCCATCACCATCCCAACAGCATTCTCTTGGTCTGGCTACTTCTGCTCATGGCTCTGGTCATTGAACGGCTCTACCGCATCCGTTATCTGCACCGCGGCACACATGCTGTTCCGTCGGCCGACCAAGTCTGCCGGCTGCTCTGGCTCAGTCTCTCCCACCAGCCTCCCAACAGCGGCTGACACCAGCGGGCATTGCCGCCAGGTCGCTGTCTGTTCACACATCACGTGAGCCACTCTCCGGTATCCCGGCCCGGTG
>DATJYJ010000065.1:0-2491 GCA_035578025.1 Verrucomicrobiia bacterium
GCCCGCCAACGTGGAGCTGCTCGCGATTCCGCAGCTTGTCAATCCCGGCGAAGTGCGCGACGAAGATCTGCTGCCTTCCTTCCTCTATCTGCCGGGCTCCGCCGATTTTCCCGCCGGGGCCATCGCGCTGCCGTGGGACGAGGACCGGGGCATCGTGACCGGACGCCTTGCGCAGAAACGCGGCGCGGAAAACGTGGGCCGGCTGGTGTCCTCGGCGAAGAGCTGGCTGTCGCATTCGGGCGTGGATCGCACCTCGGGCTTGCTTCCGTTCCGCGCGCCGGAAGGCGTTGAGCGCATCTCTCCGGTGGCAGCCAGCCGCCGCTACCTGGAACACCTGCGCGAGGCCTGGGATTCCAGGATGCCGGACGCGCCCTTCGAACATCAGCAGGTGCTGGTCACGGTGCCCGCGAGCTTCGACGCGGTAGCACGCGAGCTCACACTCGAAGCCGCCAAGCAGGCGGGGTACAAGAACATCACTCTGCTGGAAGAGCCGCAGGCGGCCTTCTATGCGTGGATCGAGCGCCATGCCGACTGGCGCGACCGGGTGACGGTGGGCGATCTCATTCTCGTCGTCGATATCGGCGGCGGCACCACCGACTTCACTTTGATCGCCGTCACCGAGGAGAAGGGCGAGCTCGCGCTGAACCGCGTGGCGGTGGGCGATCATATTCTGCTCGGCGGCGACAACATCGATTTGGCGCTGGCGGGCGCGGTTTCGCAGCGGCTGGCCGAAAAGGGTACGCGCCTGGACACCCGGCAGTTGCAGGCCCTGTGGAACAATTGCCGCATCGCCAAGGAAAAACTGCTGGAGCCGGGGAATACCGCCGCGGAGCACGCGGTGACCATTCTGGGCAAGGGCACGGGACTGGTCGGCGGCACCATCAAGGCGACGCTGCAGCGCGACGATATCGATCGCGTGCTGAGCGAGGGTTTCCTGCCCGCCGTGGCCAGCACGGACATGCCGGCGCAGCAGCGGCGGGTGGGATTGCAGGAACTCGGATTGCCCTATGCTGCCGACCCGGCGATCACGCGCCACCTGGCGCGCTTCCTCAGGCAGCAGGCCGCGACCGCCGAACAGGGCGCGGTCCGCCGCGGTCCCAGCGGCCTGGCGTGCCCTACGCACGTGCTGTTCAACGGCGGCGTGCTCAATGCGGACATGGTACGCGAGCGCATCCTGAACACGCTCAACTCCTGGCTTGCCGCCGAGGGACTGGTGCCGGCGCGCGCGCTCAGCGGCGAGGACCTGATGCACGCGGTCTCGCGCGGCGCGGCGTACTACGGGCTTGCGCGTGCCGGGCGGGGCGTGAGGATTCGCGGCGGAGTTCCGCGGACCTACTATGTCGGCATCGAAAGCGCGATGCCGTCGATTCCCGGCTTCCCGGCGCCGCTGAAGGCGCTGGCGGTGGTGCCCTTCGGCATGGAGGAAGGCACGGACGCACGCATCCCGGATCGCGAATTCGGCCTGGTGGTAGGCCAGCCCGCCGAGTTCCGCTTCTTCACCAGCACGACGCGCAAGAACGACGCCGCGGGCACGCTGATCGAGGATCTGGGCGAGGAACTGGAAGAACTCTCGCCGATGGAGGTGAGCTTCCAGGCAGGCGAGACCAGCGAGGTAGTGCCGGTGTCCTTCGAGAGCGTGGTGACGGAGACCGGCGTGCTGCAACTCTGGTGCGTGGCCCGCGATGGCCGCCGCTGGAAACTGGAGTTCAACGTGCGCGAGCGGGTGGGGTAGGGCCGCTCTACTCTTCCCGCAGCGCCAGCGCCGGATCCACCCGCGATGCGCGAACGGCCGGAATCAGCGCTGCGACCAATGCCGCGCCGCCCAGCAGGAGCACCGCCCCGCCGATGGCCAGCGGATCCCGCGGCCGGATGCCGTACAGCATCGATTCCACCAGGCGGCCCGCGGCGAGCGCGATCGCGAGCCCGCAGGCCAGACCGATCGCGGCCAGTTTCGCCGCGCTCCCCACGAGCATCGACGCGACATCGCCGCCGGTGGCGCCCAGCGCGATGCGCACGCCCATTTCCGCCTGGCGCTGCGCGGCCACATAGCTCATCACGCCATAGACTCCCGCCGTGGCGAGCGCCGCGGCCACGATCGCAAATACGACCAGCAGCAGGGTGCGGAAGCGCGGCAGCGATACGGCGTCGCTGCGGAACTGTTCCAGCGTGCTGATCTTCAGCGGGATGCCGGGATCGATCCGGGCGATGGCCTGGCGGGCAGCGGAGGCGACATTGCCCTGCGCGCGCACGACGATGTGCAGGTCGTTGGCGTGATAGGGGTGCTGGCGGTAGGCCATGTAGAGTTCGGGGCCGGGCGGCAGGGCCGGGTTGTCGTTGCGCATATCGCCCGCCACGCCCACCACGCGCATCCACACGTCCCGGTCGAGCCCGCACTTGATGCGCCGTCCTATCGGGCTCTGGTTGCCGAACACCTGGCGCGCCAGCGTAGCGCTGACGATTGCCACCGGCTCGGCATCGTAGACGTCGCGCT
>DATJYJ010000066.1:0-21386 GCA_035578025.1 Verrucomicrobiia bacterium
TGTTTCTGATCCTGACCGCGCGCGTGATGTAGCTACTTGATCTTCTCGTCCTTCTCCACCTTGCCGTCGCGGACGTGGATGATGCGGTGGGCGTGCATCGCGATATCGTGCTCGTGGGTAACGAGCACGATCGTGTTGCCCTGCTGGTAGAGGCGCTCGAAGAGCGCCATGATTTCGTTGCCGGTGGCGGTGTCGAGGTTTCCGGTCGGCTCGTCGGCGAGCAGAATCGACGGGTTGTTGACCAGCGCGCGCGCGATCGCAACGCGCTGCCGCTGTCCGCCGGAGAGCTCGTTGGGCTTGTGGTGCATGCGCGTTTCGAGGTCGACGGCGCGCATGGCGGTACGGGCGCGCTCCAGGCGGACATCGGCGGAAACCCCGGAGTAGATCAGCGGCAGCTCGACGTTGTGCAATGAAGTGGCGCGCGGCAGCAGGTTGAACGTTTGAAAAACGAATCCGATCTCCTTGTTGCGGATGCGCGCCAGCTCGTCATCGGTCATCTCGCTGACCAGGTTGCCGTTGATGTAGTATTGGCCCTTGGTCGGAGTGTCCAGGCAGCCGATCAGGTTCATCAGGGTAGACTTCCCCGAACCGGAAGGCCCCATGATGGCCACATACTCGCCCCGGTGAATCTCGATATCGACGCCGGAGACGGCATGAATCTCCTGGTCGCCCATGACATAGGTCTTCCAGAGATCGTAGGTGCGGATGACGATGCCGTCCCGCCTGAGCTGTTCACCGCGCTCGATCAGTTCCTTTTCTGCTGCTACTGCCATTGATAGGTTCTCGTTTCTAAGACTTGGCTGCTGCGGCCGGGGCCTTGTTGTCCACCTTCACCTGGGCTTCGTTGGCGATGGTGCGGATTACCTGGTAGGTTCCTGTGATGATCTGGTCGCCCTCTTTCAGGCCGCTGAGCACCTCGATATCGGTCGCTCCCGTGATGCCGGTTTCCACTTTCTTGAAAACCGCCTTTCCGCCGTTGACCACGAACACGCCCTGGAGCTCCTCTTTCTTGGCTTTCTCAGCCGCCGGATCCAGTTTGGTGACCACCGGCGCGGCTTTGCCATCGGCTGGTTTCGGTTCCAGTTGTCCCTTCTGGCGAACCGTGAGCGCCTGGATCGGTATCGTTAGGACGTTTCTCCGGGTGGCCGTGGTTATCTTGGCCGTGCAGGAAAGTCCGGGACGGATGTCCTCGGGCGGATTGTCGAGCGCCACGACCACTTTGAAGTCCTTGGCTTCCTGGCTGGATACGGCGCTCTGGCTGGCGGCCAGACCGGTGGAGCGCAGGATCGCGGTGTTGCCGATCTCGGTCACGTGGCCTTTGAAGGTCTTGTTGGGGATGGCGTCGATGGTGACGTCGGCTACCTGGTTGAGCTTCACGTTGACGATGTCGGTTTCGTCCACCTTGACCTCCGCCGTGATCAGCGACATGTCGGCGATCGTCATGATCGTGCTGGCCGCGGAGTTCTGAACGCCGGGCACCACGATCTCGCCGGTCCGTACGGGCAGGTTGGTGATGACGCCGTCGATGGGCGCAAAGGCGTTGTACTTCTGGAGAATGTCGTTGAAGCGCACCAGGACCGCCTTATACTGGGCGATGCGCTTCTGCGCGCCGGCGAGCTGCGCGGCGGCCTGCTCCCTCTGGGCGCGCGCCTGCACCAGCCGCTGCTCGCTCTGCTTGATGGTCGCGAGCTGAGCCTCGTAGCTGAATTTCCGCAGGTCGAAATCCTGTTTGGCCAGCAGGTGCTCACTAAACAAGGCTTCACTCCGGTCGTAATCGGCCTTCATGCGGTCGAGGTCCGCCTTATCCTTCTCGATCTGCGATTGCATGGTCCGGATATTCTCGTCCTGAGCCTTCACCTGGGCTTCGCTGGCAGCGGAGTCGGCTTCGGCGGCATTCAACGTGGCCCGCTGGGCTTCCACGTCGGCCTCGGGCTGGACGTTCTCGATGCGCGCCAGCACCTGGCCTTTGTGGACGCGGTCGCCTTCCTTGACCAGAATTTCCTTGAGCTCGCCCTGGGCGTTCGCGCCTATGTTGATGTAATTCTTGGGCTTAATCTCGCCCGAGGCGGTCACGATGCTGTCCAGGTCGCCGCGCACAACGTTGCCGGTCTGGACCGTGACCAGGCCCTTCTTGCTGAGGACCGTGCTGGCATAAACGCCGATGGCGGCGATCAGCACGGCCACAATGACAATAATTACCTTCCACTTACGTTTCACGACGAGAAATCTCCCTTATTTTGCCTATCACCCGCTTTAGACGCACATTGACTGCCGGGAGTTCAGACACATTTTAACTCGCAATAGGATGACGTTGGGCGGCGTACGGAATTAGCCTTTCGGCCAGTTAAACGAAGAAGTTGCCCATGCTCCGGAATTTGGCGTACCGGTGGGCTATGATCTCGTCGGAATCCATGGGTTCGAGATCACGCAATGCGCTCAGCACATGCTGGCGCAGGATGGCGGCGGCAGAGTCCCAATCCTCCTGCGCTCCTCCCGCAGGTTCGGGGACGATCGTGTCCACCAGGCCCAGTTCCTTGAGGTCCTGTGCGGTCAGGCGAAGGGCGCCGGCGGCCTGCTCCGCCTTTCCGGAGTCGCGGTAGATGATGGCGGCGCAGCTCTCCGGGGAGATCACGCTGTAGACGGCGTTCTCGAGCATGAGCACGGTGTTGCCGACTCCCAGGGCCAGCGCGCCTCCCGAGCCGCCTTCGCCGATGCAGACTACGACGACCGGAACGGGCAGGCGCGCCATCTCGCGCAGATTGCGGGCGATGGCCTCGGCCTGGCCTCGCTCTTCGGCATCGATGCCCGGGTAGGCGCCGGGGGTGTCGAGGAGGGTCAGGATCGGGCGCCCGAATTTGGCGGCGAGCTGCATGATGCGCAGCGCCTTGCGATAGCCCTCCGGTTTCGGCATGCCGAAGTTGCGAATGAAGCGCTGCTTGGTGTCGCGGCCCTTCTGCTCGGCCACCACGCACATCGGACGGCCCTCGAAGTGGGCGAGTCCGCCGACAATAGCGGCGTCATCGCCGAAACCGCGGTCGCCGTGGATCTCCTGAAAATCGGTGAAGAGCCGTTGAATGTAGTCCAGCGAATGCGGCCGCTTGGGATGGCGGGCCAGCTGTACGCGCTGCCACGCGGCACTGGCCTCGGGGCCAGCGCTCTCGGTCTGCTTTTCCGGCTCCACTCTCACCATATAGTAACAAGGGCTGATCGCAAGATGGGCTCTCGTGTAGTGAAACGAACGGAACATATGCCGGAGTACCTTGCCAGCGAGCGGCCCCGGGCGGACACTCAAAGCAGAGGAGGGTGATCACGCATGTGTGATTATTCGTTGATGGCCGTTCCCAATCGTCTGGCGCAAGAAGCGGAACAACTGGTCACGTACCGGTTCCCGACGGGCTCCCTTGGCCTGGCTTCGCCCGCCGATGTAGCGCGCGCAGCGACTGCCGCTGCGCCTGTCCGCAAAACCTTCTTCGTGATGTTGAAGGAATTCTTCAATCCGCCGGTGGCGTGCCCGGTCCCAGCCGTCTGCATTCCGCCAGGAGCGCGGCTGCGCGTGCAGGGCATCCCCCAGCGGCTGCAGCAGTCTCTGGGCGTGCAGCCTGCGGAAGACGTTACTTTCACCCAGCTAACCGCTGCCGCCAACACCTATCGCGACGGACTGAGGTTCGCCAACGGGCGCGAGCTCCGGCTCCAGGAGCTGCGCGAAGGGATGCTGGTAAACGTTCTGGACCTCTCCAGTGCGGAGGAGATGGATCTGGAGGCGCTGCGGTTCGAACGGGAAGGGTTGCGGACAAGGTAGAAGAGCTGAAACTACCCGCTGCGCGGGTTCGGCGGACGACGCAAAGCGATCCTCCGCCCCACGACACCCGTCTGGTAAAATCGGGGAGATTGTTCAGCAGCACTTCCCTTGAGTCCTCTACTGCGTCCGAAATTCTCGCCTGGGCGATCGATGCGTTCGGAGATTCCTTCGCCATAGCCACCAGCTTTCAGCGCGAAGGCATGGTGATCGTGGATATCGCCTCGCGCATTTCCTCGCATGTCCGCGTGTTCACCATCGACACCGGGCGGCTTCCCGACGAGACCTACCAGATGATGGAAACCGTGCGGCGCAGGTACGGGATCACGGTGGAGGTGGTGTTCCCGGACCGCGCGGAGGTGGAACAACTGGTCACGCTGCACGGCCCCAACCTCTTCTATACGAGCGTTCAGGCGCGGGAGCGCTGCTGCGATTTGCGCAAGGTGCGGCCGCTCGAGCGCAAGCTGGAGACGCTGAAGGCCTGGGCCAGCGGACTGCGCCGCGAGCAATCGGAAACCCGCGCCGATGTCCCCAAGGTCGAACGCCGGGAGGGGCGCGTCAAAATCAATCCGCTGGCCGATTGGACAGCCGGACGGGTTGAAGACTACATTCGCGAGCACGATGTGCCGATGCATCCGCTGTACGCGCGCGGCTACACGAGCATCGGCTGCGCCCCCTGCACGCGAGCGGTGGAAGCCGGCGAAAGCGAGCGCGCCGGGCGCTGGTGGTGGGAAGAGGATGCCAGGAAGGAGTGCGGAATCCATTTCGCGCCGGACGGGAGTGTGAGTCGCGGCGCGGCGACGGAGGCTGACGAAAGCGAGATGCACAAGGGATTCACGCTGTGGTTCACGGGTATGAGCGGAGCCGGCAAGAGCACGATTTCGCGCGCGGTCGAGCTGCGCTTGCGCGAGCGCGGAGCGAAAGTCGAGGTGCTGGACGGCGACGTGGTGCGCACGCATCTCTCCAAGGGACTCGGCTTCAGCAAAGAAGATCGCGACGAGAACATCCGGCGCATCGGATTCGTGTGCGAGCTGCTCTCGCGCAACGGCGTGATCGCGATTGCGGCGGCGATCTCCCCGTATCGCGCGGTGCGCGACGAGGTGCGCGCGCGCATCCCGAACTTCGTCGAGGTCTATGTTTCGTGCCCGGTGGAGGTGCTGGCGGAGCGCGACGTGAAGGGACTTTACAAGCGCGCGCTGGCCGGCGAGATCGCGAATTTTACAGGTGTTTCGGATCCCTACGAGCCGCCGCTCTCCCCCGAGGTCGCGGTGAATTCGGCCCAGGAAACACCCGAGCAAAGTGTGGAGAAGATCTGGGCTACACTGGAACGTCTAGGCTTACTTTCCTTTGATCGACCTGCACTCACACACCAACGAATCTGACGGCACTTGTTCGCCCGGACAATTGATCGATGAAGCCGTGCGCGCCGGTGTGACCACGCTCGGCATCACGGACCACGATACATTCAAGGGGTATGACCAGGCGCGGGCGGCGGCGCGCGACGCCGGCGTCACCCTGATCTGCGGCATCGAGCTTTCGACCAAGCTGCACGGGCAATCGGTGCACCTGCTGGGATACTTTCTCGCCGACAACGGGCTGGCGGACTTCCGCACCTGGATTCTCGACCTGCAGGCGGCAAGGCGCGACCGCAACATCCGTCTGGTGGCGCGCCTGCGGGAGCTGGGCTTCGACATCACGCTGGAGGAAGCCGAGGCGCGCGGGCGCGGCATGACCGGGCGCCCGCACTTCGCGCAGATCATGCTCGAAAAGGGCTACGTGAAGACCTACCGCGAAGCCTTCGACGAATACCTGGACGAATCGGCGAAGGGCTACGTCTACCGGCGCGAGCCGCAGTTTGCGGAAGGCGTCGAGCGCATCCGGCAGGCGGGCGGAATCGCGTCGCTGGCCCACCCGGTGCGGGTGAACGGCGACGTGCCCGCGATCATGCCGGAGCTGTGCGGCGCGGGGATGGACGCGATCGAGGCGTATCACAGCGACCACAGCGAAGCGGACACCAAGCTGTACCTGGGACTGGCGCGGCACTACGGGCTGCTGGTCACGGGCGGCAGCGATTTTCACGGTGCCGTCAAGCCGGGAGTGACTCTGGGGCGCGGCGCGGGAAACCTGGAGATCCCGGGCGACCTGGTGGACCGGCTGCGCGCCCGGGTAGCGGGGTAGACGCGCCATCGGCGCGGGGCAGGCTCCCGGCAGGCGGAAACCTGCCCCACGAGATCCGAGTATAATCGAGCACTGGTGTCGTTCGGGGATACGTTCCGGTGTGCGATCTGTCTCACCGCGTGCGCGGGTGCTCTGGCCAGCGATTTGCCTGTGCGCGTGTATTCCACCGCGGACGGGTTGCCGAATAACTCCGTCAATCGAATCGTGACCGATTCGCGCGGCTTCCTGTGGTTCTGTACGAGCGACGGGGCGGCGCGGTTCGACGGATATCAGTTTCTGACATTCGGCGTGCGCGAAGGGCTGAGCCACCGGCGGGTCAACGACATCCTGGAGAGCCGCGGCGGGGTGATGTGGATCGCTACCGGAGGCGGCCTGTGCCGGCTGGGAACCAGGCCCAGACCCGCACCCGCGATCGAAAGCGAGCACACACCGCCCGGAACGCGCTGGATTACACGCCTGCTGGAGCCGCGATCGTCCACGTCTGCCAACCCGTCGATCTGGTGCGGCACGGACTTGGGACTGTTCCGATTCACGCTGCCGGACGGCAAATTCCGGCAGGTGATGCCGGGAAGCCCGTTCATCTACGATCTGTTTGAAGATCGCGACGGAGTGCTGTGGGTGGGCACGGACCAGGGTCTCTACCGGCTGCGCGAGGACGGCAAAGCCGATCGATACACGGTTGGCCAGGGACTGCCCGCGAACGAGGTCACCGCGGTGAGACAGGACCGGACCGGGGCGATCTGGGTTGGAACGTTTCTGGGAGCGGCGCGGCTTCGGGACGGGCGGGCCGAACTGGTGCTGAACCGGAAGAGCGGGCTGGCAGCGGAATATCTTTACGCGATCCTGCCGCTGGAGAACGGCAACCTGTGGCTGGCGGGAACGGGCGGTGTCACCGTCGTGAATTCCGCGGGGAGCATTCAGCGGAAGATCATCGGCGCCGACGGCCTGGTTGTGGATGACATCGAGGCGCTTGCCCTGGACGCCAGCGGGAACGTCTGGGTCGGCACGGACGGCGCCGGCGCCGCGAAGATCGCGCAGAGCGGATTTGCGACGTACTCACACAAGGACGGTATCGAGGGCCGTCCATCCGCGATCCTGGAATCCCGCGCCGGCGACCTGGTGCTGATTACCAAGACAGACGAAAAATTGGGCGTGTATGTGCGCCGTGGCGAGCGGTTTCACCTGGTGCGTGCGCTCGCCTCGCGCCAGAAATTCGGCTGGGGCGCGGGCCAGATCGCGATCGAAGGGACGGAGCACGACTGGTGGATCGCGAGCGGGGGATTGTTCCGGTTCGCCGCCGCGCCCGCCGCTGTGGACCTGGCGGTCCGGGCGCCGCAGATGATGGACACCGGCGTCCCGGGAGCGCTGCCGCTGAAGGTCTTCGAGGATTCGCGGGGAGACGTGTGGCTGGCGTTCCGCAGGCCGGATCCGCAGGGGCTGGCACGCTGGAGCCGGCACACGAAATCGTTGGAGGCGATTGTTCCTGACAGCGGATCGGAGACCGCAGGCAGCTTTCCGTTCGGGTTCGCGGAGGACCGGAGCGGGGGAATCTGGATCGGATATTTCCAGGGGAAGCTGATGCGGTTTCGCGACGGGCACCTGCGGGAGATTGTTTTGCCCGCGCGGGCTGCGCGAGGAATCCGCGCCCTGCTCGCCGACTCGAAGGGACGCATGTGGGTGGGGACTTCCGAAGCCGGCCTCTTGCGGTTCGACGATCCGGGGGCGGAACGGCCGGCGCCGGTGAGTTTTTCCGGCCAGCAGGGGCTTTCCGGCGACTTGATTCAGTGCCTGGCCGAGGATGCTTTCGGGCGAATTTATGCGTGCACGGGTCGCGGGGTCGACGCCCTGGATCCGGCAACCGGGCGCCTGCGGCATTACACCGCCGAGGACGGCCTGGTGAAAGGCGATCTTCAGATTGCCTTCCGCGATCGTGACGGTGCGCTCTGGTTCGGCAGCGCTCAAGGCGTATCGCGGCTGGTTCCCCAGCGGGACCGGCAGGCGGAGCGCCCGTACATCCAGATCAGCCGGCTGGAAGTCGCGGGTGTCTCGCAAGGGATCTCGCCGCTGGGACAGACGCGGGTGGCGGGCCTGACGGTGCCGTTCGGCGGCGCCCCGCTGCACATTGAAGTCGCCGGCCTGACATTCTGGCCGGGCGACGTGCTGCGCTATCAGACCAGGTTGGAAAATGCCGACCGGGATTGGAACGCGCCGACTCTCGACCGCGCGACGAGATATGTCGCGCTGCAACCCGGTTCTTACCGGTTTCTGGCGCGGGCGGTGAACGCCGAGGGGTTGGTCAGCGCGATACCCGCTGAAGTCGAATTCACGGTACCCGCGCCCGTCTGGCGGCGGTGGTGGTTCGTTTCGCTGGCGGCGCTGGCGCTGATGGGGGTTGCCTGGTCGGCGCACCGCATACGGATCTCGCGGCTGGTGGAGATCGAGCGGGTGCGGAACCGGATTGCCACGGACCTGCACGACGATATCGGATCGACGCTCTCGCAGATTTCGGTGCTGAGCGAGGTGGCCCGGCGCGAGTCCGGCCCGGGCGCGCATGTCCCGATTGGCCGGATTTCCGAGTTGTCACGCCAGGTCCTGGACTCGATGAGCGACATCGTGTGGGCGATCAATCCCGCGCGAGACCGGCCCGCCGACGTGATTCAGCGAATGCGTCACTTCGCCGCGGAGCTGTTTACGGCGGCGGACATCGACCTGTTGTTTCAGGCCGGCTCCCAGGCGGGCCACGGCGCGCTTCACCTGGAGTTGCGGAGGGAGTTGCTGCTGCTTTTCAAGGAGGCGGCGAACAACGTGGTGAAGCACTCGGGCGCGCGGCATGTGACGGTACAGGTTTCAGCGGGACGAGAGAGATTTGTCTTCGAGATCGCCGACGACGGGCGGGGCTTCGACCTGGCAGGCTTGTCCGGGGAAGGCAACGGGCTGCCGGGGATTAAGAGACGGGTGCACGCGCTGGGCGGGATGGCGAGAATCGAGTCCACGCCGGGGGCGGGCACGCGAGTCAGGATCGAAGTCCCGATCCGCCACCGGCGGAGACCCACCTGAACGTGTAGGTGATCGGGCCCGGCACATGGTTGAGACTGAACGGGGGTGGACTGGGATGGGCGATGCTGACAGTGTTCGAGTCGTGGTGATCGAGGATCAGCGCGAGATCCGCGACGGCCTGGCGGTGCTGATCAACGGAACCACGGGATTCCGGTGCGGCGGCACGTTCCGCAGCATGGAAGAAGCGTTGCCGCGCATTGCCGCGACGGATCCGGATGTCGCGCTGGTGGATATCGGACTGCCGGGGATGTCGGGCATCGATGGGATACCGCGGCTGCTGGAGAAATGCCCGGGGCTGCTGATCCTGGTGCTGACGGTGTTTGAAGACGACGAGAGGATTTTCCGCGCATTGTGCGCGGGTGCGTGCGGGTATCTGCTCAAACGAATTGCGCCCGCGAAGCTGCTGGAGAGCATTCGGGAAGTGAAGAACGGCGGCGCGCCGATTTCACCCGAGATCGCGCGTCGCGTCGTGCAGTTGTTCCGCGACTTCAGTCCTCCCGCGGAGCTGGAGGAGCGCCGGCTCTCGGCACAGGAGCTCAGGGTGCTGCAACTGCTGGTAGAGGGTCACAATTACAAGACCGCGGCCGCTGAGCTTGGAGTGACCGTCAACACCATCTCGTTCCACACGCGGCAGATCTTCCGCAAGCTGCACGTGCATTCCAAATCCGAAGCGGTGGCCAAGGCGCTGCGCGCGCGGATCGTCACCTAGGCGACAAATCCGTTCCGGCCTATCTGTTCCGGTGGGTGACGCACGCGGCGTATCCGGATTATTCTCTACGGAACCTTCCCGCGCCCGCTCTGAAGTATGCGGGGGGCCAGGTGAAGGATTTCAGCTCGCCCGGGAAAGGGCCGGCTCGTCCTGTTCGACAGCGGCGGGATTGTGCCAGCCTCCCTTGGGTGAGATGATGCTGTCGACCTCGGCAGGCCCCCAGGTACCTTTCTCGTACTCGTAAGGCGGGGCTTCGGCCTTGAGGATTGGATCGACGATGCGCCAGGCTTCTTCGACATAATCCTCGCGGGCGAATCGCGTAGCGTCGCCCTCCATGGCTTCGCCGAGGACGCGCTCATAGGCTTCCATCTCCTCGGGGCAGGGATGGCGGTTGGCGATCATCTCGATATTTTCGCTGCGCACGTGCTCGCCGGGACCCATGACGGCGACGCCCATGGCGATGGCCATCTCAGGACCGATGCGGAAGCGGATGTAATTCTGGGACCCGGAATCGCGAATGACCGAGGGAGGCTTGCGAAAGCGGGCAAAGGCCTCGGTGCTGGTGACCGCCAGGTTCTTGCCCGCGCGGATGTAGAACGGGACGCCCTTCCATCGCCACGACTCGACGTTAAGCCGGATGGCGGCGAAGGTTTCCACGTTGGAGTCCGGCGCAACTCCTTTTTCCTGGCGGTAGCCGCGGAACTGCCCGCGGACCACGTCGTCGGGCTTGAGCGCGGGAATGGCTTTCAGGACCTTGACCTTTTCATCGCGGACGGTCTCGCTGTCGGCGCGCACGGGAGGCTCCATGGCGAGATTGCAGAGGATCTGGAACAGGTGATTCTGGATCACGTCGCGGATGACGCCGTTCTGATCGTAGAACGCGCCGCGGCCCTGGACGCCGAAGTCCTCCGCCATGGTGATCTGCACGCTTTCGATATAGTTGCGGTTCCAGAAAGGCTCCATGAATGCATTTGCGAAACGGAAGACCACCACGTTGTTCACCGGCCGCTTGCCCAGGTAGTGGTCGATTCGAAAGATGGAGGGCTCGGGAAAGAAGCGGTGCAAGGTGCGGTTGAGCTGCTGTGCGGAAGAGAGGTCGTGCCCGAAGGGCTTCTCGACGATCACGCGAGCCTGGTGGGCGCAGCCCGAGCCTGCCAACTGTTCGATCACCGTCTCAAACAGTACGGGAGGGATCGCCAGATAGTGCGCGGGGCGCTGCGCCCCGTCCAGCTCCTTGCGGATGGCGTCGAACGTGGACCGGTCGGCATAGTCGCCGCCGACGAAGTGCAGCAGGCCGGCCAGTTTTTCGAACGCCGCGCGGTCGAAGCCGCCGTGGTGCTGCACGCTGTCCTTGGCGCGTGCGCGAAGCTGTTCTACGTTCCAGGACTCTTTGGCCACGCCGATTACGGGAACATCGAGCCGGCCTCGTCTCGCCATGGCTTGCAGCGCCGGGAAGATCTTCTTGTAGGCCAGGTCGCCGGTCGCGCCGAAGAAAACCAGGGCATCGGAATGAGAATGATTCATGGTCGCCTCCCGGATGGTCACTTGCCGGCGGATTTTTCCAGGTGGCCGCCGAAGCCGAAACGCATGGCCGAGAGCAGCTTGTCCTGGTAATCAGCCTCGCCGCGCGAGGTAAAGCGCTGGTAGAGGGCGGCGGAGAGAACCGGCGCGGGCACGGCTTCGTCGATGGCAGCCTTGATGGTCCAGCGGCCCTCGCCGGAATCGGAGACGTGGCCGCTGAACTCGGAGAGCTCGGGATCCCGGGCCAGGCCGGCGGCGCTGAGATCGAGCAGCCAGGAGGCGATCACGCTGCCGCGCCGCCAGACTTCGGTGATGTCGCGGAGATCGAGGTCGTATTGGTAGTTCTCGGGCCGGCGCAGGGGCGTGGTTTCGGCGTCGACCGCATGCGCCTGCTTGCCCACGTTGGCATCGCGCAGAATGCCGAGGCCTTCGGCGATGGCCGCCATCATGCCGTACTCGATGCCGTTGTGGACCATTTTGACAAAGTGGCCGGCGCCGTTCTGGCCGCAGTGCAGGTATCCGCGCTCGGCGGTGCCGTCGAGGTTTTCGCGGCCGGGCGTGCGCGGGATGCTTCCCATGCCGGGCGCGAGGGTGGCGAAGATGGGATCGAGGTGCTTTACGACCTCAGGCTCGCCTCCGATCATCATGCAGTAGCCGCGTTCCAGGCCCCATACGCCGCCGCTGGTGCCGACGTCGACGTAGTGGATTCGCCGCGAAGTCAGCTCCTTGGCCCGGCGGAGGTCATCCACATAGTAGGAGTTGCCGCCGTCGATCAGGATATCGCCCGGCTCGACCAGGGGCAAGAGATCGGCGATGGTCTTGTCGACGGTCCCGGCCGGCACCATCAGCCAGATCGCGCGGGGTTTTTCGAGCTTGCGAACGAAGTCTTCGAGCGAGGAGGCGCCGATGGCGTGTTCCTTGATCATGTCGGCGACGGCTTTCGGCGACACGTCGAAGACGACGCACTGGTGCCCTCCGCGGAGCAGCCGGCGCACCATGTTGGCTCCCATCCTGCCCAGACCCACCATACCCAGTTGCATGGTCCCCTCCTCGTCAATTGATTAGTTGCCTTTGAGCTTGCGGTATCTCCGGATCAGACTGTTGGTCGAAGTGTCGTGTTCCAGCGTCGTTTCGGCCTGGCTCTCGAGCTCCGGAACGATGCGCTGCGCCAGCACCTTGCCGAGCTCGACGCCCCATTGGTCGAAGGAGTTGATCTGCCAGATGGCGCCCTGGGTGAAGACCAGGTGCTCGTAGAGCGCGATCAGGCTGCCCAGCACTTGCGGAGTGAGCCGTTCGGCGAGGATTGTGTTCGACGGCCGGTTCCCTTGGAAGACGCGATGCGGCACAAGGCCCTCGGGGGTGCCCTCGGATTTGACCTGCTCCGGCGTCTTGCCGAATGCCAGCGCTTCGGCCTGCGCGAAGACGTTGGCGATCAGCAGATCGTGGTGGCGGCCGAGCGGCTCGAGCGGCTGTGCGAAGGCGATGAAGTCGCACGGGATCAGCCGCGTGCCCTGGTGGATCAACTGGTAGAAGGAGTGCTGGCCGTTCGTCCCCGGCTCGCCCCAGTAGATGGGGCTGGTCGCGTACTCGACGGCGGCGCCGTCGAGCGTGACGTGTTTGCCGTTGCTTTCCATCGTCAACTGCTGCAGGTAGGCCGGAAAGCGCTTCAGGTACTGCTCGTAGGGCAGTACGGCGACGGTTTCGGCACCGAAGAAGTCGGTGTACCAGATGCCGAGGAGGCCCATCAACACGGGGAGATTGTGCTCGAACGGAGCGGTGCGGAAGTGCTCGTCCATCCGGTGGAATCCGTCGAGCATGGCGCGGAAATTGTCCGGACCGGCGGCGAGCATGGTGGAGAGGCCGATCGCGGAGTCCATCGAATAGCGGCCGCCAACCCAATCCCAGAAGCCGAACATGTTGGCGGTGTCGATGCCGAAACGCTCCACTTCGGCGGCGTTCGTGGACACGGCGACGAAGTGGCGGGCGACCGACGCCTGGTCGTTGCCGAGGCCGGCAAGGGACCAGGAGCGCGCCGAGTGCGCATTGGTCATGGTCTCCAGCGTGGTGAAAGTCTTCGAGGAGATGATGAAGAGGGTTTCGGCGGGATCGAGGTCGCGGACGGCTTCGGACAGGTCCGTGCCGTCGACGTTGGAAACGAACCGGAAGGTCATGGCCCGGTCGCTGTAGTATTTGAGAGCTTCGTAGGCCATGACCGGGCCGAGATCGGAGCCGCCGATGCCGATGTTGACGACATTGCGAATGCGTTTGCCGGTGTGGCCCTTCCATTCGCCGCTGCGGACACGCTCGGAGAAGGCGCTCATCTTGTCCAGGACGGCGTGAACCTCGGGCACTACGTTCACGCCATCCACGGTGATCACGGCGTCTTTGGGGGCGCGAAGGGCGACGTGCAGGACGGCGCGATTCTCGGTGGCGTTGATCTTTTTGCCGTTGAACATGTCGTCGATGCGCGGCCGCAGGCCCGCCTCTTCGGCAAGGTTGAGGAGGAGTTTCAGAGTTTCGTCGGTGATGCGGTTTTTCGAATAATCGAGGAAGATACCCGCGGCCTCGGCGGTCATGCGGGCAGAGCGCTCCGGATCGGCGGAGAAAACATCGCGGAGGTGAGCCTCGCGGATCTTCTTGTAGTGGGATTGCAGAGCCTTCCAGGCCTTCCGCTTGGTGAGCGGCTGTTGCAGGGTCGGGGTGGCGGCTGTTCCGTCGGTTGGCATGGTCGAGTTCCTTTCGCTTCTAATGCGCGGCAGCCGTTTTCAGCTCGGCGCTTCTGGCGGCGATGACTTCCAACAGCTCGTTCCAGGAGGCCACGAACGACTTGGCGCCTTCCTCCTGAAGGCGCGCCGCGAGGGCATCCACATCGATGCCGGCCTGCGCGAAACGCGCCAGGATTTCTTCGCAATCGCCGCCGTCCACGGGGAGGATCGGTCCCACCTGGCCGTGATCGGCGAGTGCCTTCAGGGTGCCTTCGGGCATGGTGTTCACGGTGAACGGGGAGGCCAGGGCCTGGATATAGAGCACGTCGGAGGCTTTCGGGTCCTTGGTGCCGGTGCTGGCCCAGAGGAGCCTCTGCGGGCGCGCGCCGGCGTTGAACGCACGCTGCCAGCGGGGGGATGACAGAAGGCCGCGGTAGGCCTTGTAGGTCCGCTTGGCGATGGCAATGCCGAGCTGGTCGCGGAGGGCATCGGGCACCTTGCCCGTCACTGCCGTGTCCCAGCGGCTGATGAATACCGAAGCGACCGAGCCGACATTGGGACGCAGGCCGGCGGCGATGCGGCGTTCGATGCCGCGCATGAAGGCGTCGGCAGCCGCCAGGTACTGCTCGCGGGAGAACAGGAGCGTCACGTTGATCGGGACCCCGGCGAAAATGGCTTCTTCGATGGCGGGCAGGCCTTCTTTCGTGCCGGGGATTTTGATGAAGAGATTGGGTTGGCCGGCGCGCGCGTGCAGATTGCGGGCGGCGGCAAGGCTGGCCGCGGTATCGTAGGCCAGCGCAGGCGAAACCTCCAGGGATACCCAGCCATCGACGGTGTCCGTGCGGTAGTGCACAGGCCGGAACAGTGCGGCGGCGCGGGTCAGGTCTTCGAGGGCAAGGTCGAAGAAGAGCTCCTCGCCGGATTTGCCCTTGCCCACCAGGTTGCGAATGGTGGCGTCGTAGGCGGTGCTGTTTTTGATCGCGTGATCGAAGATGGTCGGGTTCGAGGTGAGGCCCGTCACCGAGAATTCATCGATGTAGCGTTTGAGCGTGCCGCTTTCGAGCAGATCGCGCGTGATGTTATCCAGCCAGATGCTCTGGCCCAGGTCGTGCAGCGCTTCGGTCGCTTTCATATCCGATGCTACCTCCGGAGTCTTACTATTACTGTCTCACCCCATTACGTGGCCGGTATCGTTCCACAGAGAGATTACCGGCTGACAGAGAGTGCGCTCGTAACCGAGCGCACTGAGGCTGGCGGTGCCGAGCAGGAGGTGCCCGCCGTCCGCGGGCTCTTTTCCGAGCCAGCGGGCGGCGAATACTCTCAGGAAATGCCCGCTGGAGAAGATCAGCACATTCGGACCGGCGGCACGTACGCGGCTCAACACGCGATCGGCCCGCGCGCCCACCTGTTCGGGAGATTCGCCGCCGGGGCATCCGTCGAGGAACAGTTTCCAGTCGGGCCGCGCGGCCAGGATCTCAGATGTACGGAGGCCCTCATATTGTCCGTAGTTCCATTCGACCAGGTCGGGCTCGACTTCGGCGGCGGCGCCGAAGCCGGCGAGCTCGCAAGTCCGGCGGGCGCGCTGGAGAGGGCTGGTCAGCACTTTATCGAATTGCAGGGAGCGCACACGGCCTCCGAGCATGCGGGCATTCTGTTCGCCGCGCGCGGTGAGAGGAAGATCGGTGACGCCGGTGTGTTGTCCGGAGAGGCTCCAGGCGGTCTCACCGTGGCGGGCGAGATAGACGGTTGGGAGCTGGGAATTCACCGCGCGCCCTGGTATGGGGCGGCTGCCGCGCGAGCCCGGCGAATCCCCAGTTTTTCCATGCGAGCCTGCAGGGTGCTCCGCTTCAAGCCCAACGCGGTGGCGGCGCCTCTGGGCCCGCTGATCACCCAATCGGACGCGTCCAGCGCCTCCAGGATGAGGCGGCGTTCGGCTTCTTCCAGGGTCTCCGTTTTTCGGATCGCCGCGGGGGCGGGCTGCGCCGGCAGGTCGTTGAGCGGGACTTTCAAGACCGGGCCCGTCGAGAGGATCACCGCGCGCTCAACCAGGTTCTGCAGTTCGCGGATGTTCCCCGGCCAATGGTAGCGGACCAGCACGTTCATGGTTTCGGCCGCCTTGCCCATGCGCCGCGCGAACTGCTGAACGAAGTGGCGCACCAGGAGCGGGATGTCCTCGGGGCGCTCGCGCAGCGAAGGAACCTGCACCGGGAAGACGTTGAGCCGGTAGAAGAGGTCGGCGCGAAACGTCTGCTCTTGCGCTCCAGCGCGCCCTGGGCGTTGCGCAACGCTTCGAAGTTCAGGGCGTCAACGATAGCAAGGGCGGCCTGGCCGGCGACCAGTGAGAGAAATCGCACCTCTTCGCGGCAGTATGCATCAGCACTTTTGCCGGCGACTGCGATGCTGCCGATACGCCTGACGCGGTGCAGCTCGCTGACCATAGCGCGGAAGAGATCTTTGGGATCGCGATGCGCGCCGATCGCCTGCGATACACGAATCAGGGCCTCGTACCGCTCGGAAGGAAAGTACTGTGACCCAGTCCCGGTAAGTGAGCTCATGCGGAAATCCAAAAGTACTTCCATTATCCTCCATCTCAGAGTGCAAGAGCTCGACGGCGGCCCTGGGCCGTGGGCGGACGACCGCCGCCATAAACGAACGCCGCTGCGCCTGTGTGGAAGTTCCGGGCGCGTCAGTGGAAATTGAAGACGAGAGCGCCAACCCATGTCGCCTATCGACGACTGAAACAAACATAAGCAAGTAATGCGCCAAATTAATAAGATTGCACGGACTGGCCGGAGTACTTACCCGTGCAGTTATTCCGGCATATGCGGCTCGATGATCTGGTCGAGAATGTCCTGGAGCGCGATGCCTGCCCGCAGGAACTCGACGCCGCTGGTGTGCATCGACCGCAGAAGCGAGCGGCCGGCGCGATCGACGCAGGTGACGTTTTTCAGATCGACGGCGAGCCGGCCTTCCACCAGCAGCAGTGCTTTGCCGTCCAGCTCGCTCGTCTCAACCTTCATCATCGATTTACAGAATCCTGGCCCTGATAGAGCAGATTGCCAGCCAAAGGCCGGACCTGCGCGTGGGCTTGAAGAAAAGGTGGCTCTGCCGAAGCCCGGGTGCCCACATTCCGGCAGGTGCCGGTCCGGCGGCAGCTACCCGAGTGCCGGCAGGCCGCCCATGGGCCTGGCCAGGCGGACCGCGCGCAAGATGGCCTGCGCCATGGCTTCTGCCCCCGCCACGCCGAGGGTGTTGATGTCGGCCCGCAACTCGCCGCAGGAGAGGGCGAAGGTCGTGTCGCCGTCCGCCATGGTATTTACCGGATAGATGGCGCGGGCCACGCCGAGGCTGGCGAACTGCGCCAGCTTGTTGGCCTGCACCTTATTCAACTGCGCGTTGGTCGCGACCACGCCGATGGTGGTGTTGCCTCCTCCACCGCCGATCACGGCTCCGCGCAGAATTTCGGCTTCGCTGTCCGCCAGATCGCTGCTCTCCGCGCTCCTGCGCGCGCCGGCGACCAGCTTGCCGCTAGCGGGATCGCGGACGTCGCCCAATGCGTTGACGGCAACCAGCGCCGACACCAGGACGCCTCCGGGCAGACTAAGCGTCCACGAGCCGATGCCGCTCTTCATGGCGCGCCGCATGCCGAAGAGTTTGCCGATGGTAGCACCCGTGCCGGCGCCGACGCAGCCTTCCTTCACGGCGTCCGACGTGGCAGCGGAGGCCGCCGCCTCGCCCATAGCTACATTCGGATGCACGCCGGGCTTGCCGATTGCCAAGTCGAACAGGATCGCGGCGGGGACGATGGGGATGTGCTGGCCGCCGAAGGCCAAGCCGACCTTGCGCGACGCAAGATAACGGCGCACCCCGGCGGCCGCTTCGAGTCCGAAGGCGCTGCCGCCGGCCAGCAGGATGCCGTGCACTTTGTCGGCGACATGGCCGGGGTTGAGCACTTCGATCTCCTGAGTGCCGCTGGCGCCGCCGCGGATGTCGACGCCGCCCACCGCGCCCGATTCGCAGAGGATCGCGGTGCAGCCGGTGATCGCGTCGAAGTCGGAAACGTGGCCCACGCGAATGCCGGGAATGTCGGTAAGTCCTTTCATCGCGGGGTTTCCTACCGGTATGGTAGCATCGGATTGCGGGGATCGAACCGACTTGCTGGATCCGCTTAAAGCTCCTGTACTCGCGGTTCAAGATTTTTTTCAGCTTACCGGACGCGCGGTGCGCAACATTCTTCGCACGCCGCATTACACCGACGACATCGCTCTCCAGATGGACAACATCGGCGTGGGCAGCATGCCCATCGTGGTGCTGACCGGCTTCTTCAGCGGCGCCGTGATGGCGCTGCAGATGTCGCGCGCGCTGGCCACCTACGGGCAGGTGGGGAAGACCGGCACGCTGGTTTCCATCACGCTGGCGCGCGAGCTGGGACCCGTGCTGACCGCCATCATGGTGGCCGGGCGCAACTCTTCGGGGATGGCCAGCGAGCTGGGATCCATGAAGGTGACCGAGCAGATCGACGCCATGCGCGCGCTCGGCACGGACCCGGTGCAGAAGCTGGTCACGCCGCGCCTGATTGCCACCTGCCTGATGCTGCCGCTGCTGGTGGTGATCGCCGACTTCGTCGGCATGTTCGGCGGCTTCATCATCGCCAGCACGTACCTGGGCTTGACGGCCCGCCAGTATTGGAGCAGCGTGTGGCGCGCGCTGGAGTGGAACGACGTGACGCAGGGCCTGCTGAAGCCGTTCATCTTCGCTATCGTGGTGTCGATGATCGGCTGTTTCTACGGGCTTCGCACCACAGGCGGCACCCAGGGCGTGGGCCGCGCCACCACGCAGGCGGTGGTCGCCGCCATCGTCCTGATCTTCATCCTCGATCTCCTGATTACCAAGATTTTTGTCTTTCAGGCGGCCTCGGGATGACGGCTGAGAACCGGCCCAGCGTGCTGCGCTTCGAAAACGTCTCGGTCTCTTTCGACGGAGAACCGGCTGTGCGCGATGTGTCGTTCGAAGCCTTCGAGGCCGATTCGCGAGTGATCCTGGGCGCCGCGGGCAGCGGCAAGACCGTCCTGCTCAAAACGGCCATGGGGCTGGTGCGGCCGGACTCGGGCCGGGTATTCGTGTTCGGCGAAGACATCAGCCGCCTTTCGGAGCAGCGCCTGTTCGATATCCGGAGCCGGATCGGAATGTTGTTTCAGGAAAGCGCGCTCTTCGACTCCTTGAACATCGAGGAGAACGTCGCGTACCCCCTGGTAAACCAGAAGTCGATCCACTGCCCGCCGGATCAGGTGCTGCCGCGCGTGGAGCAGGCGCTGGAATTCGTCGAGCTTGCCGGGACGCTGGAGAAGTTTCCAAGCGAGCTTTCCGGCGGCATGAGGCGGCGCGCGGCCATCGCCCGGGCGGTCGTCACCGAGCCGGCTCTGCAGATGTACGATTCGCCCACGGCCGGTCTCGACCCCATTACGGCGCACACCATCATGGCGCTGCTGATCAAGGAGCGCGACGTAAGCCAGGCGACCACGCTCATGGTCACGCACCGCTATCAGGACGGCAACCTGATGGCCAATTTCCGCTACAATTCGGACAAGGGAAGTCTCGAAACTGCGCACGGCGGGGTTAGGCAGGAGTTACGCACCACTTTCATGGTAATGAAGGAAGGGCGCCTGATCTTCGAAGGCGATCAGGACGAGCTCGAAGCGTCGCAAGATGCTTATGTAAGGAAGTTTTTCAAACCGCGGGTGTAGACGATGCCGGAAGCGCGCAAAGTTCGCTGGTCTCAACTGAAAGTCGGGATCGTCGGACTGTGCGCCTTCATCATCCTGTTTGTCCTGGTCTTTCTGCTGACGCAATCCCAGGGGTTGTTTCATAGCACCGTCACGCTGCGCACCTACATGGACGATGCCAGCGGCCTTACGGAAGGCACGCCGGTGCGGCTCAACGGCATCCTGGTGGGCAACCTGGACCGGGTCACGCTCACCAACTCGCGAGACCCCAAACGCGCGGTCGAGTTCCAGATGCAGATCCGTTCCGAGTACCTGCCGCAGATTCCGGAAGATTCGGTGGTGGGAATCGCCGCCAGCAACTTACTCGGCGACAAGTATCTCAACATTACGCGGGGCACGGGCAAACCCGCCAAGGACGGCTCCGAGCTGAAGGCTCTGCAATCGCAGGACATTCCCGAGCTGATGGCGCAGATGTCGGGCCTCTTGGGGAGCTTTCAGGGAATCGTCAATCGCGTCGATTCGCTGCTGGTCGGCGTGGAGCAGGGCAAAGGCAATATTGGCCTGCTGCTCAAGGACGACGAGCTGTACAAACGCCTGAACGGCATCGTGGCCGAAGGCAACGGCCTGCTGTCGGATATCCGCAACGGGCACGGCACGCTCAGCAAAGTCATCTACGACGATGCGCTCTACAACGACATCCGCAAGCCGCTACAGCGCGTCGACGCCATGTTGGCGGACTTGCAGGCCGGCCAGGGTTCCGCGGGCAAGCTGTTCAAAGATCCGGCCTTGTACGACGAGGCGCGCGCTACCATCGCCGAAATCAGGACCGTGGTGGCCGACCTCAACGCCGGCAAGGGAACCGCGGGCAAGTTTCTGAAGGACGACTCGCTCAACAAGCGCCTCGACGAGCTGGTGGCCAAGCTCAACGTAACCATGGACCGGATCAACTCCGGCCAGGGCACCATCGGACAGTTGATGGTCAATCCGCAAATGTACGACGCGCTGACCGGAGCCACCCGGGAGTTCCAGTCGCTGGCCAGGGACATTCGCGCCAATCCCAAGAAATTCCTATCCATCCGGCTGACCATATTTTGAGTTCCCGCAAGCAGCTTGTTGTCAACGCCGACGACTTCGGCTTCACGCCCGATGTGAACCAGGGGATCGTCGAGGCCCACCGCAACGGCATTCTGACCGCGACCACCCTGATGGCCAATGGCGACGCCTTCGATGACGCGGTCAAGTTGGCGCGGGAAACGCCGTCGCTGGATATCGGTTGCCATCTGGTGCTGATCCAGGGACGCTCCCTGCTCACCGGCCGTCCGCTGCCGCGCAGCGTGGGGCAACTGCTCGCGGCCCTCGCCCGCCGCGAGCTTCGCGTCTACGACGAGCTCGCGGCGCAGGTCCTCCACATCGAGAAGGCGGGCATTCGTCCGTCGCACCTGGATACGCACAAGCACACGCACCTGGCGCCGCCCGTGCTCGAAGCGGTGGCGCGCCTGGCCGTGGAGCACGGCGCTCGGTGGGTCCGCCGCCCCTTCGATTTTCCGCTGAGCGCTCCGCGGGGCGCGGCGCCGCTCATGAAGCGCCTGACCAGCGGCGCACTCGGCGCGACGCGGCGGCGCTTCCATCGCGTGCTCGAAAAACACGGGTGCCGCACGACCGATCACTTCGCCGGGTTCCAGATCACCGGCCGCTTC
>DATJYJ010000067.1:0-10946 GCA_035578025.1 Verrucomicrobiia bacterium
CCTGATCGAGCAGTGCCTCGCCGCCGGCGCCGAACAGGTCGCCGTCGTCGTTTGGCCGGGCGATGAATCCCGTTACTCCCAGGCCGCCGGCCACCATGCCTCCGCGGTCCGCTTCCTGCCCCAACCCGAGCCGCGCGGGTATGCGCACGCGATCCTCTGTGCCCGCGAATTCATCGGCGCCGAGCCATTCCTTCACATGGTCGGCGATCACCTTTACATCGGCGCCGGCGCCAAGCCGTCCGCGCACCGGATCGTCGAGCTCGCCGAAACCGAAAACTGTTCCGTCAGCGGCGTGCAGCCCACCCGCGAAAGCCTGCTCGGCCACTTCGGCGCGGTCGCCGGCCGCCGCGTTGCCGGGCGCAGCGACCTCTACCGCGTGGACACCGTCATCGAAAAACCCACGCCCACGGAAGCCGAGCGCCACCTCATGGTTCCCGGCATCCGCGCGGGCTACTATCTCTGCTTCTTCGGCATTCACGTACTCACCCCAGCCGTCATGGAATTCCTGGGGAGAGGCGCCGCTACGCTCTCCGCGGCCCTCGCCGAACTGGCCCGCCATGAACAGTACCTCGCCATCGAAGACGACGGCCGGCGCTACGATCTTGGCGCGCCCTACGGACTGTGGATCGCCCAGACCGCCCTCGCCCTCAGCGGTCCCGATCGCCCACAGGTGCTTGCGCAGCTCGTGGAACTGCTCGCCGGCGGGAGCCAGCGGTGACGCGCCTCACTGGCATCATCACCGCCAACGGCCTCGAACGGGACCAGTCCCTCGACGTCATCTGCCGCGACGAGCCGCTGGATCACCTCCTGGCCGAGTGCTGCGACCTCGACCGCTTCCGTCGCTCCAGCGACAACCTTTATGAGCGCGTCCGCGCCCTCTTCTTCCTGTACGCCATCCATCGCTTTCATATCCCGCTGCGGCCCGGTACCAACACCCCGGCTCTCCTCCCGTTCGCAGGCTACTCCCACCTGCTCAAACGCCGCTTCGAAGAGGCGATCGACATCTTCCTCGCGGCCCAATCCGAGCACGGGCCCAGCGCCGCAATCTCCAGCGCCCTCGCCGCAGGCTATCGCGCGCTCGGCTTTCAGACTCTGGCCGACCAGGTCCGCCGCAGTGTGCGCTCGGTGCGCGGCAACCAGTGGATGTTCCGCGCCGGCCATCCGCAGGATCACCCGCTCCGCATTCGCCCCGAGCTCCTTTCCGGCGCTCCCGTTTTTCCCATCCTGCACGAGGCCACTCCGGTCCGTATGGACCTCACCCACAGCGGCTGGAGCGACATCTTCTTCCTCGGCATGGACTACCCGGAAGGCGCGCGCGTGCTCAACGTCTCCATCGACCTCGCAGTCCGTGGGGCGCATTCCCGGCCTGCCCCGCCCGTCGAAGCCTTCTTCCGCGTCATCGACGAACCCGTGCTCCGTCTCACGAGCGTCGATCTTCAAGCCACCGCCGACGTGACCTCCATCGCCGAGGTTTTTGACTTTGCACGCGACTACCTCGGCCTCCTCAAAGCGGCCGTGATCGCCAGCGGCATCATCCCGCCGGGCATGGAAGGCGCCACCCAGCCGCTCGCGGACCTCCTTGCGCGTCTCACGGGCCGGCATGGCCACGGCATCGAGATCGTGAGCAAGGTGAACGACATCCCCAAAGGCTCGCGTCTCGCAGTTTCCACCAGCCTCCTGGCTTGCCTGATCGCCGTCTGCATGCGCGCCACGCGTCAGATCCACACGCTCGCCGGCGGTCTCGAGGAGCACGACCGCAGGCTCGTGGCCGCTCGCGCCATCCTCGGCGAATGGCTCGGCGGCAGCGGCGGCGGATGGCAGGACTCCGGCGGTGTCTGGCCAGGTATCAAGCTCATCCACGGCGTCACCGCCTCCGAAGGCGACCCCGAGTTCGGCATCAGCCGCGGACGCCTGCTGCCCGATCACAAGATCTTCACACACGCCGAAGTGCCCGAGGCGACGCGCGAGGCGCTCCAGCAAAGCCTGGTCCTGGTCCACGGCGGCATGGCCCAGGATGTGGGCCCGATTCTCGAAATGGTGACCGAAAAGTATCTCCTGCGCTCCGCTACCGAGTGGCAGGGACGCGGCCAGGCCGTCGCCATACTCGATCAGGTGGTCGGCCATCTGGAGGCTGGTGATATCGCCGCGATCGGCGCCTGCACCCAGAAGAATTTCGATGGTCCGATCCAGACCATCATTCCGTGGGCCGGCAACCTCTACACTGATACCCTCGTGCGCCGCGCGCGCCAAGAGTTCGGCCGGGACTTCCTCGGCTTCTGGATGCTTGGCGGCATGTCCGGCGGGGGCATGGGATTTCTGTTTGCTCCCGCGCGCAAGCCCGAAGCCGAAGCCCGTATGCAGTCCATCATGAGCGAAACCAAGCGCGCCATGGAGCACTCCGTGCCCTTCGCCATGGAGCCCGTGGTCTACCAGTTCTCCATCAACGAGCGCGGCACATGGTCCACGCTCTCCACTGGCGAAGATTCGCTGATGCCGGCCGCCTACTATACGCTCGCCGTCCCGCCGCTGGTCCGCACCGAATCGCGCCACCTGACCCCGGCTCGCCGCGCCGAGCTCGAGCGCTTCGCCGCCGCCTGCCGTGGCGGTGGATCTTTCGCCGGCATGGCCCATGAGCTGTTCGATCACCTGATGCCGCGCGCTGCATCGGTGTCGGGCGGCCACAGCCGCAGCCTGGATTCCCTGCTGGAAGCCTACGGTTTCGATCGCACCCAGCACGAACAGATTCAGGCCGACCTCCGCGCCGGACGAATTGGTCTCGCGCAAAACCGCCTGCCTGTCTCGGCCCTGATCGAGGACGCCCAGCCCGACACGTGCGATCCGAGCCATCGTGACCTGGGCCTCGAGGCGCTTGCCGAAGGCCGCGTCGCCGTCGTCACACTGGCCGGTGGCGTCGGGAGCCGCTGGACCAAGGGCGCCGGCGTGGTGAAGGCCCTGAACCCGTTCTGTAAGTTGGGCGGCCGGCATCGCAATTTCATCGAGGTTCACCTCGCCAAAAGCCTGCGCGCCAGCCGCCTGTGCGGGCGCCTCCTTCCACACGTCGTCACCACCAGCTATCTCACCCACGACGCCATCGCCGCCCAGGTTCTTGAGTACCCCGGCACAATGCTGCTTTCTCCCGGCCGCAGCATCGGCCTGCGCATGATCCCCACCGAGCGCGACCTGCGCTTTGCCTGGGAAGAGATGCCGCAGCAGTTGCTCGACGAGCGCGCGCAAAAGGTCCGCGAGGGTCTTCACGCCGCGCTCATCAAGTGGGCGAAGCACGCCGGCGAAGCGGCCAACTATACCGACAATCTCCCGATGCAGTGCCTGCACCCGGTAGGGCATTGGTATGAGGTTCCCAATCTCATGCGCAACGGTACACTGGCGCGCCTTCTTGATGACAACCCACGCTTGCGGTATCTGCTGGTTCACAACATCGACACCGTGGGAGCCGACGCCGATCCTGCGCTGCTCGGGCACCACATCGCCAGCGGGGCCGCTCTCACAACGGAGGTCGTTGCACGCCACCTGGAGGATCGCGGCGGCGGCCTCGCGCTGGTTGATGGCCGTTCCCGCCTGGTCGAAGGCCTTGCGCTGCCCAATGAAGAAGTGGAAAACCGCCTCTCCTACTACAACAGCGCGACGTACTGGATCGACCTCGACCAGCTCTTAGGCATGTTCCAGCTCACGCCGGCCGACCTCGCAGACCCAGGCAAGGTAAACGACGCCGTCCGGGCAGTTGCCGCCCGCATGCCTACGTACATCACGTTGAAGGACGTGAAGAAGCGATGGGGCAAGGGCCAGGAAGACGTTTTTCCCGTGGCCCAGTTCGAAAAGCTCTGGGGCGACATGACTACGCTTCCCGAGTTGAGTTGCCGCTTCGTCGCGGTCCCCCGGGTTCGCGGCCAGCAGTTGAAGGAGCCCGCTCAATTGGACGCATGGCTCCGCGACGGCTCTGCCGCCTACGCTGAGTCGTTGTGCGAGTTCTCGTAACGCGGGCCTCCAGGCGCGCAGTCAATAGGCCTTGGCAATCACTGCGCGCCGGTCCACCGGCTCGCCCGTGATGACGCACTTCCCGCCGCCGTCGAACTCGTCGACCAACGGGATATTCCGCACCGTCGCTTTGAACTCCTTCAGCCGTGCATCGCAGATCGGATCGTCCTTGAGGTGAGCCATCACGAATTTGCCGCCGCCCTTCTCGGCCGTGGCGTCGCGCAGAATTTCCTCTACCTCGCCGATCGAATTCGCCAGCACCGTGTTGGCCCTCTGCCGTTCCTTAGCGCAGGCGTAAAGCCCCTTCTGCATGTCGTCCAGCGCAGCCGCCATCCTGTCCACTAAAACGCTCTGCTCGACCGGCTCCTTCGCTCCGGTGTCGCGCCGCTTGAGCACGATCTTGTTCGCGGCCAGGTCGCGCGGGCCCAGTTCCAGCACGACCGGCACACCGCGCCGCTCCCAGTGGAAGAATTTCGCCCCGGGCGTCTGCCCGTCGCGATCGTCCACTTTCGCGCCAACCTCCTTCGCGATCCGGTGCGCCGCCTCCAGCACGGCGCCCTTCTCCTCGTCTTTCCGGTAGATCGGCACCAGCACCGATTTCACCGGCGCCAGCCGCGGCGGCAGCACCAGCCCCTTGTCGTCCGAGTGCGTCATGATCAGCCCGCCGATGAGCCGCGTGCTCACACCCCAGCTCGTCTGCCACACGTAATCGAGCTGCCCCTCCTTGTTCTGGAACTTCACGTCGAACGCTTTGCCGAAGTTCTGCCCCAGGTCGTGGCTCGTGCCGGCCTGCAGGGCCAGCCCATTCTGCATCATGGCCTCGATCGAGTAGCTCCTCAGCGCTCCCGCGAACTTCTCCGCCTGCGTTTTCACTCCCTTGATGACCGGCATCGCCATCACGTCCTCGGCGACCTCGGCATACAGGTCAAGGATCCGCAGCACCTCCTCAACTGCTTCTTCGTGCGAGCCGTGCGCCGTGTGGCCTTCCTGCCACAGAAATTCGGTTGTCCGCAGGAACATGCGCGTGCGCAGCTCCCACCGGATGATGTTGGCCCACTGATTGACCAGCACCGGTAGGTCACGCCAGCTCTGAATCCACTTGCTGAAGAAGTGCCCGATAATCGTCTCCGAGGTCGGGCGGATGACGTACGGCTCCTCCAGCTCCTTGCCGCCCGCGTGCGTGACCACCGCCAGCTCCGGCGAGAAACCCTCCACGTGTTCCGCCTCTTTCTTCAGAAAACTCTGCGGAATCAGGAGTGGAAAGTATACGTTCTGGTGGCCGCTGCGCTTGAAACGATCGTCCAGCTCTCGCTGCAGCACCTCCCAGACCGCATAGCCGTTGGCCTTGATGACCATGCAGCCTTTCACGATCTCGGCCGGTTCGGCCATGTCGCCTTGCAGGACAACGTCCTGATACCAGGTGGCAAAGTCCTGGCTTCGAAGAGTAATCGGAGATTCAGCCATATGTGGGTGAACTTACAGGGTACGACACTTCGGGCGTGCGGCGGACCATCCGGTGAGCGGTGCGCGCCTGCAGGCGCCGCCTATTTAACCCACGAAGGCTTTTGAACCTGCGGCAGTCTCCCGGTACCGTAGAAGGACTTGTTGCTCGTGGTGTCCACCCCGAAGGCCGAGTCAATCGGCCCGGTTGGGGCCAACACGGTACACAGCACTTTGAGCTGAACCAGTTGAATCTTCAGCTCGAGCGCATAAGGCGCACCGCCGAAGCCCGTGTCGCAGGAATACAGAAAGATCTGTACAGGCTGCGACAGGCCGTTGTCGGTCAGCAGCTTGGCAAGAGTCGGGGGAGTGTATCCCGACAAATCCGTCGGCGTTCCATGGCCGATCAGAAACAGTGCGTCGCCCGATTTTACGGTTCCGAGGTTGTTCAACGCGATGTCCACAGCTCCGAATTGCTGCTGTATGGACGTCTTCGTCTCCATTCCCAGAGTCGTGTTTTCGTCTTCAAAGAAGTGCAGATATGCAGCCACAGCGCCTCCTCGACAATCAGCATTGTGAGGAACTTGTTATTCCGTGTCAAGCCGTCGAATGCTTAGCCCTGTCCCAGGTACCGCTCGCGCAGGACGCGCATGTGGTGGCGCTCGTGTCCGGCGATCACGTACGCGACCGCGCGCACGCTGATCGGGTTGTTCGACGCCATCCCTTGGCGCTGCCAGGCGTCCGGGTCGAAGCCTCGAAACAGGAGCAGGTTGCTTACGCGCACCGCTTCCAGCTCCGCGATCAGCCCAGCCCATGGACGTGCGTCGAAGTGCGCCGGTCCGATGTAGTCGTCCTGCTCGAAGCCCGCGAGCGGAGTCTGATCGTTGCGCGCGAAGCGCAGCGCCCGATAGGCAAAGATCCGCTCGGTGTCGATCATGTGACCCACGACTTCGCGAATGCTCCACTTGTCCGCAGCGTAGCGCTTCAGCGAATCCGCGTCCGATATCGCCTGCAGGGTCGCGGCCGTGCCGTGAATCTGTGTGGCCAGGGTCCCGATGACGTCGCCGTCCGGAACCAGGTCGATGTACCGCGCGTAGTAGCGCGCGAATTCGCCATCCTGCGGCTTTGTGATGAGAAGGTCGGCCATACTCCGTATGTTACATTGAGGAATCCCCCCAAACATGAACGGCGAAACTGCTGGTGAGAAGTTTCAGAGGCTGGTTGCGATCATGGCGCGGCTGCGCGCTCCGGGCGGATGCCCATGGGACCGCGAACAGACCTTCGACACGATCAAACCCTTCACCCTGGAGGAGACCTACGAGGTCCTCCAGGCTATCGACGATCGTGACTGGGACGAGCTCGCCGAAGAGCTGGGCGATTTTCTGCTGCAAGCCGTCTTCTATGCCCAAATGGCCGCCGAGCAGAATCTCTTCCGCATCGAAACCGCGCTCGATGCCATCAACGAAAAGCTGATCCGCCGCCATCCGCACGTCTTCGGCGAGGAATCGGCGCGCTCCGCCGACGACGTGAAGCAGATCTGGGGACGCGTCAAGGAAGGCGAGCAGAAGGCCAAGGGTAAAGCCACGGCCGGGCTCCTGGATGGTGTGCCGCGAGCGCTGCCGGCGCTGGTCGAAGCCCAGCAGATCGCCTCCAAGGCCGCCGGTGTCGGTTTCGATTGGGAAAACCCCGACCAGGTGCTCGACAAGCTTCACGAAGAACTCGCCGAGTTCGCCGAGGCGCGCCGCACGGCCGACCGCGAGCAGCTCGAAGACGAGTTGGGCGATATGCTGTTCGTGCTGGTGAACCTCGCGCGCTTTGTGAAGGTAGATCCCGAGCAGGCCCTGCGCCGCACCAACGGCAAGTTCCGCCGCCGCTGGCGCCACATCGAGGCGCGCCTGCGCGAGCGCGGCAGAAAACCCGAGGAATCGACCATCGAAGAAATGGAGGCCCTGTGGCAGGAAGCCAAGCGGGCATAGAGATCCGCCAGTTGTTTCAACTCGCGGATTTCGAAGAAGTCGTCGGGCTTCAGAAGACCATCTGGAGCTTCGCCGATATCGAGTTGCTGCCCTTGCGCTTTCTCGTCGTGGTCAGCAAAGTCGGGGGCCATGTCTTCGGCGCCTTCGACGGCCCGCGCATGATCGGCTTCTGCTTCGCCATCCCCGGCATCAAGCCGGACGGCCGCCCCTACCTTCACAGCCACATGCTCGGGGTCCTTCCCGAGTATCGCGACGCTGCCGTCGGCCGCCGCCTCAAGCTGCGCCAGCGCGACGATGCGCTCGCCCGCGGCATCCAGCTCATCGAGTGGACCTTCGATCCCCTCGAGCTGAAGAACGCCTATCTCAACATTGAGAAGCTGGGCGCTATCGTCCGCCGCTATAACGAGAACCAGTACGGCACCACCTCAAGCCCTCTCCACGGCGGCCTGCCCACCGACCGCTGCATCGCCGAGTGGTGGATCGCCACCCCTCGCGCCGCCGGCCAGCGCACCCCGCCCGCTCCCGATGCCGAGCGCATACGCTACCCCGCCGACATCGCCCATATCCGCGAGCACGAACCGGCGCGTGCCCGGGCCATCCAGAAGGAGAACGCGGCCAGATTCCTCGACGCCTTCACGCGCGGCCTCGCCGTCACGGGCTTCCAGCGCACCGGCACCGAAGGCATCTATATCATGGAGCCCTGGCAATGAAACTCGATCGCATCACGCTCCACCAGATCCGCATGCCGCTGGTCCATTTCTTCGAGACCAGCTTCTCCCGCACCTACAGCCGCGACATCATCCTGGTGGAGGCGGAGAGCGAAGGCGCCACCGGCTGGGGCGAGGTCACCGCCGGCGAGAACCCCTTTTACAACGAGGAGTGGACCGGCTCGGCGTGGATGATCCTCCGCGATTATGTTGCTCCGCGGGTGCTCGGCAAACAGCTCGCTTCCGCCGAAGACCTCTACCCGCTGACCGCCCACATCCGCGGCCACAACATGGCGCGCGGAGGCCTGGAAACCGCCGTGTGGGACCTGTTTGCCCGCCGCGCCGGCGTGCCGCTATGGAAACAGATCGGCGCCGGAGCGCGCCGCGAAATTCCGTGCGGAGTCTCCATTGGGATCCAGGATTCCGTCGAGCAGTTGCTCGATAAGATCGCTCTCGAGCTCGCCGCCGGCTACCAGCGTATCAAGATGAAGATCAAGCCCGGCTGGGACGTCGACGTGGTCGCGCGCGTCCGCGAGCGCTTTCCCGATATCAGGCTTATGGCCGACGCCAACAGCGCCTACACGCTTGCCGATATCGACCGCCTCCGCCAGCTCGACCGATTCTACCTCATGATGATCGAGCAGCCCCTGAGCCACGACGACATCATCGACCACGCCTCCCTGCAGGCCCAGCTCGAAACCCCGATCTGCCTCGATGAATGCATCCGTACAGCTCATCACGCGGAGCAGGCCATCCAGCTCCGAGCCTGCGGCATCATCAACATCAAGCTCGGCCGGGTGGCCGGTTTCCGCGAAGCCAAACGGGTGCACGACATCGCCCAGGCCGCCGGGATTCCCGTGTGGTGCGGAGGCATGCTCGAAGCCGGCATCGGCCGGGCCCACAACGTCGCGTTGGCCTCGCTGCCGAATTTCGTGCTCCCCGGCGACGTCTCGGCCAGCAAGCGCTACTGGAAGCAGGATATTATCCAGCCCGCCGTCGAGACCACACCGCGCGGCACCATCGCGCTCCGCGATGACCCCGGCTTCGGCCACGCCCTCGATTTGGACTATATCCGGAGCATCACGGTGCGCGAGGAAGTACTCGCTCACCAATGAACCCGTTCCTCACGCTCCTGCGCCGCAACCACAACTACCGCAACACGTGGATGGGCCAGGTGGTGAGCGAGGTGGGCGACCACTTCAATAACGTCGCTGTTTTCAGCCTGGCCCTGGCGCACACCAGGAGCGGCATGGTGGTCACCGGCATCATGCTGGCTCGCGCCATTCCCGCCATCCTGGCCGGACCGCTGGCCGGCGTGGTCCTGGATCGCTTCGACCGCAAGCGCGTCATGATCGCCAGCGACCTCATTCGTGCGGTGGTAGCGCTTGGCTTCATCCTCACCGTCAACCATGCCGGCACGTGGCTGCTCTACGTACTCAGCGGACTGCTCATGCTGGCCTCGCCGTTCTTCACCAGCGGACGCGCCGCGATCCTGCCTGCCATCGCGACCAAGGAAGAGCTGCACACCGCCAATTCACTCACCCAGACCACCCAGTGGACCACGCTCTCCATCGGCGCTTTCCTCGGCGGCACCAGCGTCATGCAGTTCGGCTACGAGTGGGCCTTCTTCTTCAACTCGCTCTCGTTCGTGTTCTCCGCCATTTGCATCTCTCGGCTTTTCCTCCCCGGCCGCGGATTCCTTCCGCCCCGCGCCGCCGTCACCGAAGCCGAGGTGGTCCGTCCCTGGCACGAGTACGTCGAAGGCCTGCGCTACATGCGCAGCCGCCCACTCATCTTCGGCATCGGCATGATCGCGCTCGGCTGGGCCACCGGCGGAGGCGCCGCGCAGATCCTTTTCAGCATCTTCGGAGAGCTCGTCTTCAATCGTGGACCCGCCGGCATCGGCACCATCTGGGGCTGCGCCGGCGTCGGTCTCCTGATCGGCGGCGCTCTCGCCTACAAATTGGGCCGCCGCCTCAGCTTCGTCAATTACAAGCGCGCCATCGTCGTCTGCTACGTCCTGCACGGCGGCTCGTATATCGTCTTCAGCCAGATGCGCGTGTTTGGCTGGGCGCTGGTGTTCATCGCCCTCTCGCGCCTCGCTGTAGGCGTCTCCAGCGTGCTCAACATGGGCCAGTTGCTCCGCCATGTGGCCGACGAGTACCGCGGCCGCGTATTTTCGACCATCGAATCGGCCCAATGGAGTGTCATGATGGTGTCGATGACCCTCGCCGGTATCGCATCGCAACACTACGACGCGCGCATCATCGGCTCGGTAGCCGGAGCCCTCAGCTCCAGTACCGCGATCTTCTGGGCCTGGGCCCACGTCACCGGCCGCCTGCCCGAGCCGGCGCTGGAAGGCGTCGACCCGGACGAAGTGGAGGTCCATGGCGAGCCCACAGTTTGATCTCTCCAACCAGGTCATCCTGGTCACCGGCGCCGCCAAACGCATCGGACGTGGCATCGCTCTCCGTCTGGCGCGCGAGGGAGCCAGGGTCGCCATCCACTATGACCGCTCCGAAGCCGAAGCCCGCCTTACCGCCGAAGAGTGCGGGGGCGCTGAGCTTTTCCGTGCCAACCTCGAGCACGTGCCGGAAATCCTGCGCATGTTCGCTGACATCGAGCAGCGTCTGGGGCGTCTTGATGGACTGGTCAATAACGCCGCCCGCTTCACCCGTTTCGACCCTCTGGACATCACCGAAGCCGATTGGGACTTCATCCACTCGGTCAACCTCAAAGCCACCTTCTTCTGCTGCCAGCAGGCAGCCCGGATCATGAAGCGTCAGGGTGTAGGCCGCATCGTCAATATCAGCTCCCTGGGCGGCATCCG
>DATJYJ010000068.1:0-5963 GCA_035578025.1 Verrucomicrobiia bacterium
CCCTGGCGGGATCGCCGCCGAAACTGGCGATGTTTTCGCGCACCCACTGGAGGGACGCCACGAGGTCGAGCATTCCGACAACGCCCGCCTGAGCGAACTCCGGAGGCGCCCCTAGATCGGCCAGATGGAGGTAGCCAAAGCCGGCGAGGCGATGGTTCACGGTCACCACCACGACATCGCCGAATTTGGCGAGTTGCGCGCCGTCGTATCCGGGGCTGTTGCCCGATCCGGTGGAGAATCCGCCGCCGTGGAAGGACACCATGACGGCGCGTTTACCGCCGTCGTTGACGCCCGGAGTCCAGACGTTGGGCGAGAGACAATCCTCTCCCATTCCGCCGACGTGCTGATCCCACTGGATCATCATGCCGTAGTCGCTGTTCAGACCGGCCAGAGTCTGGGGACTGATTGGGCCATGGCCGACCGCCGCTTGTTGGCGGAGACGCCCCACTGTCCCTCGATCCAGCCATTCAACTCCAGGCGCTGCAGGGCGGGGTAGAGCGAACCTTCTTCCACCCGCAGCAAATCGTCCGAGAGCTGCTGGATCAGTTGGGCGATGGCGTACCCATGCAAGTGTCCGCGCAGGAGCATTTTCAGAACCAGCATGTCCAGCGTGCCGGGCAAGAGCTCCGTCTTGGCAGTTCTTGTTCCCATAGACTGTCTGATTATAGGACGCTCGAGTTTTCGGCTGGTCAGGCGCCGCGGAGGACGAACTCCACGCAAATTTTGCCCGCCGATTTCGCAGGTCCTAGTGAATGATCCAAGAGCGCAAGACTCCCGGAGAACCGCGGACGAGTGAACCCCGCCAGGTGCGGCGACTGACGCGTGAAGGCTCGGGCGTGGCGACGGTCAACATGCGCGCGTCGCTGATTCTGCCTTTCTGGTCGTCACTGGCAACGCTCGTTCCGGTGGAGGCGGGGTGGTATCTGCATGCTGCCTCCGTCGCGGGGCGCACGTCCACGGAGGACGGCGAACGGCGGCTGGATGCCGAGTTCGACGTGAAGGACCCGAAGGTACGATGGCAGCATGCCAGGATCAGCAGTATCGGCAGGGCCGATCTGCCTCTCGAGACGAACTGCCGTTACGTCTTCTACCTTACGCAGAAGGAGGCCAGCCGTGAGGAGCTGCTGGACCAGCACCTGCCCTGGCCGTTCCGGCTGCGTGGTCCGCAAACCAAGGACGAATCCGCCGTGCTCGTCTTCATCGCATGGCCGCTGGAGCTCGATCACCACTGCGACGTCAGCCTGCTCTCCGGCAGGAAGAAGGCCCGGGACCGCCGGCTCCTGCACTTCGATACCTGGGAACATCAGTCCTCCGCCGATGCGCCAGCGGCCGGCGGCAAATCGGTGCAGGCCATGGTCGATATGTGGGCCTTGCGAGGACTGATCGACGGCGGAGCGGTGATCCAGACACTGGGTACCGTCGAGGAGTGGAAGTTCTGGTGCCCGCACGAGGAATCGGGTGCGACGCCAATTAACCCTTACGCGCTCCCGGGGAGCAGCGGCGATCCCATGGAGGGCCACTGGCATTACGTCATTCCCGAGAAGGACGCCGATCCCGATACCAAGGCGGAGCGGCCGTGGAGCGCGAGCGCTCTGAAAAGAGCCATAAAATCCGGCCGGGCAGTGGCTCTCACCGTGGGGGAGATGCTCATGCTCGCCGGAGACTGCTATGAAACGCCGGAGCAGATGACGACGGACTCAGACCGCTGGAGAAATCCCGTCAACATCATGCGCATCTACTGGGACGCGCGGCAGTGGCTCGAAGGGAGGAAGAAACTTCCTGCCAGTGCAACCGGATTCGATCGCTGGCAAGGTTATGTGCAGCGGCACGGCGTCGTCTACCTGGTGTTCGAGCTCCTCATGGGCGACCCGGATGATCTGGGCCGCGACGCTCTCAATGAGATGGAGTCGGTGAGCAAGGGGCCTGGTGCGGACGCCAAAAACGACCTACGGCCGCCCGTTCGCGGGCTCCCGCCCATGGATCCGAACGTTGTCGCGAAACTCAAACAGGAAAGAGCCCTGCGGGAAGCCTTCGATCATCTGGTGGCTCGCGCCCGCAGAGTCGATTGCATGGTCGATTTTCTGCGGAAGGCCAGTGGGCCATCGCTGTTCACCGAAATCCAGTTCCTCGCTCAGACGTTAGGCATGGATGCGCGCGGCAAACCGGGAGGAGAAGGCTGGAAGGAGAAGACGCCGGAGTCTTATCGAGGGCTGACTCTCGGATGGATGAAATACAGACTTCCATGGCTCGCCAATGCCGATCCGCGGACCGACCTGCTTGTCGCCGGATTCACCGAAAAGGAAGTCCTCTATTTTGAAACCAAGGGGATTAACGACCAGCTTGCGCAGTTCATCATCACCAACGGCCGTTACGCCAATCTCGCCCTGTACAACCACCCGCATTTCAGCGAGGACGGACTGAACGTCAAGAACTTCGACCAATATCACCGGAAGGCGCTCGGGCTGGTTGGCGTACAATGCGGCACGCCGGGCGCCCTTCACCCCATACCGGGGCGTGCGCTCCTGCATACCGCATTCGGCTGCCATTTCCTTACCGACGCCTTTTCGGCCAGTCACATGCGCGTGCCCCGCAAAAAGTTGGGACCGTTGACCTCCAAGATGATGCATGACATCGATGGACTGGTCGGTCTTTGGGTATATAACAGCTTCGGGACGTATCAAGACAACATCTGGTACGCCTTCGGCGACACGTATCTGCACTCTGTGAGCCAGAAAGACAAGCAACAGCAGTTACTGCCGCCGAAGGGGAAACTGGATCCGGAGGCGAATTTCTACTATGCCGCCGATGCGGTCGGGTCGGCTTTCAAACAACTTCATTACCAGGCACACGCTTTTCGGCAGACCAGCCCCACGCAGAAGATCCAGGGAGTTCTGAGTTCGACGATTCAGACGGTCCTCGACGCCAACGGTCCCATCCCCGAGCCCGGAGCCGGAATGGAAGAGAAGCGCTCGGCCGATGACGTGCTCAAGAGCCAGCCAGACCTTCCAGATCCCAACGACGCGCGCTACCTTCGCTGGGAGAGTCTGTCACCGGGGTCTGCCGGCCTGAGAGGCGGGTACTTTTGGTCTCGTTTGAGCATGACCGACGAGGAGCGCATCGACTACATGAACAAACTGGTGCCGGTTCCACTCCCCAGCGTGCCAGCCGGGTCCAACGCGCCCGAGAGCCGCACCGATGTCCCATCTTCCATTCACGAACGAGTCAATATTCCGCCGCTCTACTCGAAGGACGGCCAGCTCATTTCCGGATACGACAACACGACGGGGTCCGGCGACCTCTACGACATTGTGACTTCCACGAGTGACGACGCGTTTCATAGAAACGGCCAGCGGGCGATCGATGCATACAAGGGCTTCATCCTGCGGATCAACTGGGGACCCTTCGGCGATTCTGTTTTCGACAGCAAAGAACTCAGGATCAAGTTCGACGCGTATTACTTCCTGACCAAGTTCTTTAAAGACGTTCAAGGCCTGGAGGCGTTGATGGACCCGAAGCTCCTCGACGTCTACAAAAGCTTCAAGCACGAGACGTCTTGAGCCGCCCGGCAACAGCATTCGCGCGGATCCTACCGCGCCCGTGCGACCAGGAGGGTCAAGTCGTCGGCCTGCGCGCCGTTACTGAACTCCTGCACGCGGCCCAGAATATCCGACACGACGGCGGCCGCGGAAGTGCCGTTGCGCGCCTGCAATGCATCGATCAGGCGGCGCTCGCCGAACTCCTCGTCGCCGCGAGGCGCTTCGGTCACGCCGTCGCTGAACACCACCAGCAGATCGTGCGGGTGGAGCCGCGTGCGGCGAGCCGATGCCTGCCAGCGCTCGAATGCGCCGATCACGGTGGCGGTGGGGTGGAGACGATCCACGGTTCCGTCCCGGCGGATGCAGACGGGAGGGTTATGGCCGCAGTTAACGTAGGTCAACTCGCGTGCCGCGTCGTCGTAGATGCCGAAGAAGAGGGTGGCGAAGTGTTCGGGCCTGGTGGAGCGACAAAGCATCAAGTTGACCTGTGCGAGCATGGCCACGGGGTCGAGCGGCGCCATGGAGCACTGGCTGCGGAGATACGCTTCGAGGTTCGCCATGAGCAGCGCGGCGTGCACGCCTTTGCCCGAGACATCGCCGAGAACGAGCCCGGCACGATCGGGGCCAAGATCGAGGAAGTCGTAGTAATCGCCGCCGACGGCTCGCGCCTGGATGCAGCAGGCGGCGCAGTCCAGCGTTTTCAAACGCGGGGGCATCTGGGGAAGCAGGCGGCTCTGCACGTCCCGTGCGATCTCCATTTCGCGCTCCGCGCGGCGCTCCCGCTCGATGCGTTCGGCGATCTCCTCGGCCAGGCGCATGTTCTCCAGCGCGGTGGCGGCCTGGCTGGCGATGGAGGCCAGCAGGCGGCGGTCCTCGCGCGAATACGGCTCTTCGGAGAGGCGGGGTCCCAGGATCAGGGCGCCGGATGGCCGGCCTTCGCGGCCGGGAATCGGCACCACGCATTCCGGGGCCTCGGGCTCGGGTGAGGCACCGGGCTGCAGTTCGACGCGCAGGAAACGGGGCTTCAGCGCCTGATTGAGGTGAACTTCGAGCAGGCGCGCCAACTGTGCCCGGTCGGTGGCGGTGCGAGTTTTTTCCGCCAGATCTTCGAGGATCATGCGGGCGTCGTACGCGCCGCGGAAGAAAGCGCGATCGATCTTGCCGCTGACGCGCCTGTGCACCTGCGTCCCGCCCCAAAGCAGCGCGGTTCCGAAAATCGCGCCCAACGCGATGCTCGACGGCTGGGTGACATTCACGTCCACGGCGGCCTCGAGATATTTGGGCAAGGAGAGGGCGAAAATAAGCGTCAGGGCGATGCTGCCCAACGAGAGCAGAATGGTGAATCCGCGCTGCACCAGCAGATAGCGCGCGCTGCGCCGGAGCAGTACCGGGAATTCGAGCACGCGATGCACCACGACCGCGTAGGCAAAAAACACGGGCGTCAGCAGCATGAGCAGCAGGAGCACGGTTTGCAGCCATTCGGGCAGTTGAACGCGTGTGAAGCTCTCGACGACGAGCCCGACCACGTTCAAACCGAGACCGAACAACGTGCCCCAGAACATCACGCGAATCCGGCGGCGTGTCTGGAGGTCCTGCGTGCCGAAAAAACTGGTGGCGAACGAGATCAGCCCGAGAACCAGGCAGGCGATCAGAAAGACCATGCCAATCCGGCCCGAGGTTTGTATGCCGAACCATTGCGTGAAAGGCCAGGGGGCACGCAACCCGCCATGTGAGACGCCGCCGGCCGCGAAGAGCACGCCCAAGCCGAGGCAAATCCATTTCAGGCGGGGCCATCGCCGGTCCATGGGGGAGGGTGAGGGAAAGGCAGCGAAGGTCCAATAGAAGAGCGGTCCCACCATTCCAAGGAAGATTCCCTGGTAAGCCATAGCAACGGGCCACCACGCGGGACGCGGGGCGATTGGGGGCATCGCGCGCGACACGGCAACGCCGGCAAACATGAGGGCAAGGCGCCAGGCGCTCGGATGATCCAGGCGCAAAAAAAGGACCGCCAGCCCCACGATCAGATACGGCACTGGAAACCAGACACTAAGCTGTTCCAGGAAGTCGCCCGGCGCGGCCGGCCGGCGGCGAAAGGTGGCGCTGAGGAAGATCAGGTCCTGCTGGCCGGGCCTGCGGATGGTGAGGTGGATCGGATCGCCGGGACGGTGCTGCATCCAGATACGCGGCTGAAATCCCTCGTCCGTTTCCGGCATGCCATCGATGGCCACGATGCGATCGCCCACTCTGAGCCCGGCTGTTTCGGCGGGGCTGGCGTGGTAAACGGACCGGATTAGCTGGACGTGCTCAGCCGGCTGATACTCGTCGTCGAAGCCGAGTTCGACGACGGAGGTATGGCCCGGCCATTTCGCGACGATCCAGCAGCCGGAATAAAGGAGCAGCGAAACGGTAAACACCACCGCTGCCGCG
>DATJYJ010000069.1:0-11675 GCA_035578025.1 Verrucomicrobiia bacterium
GCGCGCTCGCGGCGTACGAGCGACTCGGCGCAATGCGCGCCCAGCACGATCCAGCCGAGGAAATAGCCGCTGTGGCAGTTGGCCCAGATCAAGAACAGCGGCGGCAACAGCCAGAGGCGGCGGCGATTCTCGAGGAGCGCGAAAACGATTGCGAGGAAGAGGAAGGTCCACTGGTAGGGACGGTCGAGGGCGAGGATCACCAGAAGACTGGCGGCGGCGAGTGAAGCGGAGACGGCTCCCCAGAAGCTTTTTCGGCGCCGCCACGCGACCCAGCCGACGAGGGCGCAGACCGCGGTCATGGAGAGCGCGCGCAGCGCCACAATACCGGCGAACCCGCCGGCGCGCCACGCCTGGTAGAGGAGCAACTGAGCCAGCCACTCATGCGTGAGGTTGAATTGCCGGGTGCGCGCTTCGCCGGGATAGGATTCGCGCGCGCCGGCGGTGGTCCAGGCGAACGGATCCGGCACGGGGAGCGTGCGGGTTTCGGCGATGTAGCGGCCGGTGCGGAGGTGCCACCAGAAATCGGTATCGTAGATCTCCGGAGAAAAGAGGGCGAACAGAAACAGGCCGGCCAGGACGAGAACCAGGATCTGTGCGCGGTGCGGCATGGGTTACCAGGAGAGCTCGTACTCGCCGAGAAGGCTCGATCCGGCCTGGCTGGGGAGATCGGTGAACCAGACGGGGCCGGCGGGGGCCAGGGAAAAGTTATGTTGGGCGGCTTGAAAAAAGTCGGTTGACGGATTCAGCAGCCAGACCACGCGGGCTCCGGCGGGCAAGGTGAATCTGAGCGGGGTCGCGCCTTGCATGCGGCGCTCCAGCCTGGGGCCGCGCCACACGGCGATGACGGGGGGCGAGCTGCGGATGCGTTTGTGCTCGAGCACCACGACCTGGGTGCCGGGCGCGTAGTATGCGGCTTTGCGCCAGGAGGTGAGGCCGCGTTCCCAGACCACGATCGTGTTTGCCGGACGTTCGGCGGCAAGACGCTGCACCTCGCGCAGCGTGCGATCGTCCACGGCGATGGTGGCGTCGATCTGGTGCCGGGAGGTAAGCGCGAAGCCGGTGTTGATGTCGGCCCACGCCTGTTCGGCGAAGGCCGCAAAACCGGTGGCCGGCGGACCCTTGTAGTACCAGCCGGGATTCGCGAAAAAGGTGTAGTTCAGGATCAGGACCGGCGCCAGGACCAGGAGAACGATCACCGGACGCGGAACGAAAGCGCGGGCGGGCACCGGGGCGATGCGAAGCGAGAGACCCAGGCAGAGGGCGAGGAGCGGCAGCCACTGGACGGTGTAGAGGCTCTGGTCCTTTTCGTAGATGTTGACGACCGCGAAGGCCGCCAGGATGGCGATGGGGACGAGGAATCGCGAGAGGCCGCCGGCGCCGGTTTCGATGGCGCGTGCCACGAGGCGCCCGCCGGCCAGGCAGACCACGGGCACCATGGCCAGCGTCTGGCCGGGGTCCTCCACATGGACGGCGAGGGCGAAAGCCAGCGAGGGCAGGAGCCAGAGCGCCAGGAATGCGGACTGCGATCGGGAAATGCCGAACCAGTCTTTGCGGTGGAAGGCGAGGGGCACGGCCATGCCCCAGGCGAGCACGCCGCAGAAGACCCATACCAGGAGACGCCAGAAGGTGGTCATCCAGCGGCTGTCGGTGGCGCCGAACAATCCGGAGCTGACGCTGGCCTGATCCGAGACGTAGTCGAGATTCGCGCGGACGAAATTGAAAGGTCCGCCGGAGGCGATCATCGCGGGCAGGAGCCAGACGAGCACGGTGCCGGCCATCCAGGCCAGAGCCTGACGGCGCTCATTCCACGAAACGGGGGCGCGCCAGGCGGAGACGGCCCACAGCGGAAAGAGCAGCGGACCGATTTCCGGACGAATGCCCGCCCCGATGGCCAGCACCACGGCGCTGATTTTGACCCACTGCCCTTCCCCTGTCCAGGCGAGCCAGCAGCACGCAGCCACGGCGAGCGATACGACAGCAAGTTGCACACGGAGCGCGGAGGTGATGCCGGCGTGCCAGAACACGGGGTGGAGAAGAATGAGCCAGGCAGCCCAGAAACCCGAGTCGCCGCCCAGAATGCGGTTGCCTGCCAGGACGACCAGTAACATGGCGGCGATGCTGCCGGCGAGCGCGAGTAACCGCAGAATGCTTTCGGCCCGTTTGAAGCGCAGCCAGTGCAGAATTCGCATCTCGAGAACGAATAGGGGGTATCCCGGCGGGTGGGGCTGGCTCATCCGGATATCGTAGTGGCCCACGGCGTACGCCAGGTTGACGTCGTCGAAGGTGAAGAGCTGGCCCGGCGCCAGCGGCCAGCGCGTGACCAGGATCAATAACCCGAACAAAATCAAGAGAAACCAGGGCCGCCGCGCGAGACTCACGCACCCCATGATAATGCACGGCGCCGCTTCGGAGATCACTGTCCGAAAGATACGTCGCGTAGAGCTACGGTGTGAAGTAGGATGGGAACCGGTCGTTTAAGCGCAAAGAGAAACTAGACAGCGGTCGTCCCTCTCCTCGGTAACATCCCTCCTACTCGGGCGACCGCCTTTTTTTGTCGAGTTAGTCGACCGGCACGGCACGATCGAAGACTACGTCGATCGTGGTTCCCTGTTTCAGATCGACTTCCCGCCCGCGAGTGAGCAGCACCGTAGCGAGGCCTACTCCAGCGCCCACCCCAGCTCCGATTCCCGCGCCTTTCCAACTGTGGTCGGCGAGCCCGCCGATGGCTGCGCCGGCGCCGGTAGTGGTGGCGATGGTGGTGGCGTCGGTGCCCTTGGAGGCACCCTGCTTGATCTCGTTTTCGTTGCTCTTGACCTTCTGGTCGGTGCCTTCGGAATCGAGCGAGCGCAGGGTCGGGGTCATCTGGACGACCTTACCGCTGGCCAGGGTGAGGGTTTCGATGCGGATGCTCAATTCGGCGGTGCCGCTGACGCGGCCGGGGCGCTTGGAGTGTGTGACGACACCCTGCACATAGCTGCCTTCCGGCACCACGACCTTGCCATCGGCAACGATCGGTGTGGCGGTGCGCAGATAGACGAAATCGCCCTCCTGCGCGGTCCTGGTGCTGACGGAATTGACCATTTTGAGCAGCGCGTGAGAACCCTTGGGAATCTCGGCGGCCGGCACAGCGAGCGGGAGCAGAAGTGCGATGACGGTGAGGCGCATGGGACTCTCCTGTTCCCATGCTACCGCCGGCCCCGCGTCAGCGGGATCGCGCGAAGCGTTTCAACCGGAAAATTTCGACGAAAGAGATGTAAAGGTTGGCCACACCCAGACCGCTGACGGCGCCGCGCAGGTACATGTTGTCCCACCAGGATTCCATTTGCGGCAAGAGGTTGGAGAAGTAGTTGCTGCCCCAGTAATCGGTCCAGGGGAAGATGAGCAGGAAGAGACCGATCTCGAGGCAGAAGGTGATGAAGATGAAGGCCCACATTTTGTGGTACCAGGGGAAGCCGGAGGCGTAGATCCGGCGGGGCGGTTCGGGCGCAGCGATTGGGCGCGCGGACGGCTCGGACAGGGCTTCGTCGGCCTGGGGCCGATCCTCGGAGGGCATCATGCGGCGCCTGCCTCGAAGAGATCGAGTTGGGGGCTGGCGTCGAGCGGAAACCGGCAGTGGAGGCGCACGGGCTCAAAGCTCAAGCGATGCAGCGGCGTCGGGCCGAGGCTCTGCAAGGCCCGGTAGTGTTCCGGCGTGCTGTAGCCTTTGTGCGACGCGAGGCCGTATGCCGGGAAGACTTCGTCCCACACGCGGAGGCAGGCGTCACGAGACGTCTTGGCGAGGATGGAAGCGGCGGCGATGGCGTGGCAACGCGCGTCGCCTTTGATCAAGGGGCGCTGGGGGATGTTGAGCTCGAGCGGGACCGCGTCCACCAGCAGGAAATCCGGAGCGGGGTTCAGGTGCGCGACGGCGAGGCGCATGGCGAGGCGCGACGCCTGGTAGATGTTGACGGCGTCGATGGTGGCGGCGTCCACGGCTTGCACCGACCAGGCCACGGCGCGCTCGCGGATGCGCTCGGCGAGCACTTCGCGGCGATCGGGCTCGAGCAGCTTACTGTCGTTGAGGCCGCGGATGGGGCGATCTTCGGAGAGGATTACGGCCGCGGCGAACACGGGGCCGAACAAGGATCCGCGACCGGCCTCGTCGATCCCGGCCACCGCGTGAAAACCGCGGGCGCGCAACTCGCGTTCGAGAATTCCTTCACACCGGAATTTGCCACTAGCCGGGAGAGGCCGCATGGCGGGACCAGCGCTTATTCGCGCTCTTTCAGGCGGGCCGCTTTGCCCTTCAATCCGCGCAGGTAGTAGAGCTTTGCGCGCCGGACCTTGCCGGTTCGGACCACATCGATGTGGTCGACGACTTTGGCGTTCACCGGGAAGATGCGTTCGACGCCGTGTCCGAAACTGACTTTGCGCACCGTGATGCTTTCGCCCATGCCGGTACCGTTGCGGGCAATTACCGTTCCTTCGAAGGCCTGGAGGCGTTCCTTGTCGCCTTCCCTGATCTTGACGTGAACCTTGATGGTATCGCCGGGGCGGAACTCCGGAATGGCGCTCTCCCGCTTGTTCTTATTGATAAACTTGGTCAACAACGCGTTCTGCATTTGAAATGTCCGTGATCTTTCAGTGTACAACACCACCGGCGGAAATGTGGGCTCGTGATAAGCTGCTCCCCAGGCGCAACTTATGATTCTCGACGCGATCCATCACGTCGCCCTGACGGTCACCGACCTGGAGCGCTCCCGCCGCTTTTATCGCGAGGTGCTCGGGCTGGGGGAGATCGCACGGCCGCCTTTCAACTTTCCGGGCGCGTGGTTTCAATTGGGCGCCGCGCAGCAATTGCACCTGATCGTACACACGCACCCGACCTTCCGCACGGGCAAGCCGCTGGACTCGCGGGACGTCCACTTCGCGGTGCGCGTCAAGGACTACTGGAAGACGGTGGCGTTCCTGAGAGGACTGGGATACCGCGAGGACGCTCCCGCCGGCGACCTGATGAGCCTGATCGTGAACCCGCGCGCCACGGCCGGTTTCCCGCAGATGTACATCATGGATCCGGACCGTCACGTGATCGAGATCAACGCGGCCGAGGCTGAGGGGAATCCGCCGGGCTAGGGCTACAGTGTTAGAAAATGTGCCCAGGAGTTTCCGTGGTTGAGCGCAACAGGCCGCCTGAAAAGGCGGCTGCGGCCATGATTGGCCGCCCCACATTTTGTACCCAGCGGACCACCGGCGAGCAGTTTGAGGAGAACGATCCGAAGTACGGCAAGGTATACCACATCGGAAGCGCGGCCGAAGAGCTCGACATGCTGCGCCGGGAAGGCGGGCTGATGTGGCAGGCGCATCCGCGCACGAAGGGTTCGACCGGGTATCCCGATGCGGTCCGCGACTCGGCGCACTTTTGGAGCGACCGATTCCTCGGCGGCTCGTATCAATCGCTGCCGGTGGATCAATCGCAGAAGCGCCTGTGCGAAGAACGCTGCCTGGGCCTGCTGGACGAGATGAACAACTGGGCGCCGGGCGCGAAATACATGATCGCCGAGGGCGACACGTACATGAAATACCCGGATGACGAGACCTTCCCTCAGTTGATCGTCAACTACGTCAAGCTGGACCGCGTCCCGGCTTACAAGGAGGATTGGACGCCGATTGCGAAGGCGATGCGCGCCGGCGACTATTTCGTTTCGACGGGTGAGGTGCTGCTGCGCAAGTGGTCCATCGAAGGCAGCGGGACAAAACGCACGTTCACGGCCGATGTCGAATGGACATGGCCGCCGGAGTTCGTCGAGCTGGCTGCGTTCGCTAATCACCAATACCGGATTCCGTTCGAGACGGCTGGAAAGAAATGGGTCCGGTTCGCGGCCTGGGACTCGGCAGGGAACGGCGCGTTTACGCAGCCAGTGCATTTCCAGACTGGCGGGCTGCTGAAAAGGGATGAGCCACGGATGGACACGGATGCACACGGATGAAAAACAATCTGTGACCCAAATGGGCTTTTCTGCGCCACGGGTGGGCTACGATAGAATTCCAGAGCGAGGCAGCCGTGAAATATTACCTGGCGAAGACCGACCCCGAGACTTACTCGATCGACCAACTGGAGCGCGAGAAGAAGACCGTCTGGGACGGAGTCACGAACCCGCAGGCGGTGCGCGCCATTCGCGCCATGAAGCCCGGCGATCGCGTGTTCATTTACCACTCGGGAGGGGTGTCGGGCGTGGTGGGTTTGGCCGCGGTGCGGTCGGAAGGGCGCGACGACCCGAAGAATCCGAAGTCGGCGGTGGCGGATTTTGAATTTCTGATGCGTCTCGACCCGCCCGCCGCGCTGGCCGAGATCAAGCAGTCCGGCAAGTTCGACGACTGGGCGCTGGTGCGTCAAGGGCGCCTTTCAACCATGGAAGCGCCGGAGAAGTTTGTGGAATGGATGCGGGCAAAGTATCCGAAAGCGAAGATCTGATATGACCAGGTTTGGAATCCTTTTGGCCGCGGGCGCCTTGTTCGCCCAGCAGGCTCCCGGTCCGAAGCCCGAGCTGCTTTGGCCGCAGGGCGCGCCGGGCGCTTTGGGAACGGACGATCCCGATAAGCCGACACTTACTCCTTACGTCGTTCCCGCCGGACATGGCACCGGCGCCGCGGTGGTCGTCTGTCCGGGCGGCGGCTACGGCGCGCTCGCCACGGACAAGGAGGGGGATCAGATCGCGCGCTTCCTCAACTCGCTGGGCGTGAGCGCGTTTGTACTCAAGTACCGGCTGGGGCCGAAGTATCATCATCCGGTGGAGCTGGGCGACGCGCAGCGCGCGATTCGCACGGTCCGTGCGCGGGCTGGTGAGTACCGCCTGCTGGCGGACCGCATCGGGATCATGGGCTTTTCGGCGGGAGGCCACCTGGCTTCCACCGCCGGGACGCACTTCGATTCGGGTAATGCTGCCGCGGACGATCCCATCGACCGGGTAAGTTGCCGGCCCGACTTTCTCATCCTCTGTTACCCGGTGATATCCTTTCTCAATTACGTGCACCAGGGATCCAAGCGCAATTTACTTGGCGACAATCCGGACCCGAAACTCGTGGAAAGTCTTTCCAACGAGACGCAGGTGACCGCGCAGACGCCGCCGACGTTTTTGTTCCACACCAATGCCGACACCGGTGTTCCGCCGGAGAACAGCATGCTGTTCTACATGGCGCTGCGGAAAGCCGGCGTGCCCGCGGAGATCCACATCTACGAGCGCGGCCCACACGGCGTGGGACTGGCGCAGACGGATGAGGCGCTGGCCACGTGGCCTTCGCGGCTCGCGGACTGGCTGCGGGTGCGCGGGCTCTTGAACTCGGCGGCACGCTGAAATCGGAGCGGCGGCGCGCTCAAAGCTGCTAAAATAGACCATCAGCTTCCGGTTCAATGGATTTTCTCAAAGGGCTTAACGCGCAGCAGCGCGAGGCCGTGACCTACACCGAAGGGCCACTGCTTATCCTGGCGGGCGCGGGCAGCGGGAAGACGCGAGTCATCACGCATCGCATCGCGCACATCATCACGTCCCGCCACGTGCCGCCCTCCGCCGTGCTGGCCGTAACATTTACTAACAAGGCCGCGGGAGAAATGCGCGAACGCGTAAATGCGCTGCTGGCCGACGTACCGCTGGACTCCTCGCCGAACGTCAGCACGTTCCACTCATTCTGCGTTCGCCTGCTGCGGCGCGACGGGGAGCCGCTGGTGAAGGTGCGTCCGGGATTTACCCGCCGCTTCAGCATTTACGACGACGAAGACCAGCTTGCGATTATCAAGGCCGGCTATCGCACTCTCGGATTCGAAGAGAAGGACTTCATGCAGTATCGCGCGGCGCTTTCCCGTATCAGCCACGGGAAGAACCGCAACGAAACTCCGCAGGATTTCTACAAGAAGGCGGTGAACAAGGAGAGCGAGGCCCTGGCCGCGCTGTACGAGCAGTACGAAAAGGCGCTGCGCAATGCCAACGCGCTGGATTTCGACGATTTGCTGCTGGAAGCCGTACGTCTACTGCGTACCGACGATGCCACGCGCGAAGCGTGGAACCGGCGGCTGAGCTACGTAATGATCGACGAGTATCAGGACACCAACCGCAGCCAGTATGACCTGATGCGGCTGCTCACCGAGCAGCACCGCAACGTGTGCGTGGTAGGCGACGAAGACCAGTCGATCTATAGCTGGCGCGGCGCCGACATCCGGAATATCCTCGATTTCGAGCACGACTTTCCGAAGGCCAAGGTGATTCGCCTGGAGCAGAATTATCGCTCGACGAAGAACATTCTGGCGGCCGCCGGCGCGGTGGTGGAGAACAACAAGGCACGCAAGGGCAAGAAGCTCTGGACCGAGGCGGGCGCAGGGGAGATGATCGGGCTCTATGCCGGGCACGATGCCGAGAACGAGGCGCTGTTCATCGCCGATTCCATCGAGAAATACCTTGCTTCGAACCCCAAGGACCACGTGGCGGTTCTCTACCGGACCAATTCGCAGTCGCGGCAGATTGAAGAAGCGCTGCGGCGTTACGGGCGCAAGTACAATGTGGTCGGGGGCTTCAGTTTCTATCAGCGGGCGGAGATCAAGGACACGATCGCGTATTTGAAGCTGGCGGTCTCCAACTCGGATTCGGTCAGCCTGCTGCGGATCATCAACACACCGGCGCGCGGCATCGGACGCACCACCGTGGAGCAGATCGAGAAGTACGCGCGCGATCACGGGTTGAATCTCTGGGGCGCGATCGAGCGCATCGTGGACGATCAGCAGCTATCCACGCGGTCGCAATCGTCGCTGGTGGTCTTCCGGAACCTGGTGCAGGAGCTGTCGCTGGTGGCGAGCGCGGCTTCGCTGACGGACCTGCTGCGTTTCATCCTGGAGCGTACGGGCTACAGGCGGATGTTGCAGCAGGAGAAATCGCCGGAATCGGAGTCGCGGCTGGAGAACCTGGACGAACTGATCAATGCCGCTTCCGAGGCTGCCGAACGCGGCGAGGACGTGGGCGCGTTCCTGGACCACGCGGCGCTGGTGAGCGACGCCGATGCGTACGACGAGAAAGCTCCGGTCACGCTGATGACGCTGCACAACGCGAAGGGACTGGAGTTTCCGCTGGTATTTCTGTCCGGCCTGGAACAGGGCCTGTTCCCGCACAGCCGCTCGATGGATTCCGAGGAGATGCTGGAGGAGGAGCGGCGCTTGTGCTATGTGGGCATGACGCGCGCCGAAAAGCGGCTGGTATTGACGTGGGCCCGGTACCGGCGGCGCTTCGGGGGCGGCGACCAGGAGCGGTCGACGCCGAGCTGGTTCCTGAGCGAAGTGCCGGAGCAGCTGGTGGTCAATCTGGGTCCGCGGGACGAGCCCGGGGAAGTGGATCTTTACGCGGAACGGTACGACGTGCGGCAATCGGCGCGCCGCAGCACCTATACCGGGAAGACGTACAACTCGCTGGAGAATATTTCGAATTACTTCAGCGAGCGCGGGCTGCCCTTCAAGCCGGCACAGCAGCCGGCGGCGCCCAAGCCTCCGGCGCCCGATCCGCGGACGCCGCCGCAGTATCCGCGGCCGATTGGAGCTCCGCGCCCGCCGCAGGCGCGTCCCGCGGCGCCGCCGGAGAAACGCGTGGCGCGGGCCGGGATGACCGTGTCGCACCCGAAATACGGCACCGGCACGGTGGTGCGCCGCGAGGGGGAAGGCGATGATGCTAAGATCACAGTAAACTTTCCCCGCTTCGGGTTGAAGAAACTGGTAGAAAAGTACGCAGGATTGAAAAGAGACTGATGAACACGAAGAAAGTTACCGACAAAGCAGAACGGAAGAAGCTGAAGCGCGCCGCGCGCAAGAAAGTCGCGCCTAAGGCCAAGCGGGCCTCCGGCGTGGCACGGGGATCGATGAAGAAGAAGGTCCGGCACCAGGCGCAGGGCCAGCGGAAGCGGTAGACGGCCGTCTACTTCGAGGGAGGCCAGCGCTGCGCGCCGTGAACCACGGCGGCGATTTCTATGGCCTCCTGCTCCAGAATTCGATAGACAAGGATGAAAGGCAGGGGCGGGACGGGCAACTCGCGCGTCCCTGGGATGCGCCCTTGCCTGCCGATCCGTGGAGAGTGCGCCAGGGCTGCCGCCTGGTCAAAGATAATTCGAGCGGTACGCTGAGCCGCGCTCCGGTTATCCTTCTTGATGTACGCGACAATCCGTGCGAGGTCGGCGGCAGCATCCGGTGACCATCGGATCTTCATTTACGCGAGAAGCAACTTCTCGATCTGTTCGACGACTTCATCGTGGCTGAGAGAATGGCCTCGGTCGAGCTGGTCCAGACCCGCCTTCACCTTTCCACGGAACCACTCGTCATAATCGACGTAGTGCTCGACTAGCTGCCGAACATACGCTTCGGAGGCGCTGCCGTTTTCGGCGGCAATGCGGTTGAGCTTGGCCTCGGTTTCCCGTGTGAAATGGACTTCCATTGTCTTCAGCGTACGGAGATGACGGGCTGGCGTCAAGCCGGGGTAATCTGCGCTTCGATTTTGGCTTCCGCCATCCGCACTTTCGGCGATCCGTGCGCTATCTGCCACAGCGTCAAGAAGAGGTTCGACAGCGGCGTTTCCACGCGCCCCTGCGCGAGGACATTCCGCCAAATCGCGACAACGCAGCGGAGAAGCTGGGATTCTTGGGGCGCAATGGGCACGGGCCAAATCCCCGCGCCTGGGTCAGGAGCTGAATCTCCGGTGTGATGAAGCTACTGACCAATCGCGCAATGGTGCCCGTTCATGCGGCCCTGGTGCCAACCCGCCCCGGCGCGGACAACGGCAAGGTCAGCGAGATCCGCTGATAACGGACGCGCGGAGCAACCGATCCCCGCGCCCCCCGGACGAGATGCACGAAGCCGTAACGCTCCATCGTCTTTAGCGTTCGGGACAGGTTTGATTTCTTACGCCCAGTCAGGTCCGCCAGTTGCGTAAGCGATTCGGGAGCGGATTCAGCGATGGTCGCAAGCAGGGCACGGTTGCGGTCGGATAGGACCCGGGCAAAGCTTTCAGCCGATGTGAACCACACCTTCGGCTCGCCGGCCGCCGGCCGGTACTCGCCTCGGGCGATCGCAACCGTCCGGGCTTTCATCTCCTCGTAACTGGCAATCCCCACGCGCAGTGTCCTCATTAGATGACTCCTTCCTCTTTCAAGAGTTTATCCACCTCGGCCCAAGAGTCCGCCAGAAGTGTGGCCGCGTCTTTGAACCGATAAGGTCGAACAGTCTCCATCCGGTGCTTGTGGTCAAGAGGTCCCCGGCTCTTGCCTCCAGGCCCACGCGATTCCCGAACGGAATGAGCGTTGTCAAAACCAACCAGCCGTTGACCACCCTGGGCCGTGCAGCGTCAGCGAGTAGTTCAACCCATGCGGCCGCTCAGCGGAACGAGCGACACGGCCGACCGAAAAGCGAACCCAGTACTGGCCCTTCGCGTCGACCACAAATACCTGGCCGTCAAGATCCAGCAGCACGTCTGTACCCGCATCCCGATCACGGCATTTCATCGATTCAAGGTTATCATCTGCTGATAACCATTGCAAAACGTCGGGAGCTAGCACGGGAGTCTTCCGTCGCATCGGGTGTTCCCTCCTAGAGCCCTGGCGCTGTCGGGAAGGGCATTCGTGGCGATGGACCGGCTCCTGGATCGTGGCGCGAGCGGTCCGGTGCACCTTCGGCGCCG
>DATJYJ010000070.1:0-18161 GCA_035578025.1 Verrucomicrobiia bacterium
CGAGCTGTTGCCGGTCCGCCCGTTGCCGGCGACATCTGTACCGATGATGTCATTGTTCAGCACCGCCTCGATTACCTGGTTCTCCTTGTGCGCCTTGGCGGCAAGCAGCGAACTCCCGATCAGCCCCTGTTCTTCGCCCGCGAAGGTAACGAACACCAGTGTCTTATCGAATTCGAACTGGCTCATCACGCGCGCCAACTCCATTACCGCCGCCGTACCGCTGCCGTCGTCGCACACGCCCGGCGCGGGCTGGTTGGCGTTCTTTTCAAAATCCGCCGGCGTCAGGCCGGCGGTGGCGTTGATCGTGCCGCCGCCCGCTGCGCCATCGGTGCCAGGACCAGCCGCCGCGCCCGCCGGCCGCGTCCCCAGGTTCAGCGAATCGTAGTGCCCGCTGACCACAACCTGCGTCTCCGGCTGCTTCGTGCCCGGCAGCACCGCCACCACGTTCCACAAATCGACATCTTTGAAGATGCGCTGCCCCTGCTTCTTCACCCGGTACTTATCGAACCGCACTTGGAGCCGCGGGCTGTAACTCTTAAACTCGTTCAGAATCCAGGTCCGCGCCGCGCCCACGCCATGCACCGGGTCGTCCGGATTCGACATCGTATTGCGCGTGCCGAACGCTTCCAGCTTCTCCAGAATCGCGCGGATGCGCGCCTCCGATACCTGGTCGAGCATCTCCTGAATCTTGGGGTTGACGGTCTTGGAATCGGCCGAAAGATAGCCGGGGGTCAAGGCCGCGCACAGAACTAGAGCGAGGAATGGTCGAAGCGCTTTCATGGGAAAGGTCTATCCTACCACTGGATGCGGCTCGCTGCCGCCCTCATGCCACAATAGCCTTGTGAAGTCCCTTGCCATCCTCCTGGCCGCCGCCGTTATGCCCGACCTCAGCCAACTCACCCAAATGACCGCACGCTTCGCCCCGGTCAAGATCAAGTACGACACCTCCAAGCTCTCCTCCGGCGATCGCAAAGCGCTCGCCAAGCTCATCGACGCCGCCAAGGTCCTCAACCAAGTCTTCATGGACCAGCTCTGGAGCGGCAACCGCGACCTCTACGAACAGCTTCTAAAGGATACCTCGCCTCTCGGCAAAGCCCGCCTGCACTACTTCTGGCTCAACAAAGGCCCCTGGAGCGACCTCGACGCTCACACCGCCTTCATCCCCGGCGTCCGCGCTCGCAAACCGGAGGGCGCCAACTTCTACCCCGCCGATATGACTCGCGAGGCATTCGAAGCCTGGCTCAAAACCCTCTCCGCCGCCGACCGCGCCGCCGCCACCGGTTTCTTCACCGTCATCCGCCGCAATCCCGACGGCCGCCTCGCCATCGTCCCCTACAGCCGCGCTTACGCCGACGACCTGGAACGCGCCGCCAAACTCCTCCGCGAAGCCGCCGAGCTCACCGACAACGCTTCGCTCCGCAAATACCTCCGCCTCCGCGCCGACGCCTTCCTCTCCAACGACTACTACGCCAGCGACGTCGCCTGGATGGATCTCGACGCCCCGCTCGATATCACCATCGGCCCCTACGAAACCTACAACGACGAGCTCTTCGGCTACAAAGCCGGATTCGAAGCCTACATCACCGTCCGCGACGACGCGCTCACCAACCGCCTGCACCTGTTCGCCGCGCGCCTTCAAGAGATCGAAAACAACCTCCCCATCGACGCCAAATATCTCAACCCCAAGCTCGGCGCCGCCGCGCCCATCCGCGTCGTCAACGAAGTTTACGCCGCCGGCGATGGCGCACACGGCGTCCGTACCGCCGCCTTCAATCTCCCCAACGACGAGCGCGTCGTCCACGAGAAGGGCAGCAAGCGCGTCATGCTGAACAACATTCAGGAAGCCAAGTTCGACGCCATCCTCAAGCCGATCGCTGCCCGCGTGCTCCCCAAGACCGCGCTCGCCGACCTCAGCTTCGATTCGTTTTTCACCCACATCCTGGCCCACGAGCTCAGCCACGGCATCGGCCCGCACCAGATCCAGATCGGCCCGCGCAGCACTTCCGTCCGCCAGGAGTTAAAAGAGCTCTACAGCGCCATCGAAGAGGCCAAGGCCGATATCACCGGGCTTTTCATGCTGCAATACCTCTACGATCACGGCCTCGACCACGGCCCCGCCGCCGAGCGCCAGCTGTACACCACCTATCTCGCCGGGACCTTCCGCTCCGTCCGATTCGGCGTCACCGAGGCGCACGGCAAGGGCATGGCGCTCCAGTTCAACTACCTCCTCGATAAAGGCGCCATCGTACTCCGCCCCGACGGCACGTGCGCGATCGATTTCGCCAAAATCAAAGACGGCGTCCGCGCTCTCACCCACGATCTGCTCACTCTCGAAGCCGAAGGCAACTACGCCGCTGCGAAGCGCATGCTCGGCAGCCTCGGCGTCATCCGCCCGACGATGCAACCAGCTCTCGACGGCCTGAAGGACCTGCCCACTGACATCGACCCTGTCAACGAATCGAACTGACCGATGCGCCGCTTCGCCTGCCTCCTGCTGCTCGCTGCGACCCTAGCCGCGCAGAGTGTCCACCCGATCACCGGCCGCCGCTATGCCGGCGTCATGGGCGTCGGGGGCGCCGATTGGCTCGTTCGCCCCGAGCGCGAAGCCGAGGAGCAGCCCGACCGCGCCCTCGATCTCATCCACATCGCCAAAGGCTCGACCATCGCCGATATCGGCGCCGGTGCGGGCTACCTCACCTGGCGTCTCGCCGAGCGCACCGGTCCTGGCGGCAAAGTCTACGCCAACGACATTCAGCCCGCGATGCTCGATCTTCTTCGGCGTAACATGCGCCAGCGGCACCTCGACAACGTCGAGCCCGTCCTCGGAACGGTCGACGACCCCAAGCTTCCGCCCGCCGCCATGGACCTCGTACTCCTGGTGGATGTCTATCACGAGTTTTCCGAGCCGCAAAAGATGCTCCGCAAAATCCGCGAATCCATGAAGCCCGGCGCCCGTCTCGTCCTTCTCGAATACCGGGCCGAGGATCCCAGCGTCCCCATCCGTCCCGAGCACAAAATGACCGTGGCCGGTGTCAAAGCCGAGCTGGAACCCGAAGGGTTCCGCCTAGATCAGCTCCTCGAAGACCTCCCCCGTCAACATATCCTGATCTTCAGACGAACCCGCTGACGCCTGACGCCCGAAGCCTGATGCCTTTTTCCCCCCTTGACCTGTCTAAAGCTTCAGGGTTCAGACTAATCTAAGAACGATGCCGCTAACCGTCACCCGTCTCGCGCGCGCCTGCAAGCTCTCGCGCAGCACGGTCCTTTATTACGAGTCCATCGGACTGCTCCGGCGCCCCGCCCGCACTTCCGGCAACTACCGGTCGTATTCCGACAAGGATCTCGACCGTCTTCGCCAGATCTGCATCTACCGCGAGTCCGGCCTGACGCTCCACGATATTCGTTCCCTGCTCGACGCCCGCACCGGCGATGCCGGTGCCGTTCTGCAGCGCCGTTTCGTCGAAATCGGCGCCGCCATCGAGCGCCTCCGCGAGCACCAGCGCGCCATCGCGCGCCTGCTCAAGGGTGCAAATCAATTGAGGAGAATCAACGTGGTCACCAAAGAAAAGTGGGTTTCCATCATGCGTTCCGCCGGCTTCAGCGAAGAGGACATGCGCCGCTGGCACAAGGAATTCGAAAAATCCGCTCCCGAAGAGCACCAGGAATTTCTCGAATTCCTCCACATCCCTCCCGACGAGATCAAGTCCATCCGCAACTGGAGCGTGGAGCAGGTTTCCGGCCCGCCCCGCTGACGCCGTGATACCCTCTTCCGAATAGGAGGCCCGGCATGCGTTTCGTAACCGCCCCATTCCTGATCGCGCTCTCTCTCCACGCGCAGTCCGGCCCTCCCTACGACGTCAGCCCCCCGCAAACCGTGATGGTGGCGATGCGCGACGGCGTCCGCCTCGCCACCGACATCTACCTTCCCGCCCGCAACGGCGCCCTCGCCGAAGGCAAGTTCCCCGTTGTCCTAGAGCGCACGCCCTACAACAAGAGCGCCGTCATCTCCGCCGCGCGCTACCTGGTTCCCCACGGCTACATCGTCATCGCCCAGGACGTCCGCGGCCGCTATGCCTCCGAAGGCCACTGGTTCCCCGTCCGCGACGACCCCAACGACGGCGTCGATACCGCCAAATGGCTCGGCCAGCAGCCCTGGTTCGACGGCAACCTCGGCACCATGGGCTCATCCTATGGCGGCGCCACGCAGCACGCCCTCGCCATCGGCGGCGCGCCGTACCTCAAGGCGATGGTGCCGCGCAACGCCATGTCGGATGTCGGCTACTACGGCATCCGCCACAACGGCGCCTTCGAGCTCCGCTGGTTCAACTGGGTCCTCACCCTCGGCAACGCCGCGGGATCCGCCAATGCGACACCAGCCGCCGTGCGCGCCGCTACCGACCCCGCCGCCGCGCCCGCCCTCGTCGACATGGGCAACCGCGTCCGCGAATTCGTGCGCGGCCTGCCGCTGCGTCCCGGCACCACCCCGCTGAAGCTCGCTCCCGATTACGAAGCCTGGCTCACCGAAGCCATGGCCCACGGCGACTACGACGACTTCTGGAAGAACGCCGGCTCCAGCGTGGTCGATCACCTCGCCGAATACAAGGACGTCCCCGAATACCACACGACCGGCTGGTACGATTCCTGGGGTAACCAGGTCGCCAACCTCAACTTCGTCGAGCTCCGCAAGGCCAAGAGGAGCCTCCAGCGCCTGATCGTCGGCCCGTGGATTCACAGCTCCGAAAACCACAGCTACGCCGGCGAAGCCCAGTTCACCCCCGACGCCGCCCTCGACCTCCAGGCATTCCACCTGCGCTGGTACGACCACTGGCTCAAAGGCGTCGATAACGGCGTCGACCGCGAGCCGCCCGTCCGCATCTACGTCATGGGCGGCGGTGATGCCCACAAGACTCCCGAGGGCCGAATTTTCGTCGGGGGCCACTGGCGCGACGAATCCGAATGGCCCCTCGGGCGCGCCAAGCCCACCAACTACTACCTCCACGCCGCCGGCCTGCTCTCGCCCGACGCTTCCGCCAACGGCGCGCCCATCACCTTCCTCTTCGATCCCCACAATCCCGTGCCGACCCTCGGTGGCAACGTCTCCTCGCAGGGCACGCTCATGTTCCAGGGTGCGGCCGACCAGCGCTGCCGCCCCGATTTCTGGCTGTGCACCGACTCCCGCCCCCTCTCCGCGCGCGACGATATCCTGGTCTTCCAGACGCCGCCGCTCGAATCCAACATCGAAGTCACCGGCCGCCTGATCGTCAAGCTCTGGGCGTCCTCCAACGCCCCCGACACCGACTTCACTGCCAAACTCATCGACGTCTATCCGCCGAACAAAGACTTCGCCGGCGGCGTGGACCTCAACATCGCGGACAGTATCGTGCGCGCCCGCTACCGCCACGGTCCCGGCAAGGCGGAGTTCCTCCAGCCGGGCCAGCCCGAGGAATTCACCATCGAAATGTATCCGACCTCGCTGGTCTTCCAGCGCGGACACCGCATCCGCCTCGACATATCGAGCAGCAACTTCCCCCGCTTCGACGTCAACCCGAACACCGCCGAGCCGCTGAACGGAAACCGCCGCTGGCAGGTGGCCGAAAACACCGTCTACATGGACGCCAGGCACCCCTCGCGCATCGTCCTCCCGGTAATCCCGCGCTGAATCACCCCAGCCCGAGCATGCGCGCGAAAACCCTCTGCACCACTGGATTATCCAGGAACACCCACCCGATCGCCCGCAGCAGCCACGGCGCCCGGAACTCCGGATCCGTGGCCCGACGCCGTTCGATCAACTGCTCCAGCATGCCCCGCGGATTTTCGCGAACCTGATCCAGCATCGCCGTCTGATGCACGCACGAAATCCCGCAGTGCGGCGCGCAACCCTTTTCCATCGCATACTGCCGCTCCACGTCCTCGCGCGTGTACCGCGACAGCGGAATGCCCGGATGCCCGCGCTGCTGCGAGCACCAGTGCACCAGCCCGTCCTCGCAGACGTACAGAAATCGCGCCCCCGCGCGGCAGTGCCAATCGTTCGGCATTCCCCGCGCCAGATTTTCCTGGAACCGGTCGTAATGCGCGAACGAAAAGACCCCGGTCTCCAGCCGCCGGATCTCCTTGTAGATCTCGAGTTGCCGCTCGGGCAGCGCCCGGCTCTGTCCCGACCCGTCGTGCGCAATCCCCACCGTGCTGTGAAACCCCAGCGACCGCGCGCGGTGCGCCACCGCCAGCGCATCCTCGGGTTGTCGCACATCCACCCCCAGCACCGAGTTGATCGTGACCGGGAATTCCGCCTCCTCCGCCAGCCATTCGAGCTTGCGCTCCAGCACCCGCAGCGACTTCATCGACGTCTCGTCCGGCTCCACGTTGTCGATGCTGATCTGCAGGTAGTCCAGCCCCGAACGGTTGAGCGCGCGGATTCGCTCGGTCGAAAGCAGGTAGGCGTTGGTGATCAGCGTGGCCAGCGCGCCGTGCGACCGAATGCGCCGGATGATGTCGTCGAGTTCCGGATGCAGCAGCGGCTCCCCGCCGCTGATCGTGATCACCGACACTCCCAGCTCCGCCAGCTTATCGATCCGCGCCAGCATCTCCTCGGTCGGCACCGGCTGCGACGAATGATCGAACTCGTTGCAGTACGCGCAGGCCAGGTTGCAGCGCCGGATCGGCACGATCTGCGCCACCACCGGCCGCGTGCGGTGCTTCATCGCCGCCGCGAACATCCGCACCTCGCGATGCCGCCGGCTCACCGCGCGCAGCCTCCTGCGCACGCCCTTCATACCGGCTCGCCACGCGAGAGCTGGTACACCGTGATCTCCGGCGGCGCGCCGATGCGGATCGGAATGAAGATGGTCCCGATCCCGCGGTTCACGTACAGTTGCCCGCCGGGCTTGTGAAACCAGCCCGCCACGTACGGAGTCACCAGCCGGCTGGGTGCGATCTCCGGGCTGATGAATTCCAGCGCCGCCTGTCCGCCGTGCGTGTGCCCCGCCAGGCTGAAATCGATGCCCAGTTCCGCGGCGCGGTCGAACGTGTCCGGATTGTGGCTCAGCAGGATGTTCGTCCGGTTGCGCTCCACAAACCCCGCGATGTTCCCCAGCAGGTTCTTCACTGCCGGCGAAGGTCCGAACCGCCGCGGGCTCTGGAAGTCCACGCCGATCAGGTTGAACGATTCGCCCCCGGCGGTGATGGGCACTCGCTCGCCGCGCAGCATCCGCACGCCCGTCTGCCGGAACAGCTCGGTGATCGAGTCCTCCACCGCGCACCACGCATCGTGATTGCCCAGGCAGCCGTAGACCCCGAACGGCGCGCGCAGGCCGCGCAGCGCGTCGACCACCGCGCCCTTCGTGCTACCGTCGAACGTGACGAAATCGCCCGTCAGCACGATCATGTCGGCCTTCTGCTGGTTCGCGATCGCCGCGTACTTCCGGATCTCCTCCGCCGGCATGAACGGACCGATGTGAATATCCGACAACTGGCAGATCCGGAACCCTTCGAAAGCGCGCGGCAGCCGCGGCAGCCGGATCGTCTGCGGCGTAATCTCAAGGTTCAGTCTTCCGTACAACAGCCCGTAAGCCCCGGCCACAAACGGCACGCCCGCCGCCACCGTCGCCGTTTGCTCCAGGAATCCGCGTCGCGCCGGCGATTGGATCTCCGGGCCAGCCATCATGCGCCGCACTGCCCACACCAGTCCTCGTGGAATCGCGAACAGAATCACTACCAGGAACCCGAACAGAGAAGTCGCCGCCCACCAGAGAAACGGCGCCGAAACCAACGCGTCGCGCACCGTCAGGTGTACCGCCGACCCGCTTGCACGCCACGCCCCCAGGTTGAACTGATACAGAACCGCGTACACCAGCGCCACCGCGCCACACGCCGCGATCCGGCGCCCCCGCCGCCGGATTCGTGCCGCGGCGAACCGGTACCCCCGCCACGCCCAATACACCTGGCTAACGCCGAAAAACAGAAGAAGAATCGCAAAAATGGACATCGATCCGAGTGCAATGCACTTGCTACCATTCTCCGATACTTTCCCCGCGCGTTAGGATCGAGACTGTATGCGCGCCGCCGAATGGATTCACGTCATCGTGTTTTCGTTTCTCGTGACGTTGGCGTGGCTCCGCCCGTTAGCGGGCCGCCGGCGCCTGAAAGTCACCGCCATCGGCATCGCCGCGCTGGCCGCCACTCTCGCCTCGGCATACGTCCTGCCCCGCCTTCTGGCGCCCCTCCCCGCCTCGGTGGTTCGCGATTGGCTCCCCGCCTCCCTGGTCCTCCTGGTCTACTGGCAGGCCGGCGAATTCTTCGTCGGCCCCGACCAGCCCTTTCAGGATCGCCTCGAGCGCCTCGACGAGCGTCTCGTGGGCCCTCTCCTGCGTTGGATCGCAAGCCGCCGCCTGGGCGCTTGGATCGCCGCCGCCCTCGAGCTGGCCTATGTCCTGTGCTACCCGATGATCCCCATGAGCATGGCCACGCTCTATCTCCTGCGCGTCGCGCGCCACGCCGATTACTTCTGGACCGTCGTCCTGATCTCCACCTACTCCTCCTACTGCCTGCTGCCTTTCCTGCAGAGCCTGCCCCCGCGCATCTACAAAGAGCCGTGGCTGACGCCGCTGCCCCACAATCCGATCCGCGCCCTGAATCTCTACCTCCTGCGGCACGCCAGCATTCACGCCAATACATTTCCCAGCGCGCATGTTGCCGCGTCCGTGGCCGCCGCGCTGGTGATCGCGACTCTCGCGCCGTGGACCATCGGCCTCCTCTTCGTCGCCATCGCCACCGGCATAGCCTTTGGCACTTTCGCCGGCAGGTATCACTACGCGGCCGACTCCATCACCGGCGCCGCCGTGGCCCTGTTGGTGTTTCTGGTGAAAGTGATCGTCTCCGGCCCGCCGCGATGACGCACCCGCGCGGAGCTACTGCGCAGCCACAACCGGCAGCACGCTGCGCCAGATGAATTCCACTTCCTTATAGGGGGACGCCTCTTTCAGGCGCTCGTCGTCGCCGTGCGCGCCTCCGCCTCCGGCGGCCTCGCTCTCGTCGATGATGGGCCCGAAACCATAGGCCTGGGCGCCCTTGGTCCGCAACTGGGCGTTGTCGGTCGCGCCGGTAAGCATGGAGGGAAGCGTGATCGCATCGGGAAACACCGCCCGCTGCGCGGCTTCAAAGGCGCGGAACATCGGAGTATCGATTCGCGACGGGGCACCCGGCTCGCGCCCCTGAGCCCGGTTCGGAACCACTTCCACCGCCGGATCGTTGATGAGCTGTTTCAGCCAGTCGTAGAACTTCGGCATGTGGACAAACCACGGATGCCGCGAGTAGTCGCCCAGGGCCAACGGAGTCCCGCCCTTGGCCTTCAGAACAATCCCGCCAGAGAAGCCTTGCCCAGCGTCCAGATCACCCAGGGAACGAAGACCGCGGTCATGGCGCTGCCCGTCGAGAACTTTCTGCCGCCGGCTGCTTTCAGTCCCGTGCCGATCAGGAACAGGCTCCACAACGTGAAGAGATCCAGCGAGCTGGCCAGCGAATAGACGAACTTCGAGCCGGTGGCGGGATCCATGAAGGCACCGGGATTGAACACCAGCGGGTTCTGGAGATTGAAATCCTCCGGGTTCTTCATGAACATTACCGCGATCGCCAGAATCGCGAAGATCACCCCTGGCAGCGAGCCATAGACGACTGCCGCGTAGGCCTGTTTGAATCTGACGGGCGCCGACATGATGCCCTTGACGATGCCGAGCAGGATCGCCGCCCAGATCAAGTAGGTAATCGGGATTCCGAGCAGGACCCCAAAATAGGCAAAGACGGGCGTGAAGCGGGACTGTACCTGGATCGCCTGCTCCCGCTGCTCGGGCGTCATCTGCTGCGCCCGCGAGCTGAGCTCGAACTGGTGGCGGATCATCCGTTCCCAGCCTACATGCTGGGCAAACAGGTACAGATAGACCAGGCTGACCACAACGATCAGAATCAGCGGCACCCAGAAGCCCGGGCGCGCGGCGATGTCCTCGAACGTCTTTGTGGGCTCGAAAAATACACCGGTCAGCCGCGAGGCTTCCCCCATCCCTTGCGGCTCCGGTTCATTCGCACTCAATGTTTCGGGAGTCATAATGTGTTAGTAGGTTCCAGTGCCTCGACAAATCCCAATCATCTTAGCCCTTGCCCTGGCAGGCTGCAAGCCCACCGAAGAAAGCCACATGAAGGCGATCATCGGGGCCGTGCTCATGGACGGCGCGGGCGGGCCGCCGGTCACCAATTCCGTCGTGGTGACCGCGGGCGAGAGGATCCGCGCGGCGGGCCCGGCCTCCGCCATTCCCATTCCGGCCGAGGCCGACAAAATCGATGGTTCGGGCCGATTTCTGGTTCCGGCCATCGTGGACATCTACGACGGCTCGGGACGGAATGTTCCCGGCGTCGTTCATCTATTCAAAAAGGATGAAGCCGAGTTCGAAAGGGCGCGCGAGGCCAAGACCGCCATCGTCGGTCACATTGCCACTTTGGCCGATGCCGAATGGATGGTTGCCAACGGCGCGACCGCCTTCGTGGGCATGATCCGCGACACGGAAGCCATCGACCCCGATTTCATCGCCAGGCTACGCGACCTGAGAATCAGCTTCGCCCCGGCGCTGGTGCAGGCCGGCAAGGATCTGGCCGTCTGCCAGCGCAATACGTATAAACTCTTTCGCGGCGGAGTGCCCATCGCACTGGCTACCGGTGGCGGCGACCCGCTGCGAGAGGCCGAGCTGCTCTCCGACGCCGGCATCCCGCCCCAGGACGTGATCGCCGCCATTACGCACAACAGCTCGACCGTCCTCCGCGATGGCGAGACCGGCGTCCTCGCCGCGCCTGCGCGTGCCGACCTGCTGCTACTGTCGGCCAACCCGGGCGAAGACATCCGCAACCTCCGCAAGGTCGCGCTGCGCATGACCGCGGGAGAAATCGCGCGGTGAGCACTCACGACGAAGCCGCGCAGTCGTTCGCGGTCAAGCGAGCCCAGGTGGAGTTTCACAACTTCGCCTCCCTCGGCGAGCCCGAGCGCGCTCTGGCGCACTACGAAGATGAAAACCGGCGGCGCGCGCGCATCATGGAGCGGAACCGCGATTTCATCGGCGCGATCACGCCGTTTCTCGAAATCGGCGCCAACGCCGGGCACACCAGCTATATGCTGGCCAACCAGTTCGGCGGCGAGGGCTTCGCGCTGGATATCTCCGCCGACGCCCTGCGTCACGGCATCGCGCTCATGGACCGGTGGAAGCTTTCGCGTGCGCCGGTACGGGTGGCCGGCGACGCGCTCAACCTTCCGTTTCGCGACGGCTCGCTTCGCTTCGTCATGGCTTGCCAGGTGCTCAGCCAGTTCATGGACATCGAGAGCGTCTTCGTCGAAGTGAACCGCGTGCTCATGCCCGGCGGCGTATTTCTTTTCACAGAAGAGCCGCTGCGGCGCCGGCTCACCCTGCGCCTCTATCGCGCTCCTTACCAGGACCGCATGAAGCCGTGGGAGCGCAAGCTCTTCGACTGGGGCCTGCTCGGCTACCTGGTGCGCGACGTGATCGGCGCCGAACAGGAAGAGAGCTTCGGCATACGCCAGAACCACCGCATGTACCTGGGCGACTGGCGCCGCGTGATGGCGCGCCATTTCGCAGAGGTCCGCTGGGAGCTGTTCGTGCCCGAGCGCGGATGGGGAGAGCGCATCGTGAAGCGCGCGGTACGCTCCGATTGGCGCGCCGCCAAGCTGCTGGGCGGAACGCTGGCGGGCATGTGCCGTAAGGCGGGCACGGCGCCGGCGGCCGGGGACATGGCGCCGTTCGAGACGCTGCTGCGTTGCCCCGATTGTCGTGTGGGACAGGCCTTCAGCCTGTCCCAGGCCGAAGGCCTGTCGCATCCTTGCGGCTATCGGGCTCCCGATGAAGGCGGCGTCTACAACCTGCTCCCGACCAAACTCCGCGCCGAACTCTACCCGGGCGATCGTGCGGACGTCATCGATTTCTCGCTTCCCGGCCACTCCGAACGCCTTCGCGACGGCTGGTCCGACCTGGAGGGCGAATTCGGCAACCGTTACCGATGGATCGGCGCCCGGGCCACCGCCGTTTTGCACCGCGTAAATCCGGATCCGCAACGCTTGCGAGTCCGCGGCTTCGCCCACGCCGGGCAGTTCGAAAAGGGCCATCCCGTAGTTGAACTCACGGTCAATGGCACGCGGGTCGCGCGCCACACGCTCGAGCGCGTCGGGCTTTTCGTCATCGAAGCGGACATGCCTGATGCGGAAACGTACACCGTCGAGATCACCGCCTCGCCCACCTGGACAATTCCGGAAGACGACCGGATCTTCTCCGTCAACATCAGCATGGTCAGGCTGGTTGGCCGGGAATAATTTGAAACAAACCGGCCCCCATCTGCGTAATAAGCTGAACGAGGAGACCTATGCGCGCCACCATTTTTCTGCCCGCGGTTGCCGCGGCATCGCTGGTACTCACCGGATGCGATTTTGAGGACCTCGGCGGCCTGGAGCGCTATTCCGAGGATTTCCACTATAGTTATCCGTTGAAAACCGGAGGCCGGGTCACCGTGGAGGGCTTCAACGGGTCCATCGAAATCTCCCCCTGGGACCAGCAGACCGTCGATATCAGCGGCACCAAGTATGCCCGCTCGCAGGAGGATACCGCCTCCATCCGCATCGATATCGATCATCAGCCCGATTCGATCACGGTCCGTGCGGTGCGGCCGTCCATGCGCAACGGCAACTTCGGCGTACGGTATGCGATAAAAGTGCCTCGCGGCGCCGTCTACGATCACCTCACCACGTCCAACGGCGCCATCCGCGTATCGGACGGCGCGGGACCCGCGCGCCTGAGAACCTCGAACGGGCGCATCGACGTGGAGCACCTTCGCGGGGATTTGCATGCCGAGACCAGCAACAGCTCGGTCGAGGTGCTGGATAACGAGGGGCCGGTCGAGGCGCACACCTCCAACGGGCACATTCGTGTCGATGGGCTGCGCGGCGGGCTGGAAGCAACCACTTCCAACAGCAGTATTCACGCGTCCATCGCGCGCGCCGGCGATTCGGTACGGGTGCAGAGCTCCAACGGCAGCATCGATCTCACGTTGCCGCCGGGTGCCCAATGCCCCGTGCGCGCCCACACCAGCAACAGCAGCATCACCGTGCGCCTGCCCGCCGATCTCAACGCGAACCTGAGCGCCCAGACCAGCAACGGCTCCATCAGCTCCGATTTCGAAATGCGCATGCGCGGCGAAATCAGCAAACATCATCTGGAAGGAGCCATCGGCAGCGGCGGCCCGTTGATCGATCTGAGCACCAGCAACGGCGGAATCCGCATCCTGCGGTAAGCCCAGCCGGGTGAAGTTTCGCACGTTTGGGGAGAGGCGCTCGGGCGGGGTGTTTGTTATACTCCCGCCATGAAACCCTGGGTAACTGCCACTCTCCTTCTAACCTCCAACTTACTCGCCTCGCAACAACAGTTAACTCCCGCGCCCGCCGGCCCGTTCCACATAGCCGGCAACGCGATTCTGGATTCGCACGACCGTCCCTTCCTGATGCGCGGAACGCAGCTCCTCGAATTTCGCCCGGAGACCGCCGCCTACGACAGCCGCGGCGGCCTGGACTACGGCCCGCACTCGGCAACGTCCCTTAGCGCCATCCGCCTGCGCTTCAACATGAACACCGTGCGGCTGCCTTTGAACGCGGCCGAGAGCGCGCGCCCCGGCTACTTCTCCGCCCTGGCCAAGGTGGTGAAACGCGCCAACGATGCCGATCTGCTGGTGGTGTTGGCGGCACGCGGCGGCACGACCGAGTTCTGGGCAAAGTGCGCGGCGTATTTCAGAAGCTATGCCAACGTGATGTTCGATCCGGTGGCGGATGAGCATTCGTCCGAGGGATGGGGTGCCTGGCGCGAGAGGATGAACGACCTGGTGCGCGCGGTCCGCGCCGCCGGGGCAGCGCAGCCGGTAGTTGCCATGTTATGGACCGACAACGCCGATTCGGCGCCGCTGCTCGATGATGCCAACGTGATTTACGAAATCGCACCCAGGTTCGACGGCCCGCGGCCGGAATTTGGGCGGCTCGCGGCCATCGCGCCGGTAACCGCCACCGGTTGGGACCTCGAACTGAGTAATGCGGCCGCGTGTTCGAAGCTGCCCTCCGACCCGGCGGAAGTGGCGGGCATGGTGCGCGCTTTTCTGGAAGATTTCGATATGCGGCGCGTATCCTGGACCGTCTCGACCTACGAGCCGGGCAAACTGATCAAAGATTTCTCACTGCAGGATGCCACTTCTCTGGAAGACGGCTGGACCTGCGGGGAAGTGAAGTATCCGCAGCCTGGGCTCGGCCGCGTGGTGGAGGCGTGGCTGCGCGGGACCGAAGAGCGCGGCCTGTTCGTAGTGAGCGCCGCGGGTGGAATCGACGTGGCGCGCGACGGATTCGCCATCGCCTACGGCCCGGTGATGGCGGAACGCGATGCGGAAGCCAAGGCTCCGCGACTGCCGTTCCGTTTGGGCGGAGTCTCGGTGCAGGTGACCGATTCGAAAGGCGCGTCGCGGCCCGCACGTCTGCTGTGGGCCTCGGCGGGCTGGGGCCAGATCAATTTCGTCGTGCCTGGGGAATCCGCGCTCGGCCCGGCGCGAATGACCATCGTGCGCGAGGACGGCAGCCGCACGAGCGCGCCCATGACCATCGCCGAGACCGCCCCGGGAATGTGGACGGGAGTCAGTTGCCGCGGACCGGCCGAAGGCGAGGCCATCCAGACGTTCGCCAACGGCCGCACCGTGCGCGCGCCGATTTCGGCTTGCGGGGGCTACGGCAATTGCCGCACGTTGCAGGTCCCGATGGCGGAGGGCTCGGTAACTCGCGTCGTCCTGCACGCCAGCGGGTTCCGCTACGCCCGGTCCGCCAGCCGGATCGAGGTCACGGTCGCCGGCAGGCGCGTCAGAGTCCTCTCCTACGGCCCCTCGGACGCTCCCGGGAAAGACCAGGTCACGATCGAGCTTCCGGCCGGCCTGCGTGACATTGGCGAAACCGACCTGATGTGCCACCTCGACGGGCGTGTGTCGAATGCGGTTCGCATTCGTATCTAGTTTTCTCGCCGCCTTCGCCGTTTTGGCGCAGAGCTATCTTCCGAAGCCGGGGGCGTCGGCGGACAACCCGATGAGCGGCGATAAGGCGCTGCTCGGCCGCTACCTTTTCTATGACCGGCGCATGAGCGTGAACGGCACGCAATCCTGCGCATCCTGCCACCGCCAGGAACTCGCATTCACCGACGGGCGCGCCGTGAGCGTAGGGGCCACCGGCCAGGCCCACCCGCGCAGCGCCATGAGCCTGGTGAACGTGGCCTTCAGCACGGTCTTTACCTGGAGCGATCCGTCGATGCGCTCGCTGGAGCGGCAGGCGCTGGTGCCCATGATGTCGGAACACCCGGTCGAGCTGGGCCTGGCAGGACGCGAGCAGGGTTTCCTCGAATTACTCCGCTGCGACCGGGTCTACGGCGGCCTGTTCCCGAAAGCATTTCCCCGCGACCGCGATCCCTACACCCTCGATAACGTCGCCAAGGCGCTGGCAAGTTTCGAACGTACGATCGTATCCGCGCGCTCGCCTTACGACCGCTTCCATTTCGGCGGCGTGACCGATGCGATCTCCGAATCCGCCAGGCGCGGCGAGGTGGTCTTCTTCACCGACCCGTCGGCCGGCTGCTTCCGCTGCCACAATGGCTTCAACTTCAGCGACGGGCTGTACCACAACACCGCGCTTTCGCCCTCGCAGACGCAGAAATTCAAGACCCCCACGCTCCGCAACGTAGCACTGACCGCGCCGTATATGCACGATGGCAGCGTGGTTACGCTGGCGGATGTGATCGACCACTACGCCGCCGGCGGCCGCGCCCCGAAAAATCCGCACAAGGACCAGCGGCTGACGGGGTTCCCGTTGACGGTCCAAAACAAGAAAGACCTGATCGCGTTCCTGGAGAGTTTGACGGATCGCGAGTTGCTGACCGACCCGAGATTCAGCGACCCCTGGTGAGTTATTGCGCCGGCACCGCGCCGCGGATGTATTCGGCGATTTCAGAGGCGCGCACCCGGGCGGTGTGCATGTAGGTCTCGTTCTTGATGATCCGGTCGAGCGTCGGCAGGTATTGCTCCAGCCCCACCAGCCGCTTCTGCTCGATGGCCGCGCCGAGCTGCGACACTGCCTTAAACACGCCCAGCTTGTCGTACTTGGCCGCGCGATCGAGGTCGACGCGATGCTGCGCCGATTCGGTCATGCGCTCGAACCAGTCCCACAAACTGCGCGCCGAGGGGTCCTCGGAGTAGTTGAATTGTACCTCGTGCTTCTCGCCACCCTTCTCGCAGCGAAACGTTTTGGTGCCCATGAAGGCGACCTTGAGTCCGGATTCGACCGGATGCTTGAACCAGTCGAGCTTCTCGGCCAGGCCGTAAACCTCGGTGGTTTCGGCAGCCGTCAGTTTGAATTTGAGCGGGAACTCGTCGTCCGGCGCTTCGCGATAATCCACCTGCCCGTCGGGGTCGAGCGTCACCTGCACGTAGGCCGGCACGCTTCCGGGGAAAGCCTTCGAATAAAAGAGTCGCGGCTGGTCTCCCGCGAACATGGCGCCTGCGAATAACAGCAGCAGAGTCAGCTTCATCGGACTTCCCGTGCCAGCCTCCGGCTGGTGGCTTCGTGCGTGGCGTGGCAGATGGCGATGGCCAGCGCGTCGGCCGCATCTTCGCTGGCAACCGCTTCCGGCAACTGCAACAGCGACCGCACCATCAACTGCACCTGGCTCTTTTCGGCCCGGCCATATCCCACGACGCTCATTTTTACTTCCAGCGGAGAGTACTCCGCCAGCTCCACCCCGGCCTCCGCGATGGAGAGCAGGGCGACTCCTCTCACGTGCGCCAGCTTCAACGCCGTTTTGGCGTTGGCCGAATGAAATACCTCTTCCACGGCGGCGCTCTCGGGAGCGAACTCCCGCAACAGGCCGCGCAACCCCCCGGCAATCTCTTTCAGCCGCCGCTCGAAGGGCCACCTGGGACTGGTGCGAATGACCCCCGAAGCGATCATGCGGTGCGTCTGCCCGTCGCTCTCGATTACGCCGTAGCCGGTACGTTCCGACCCGCAATCGATGCCCAGCACCCGCACGTTATTCCGCCAGTGCCGCCAACTCCTTTTCGTCGATATCGAAGTTGGAGTAAACGTTTTGCACGTCGTCGTGCTCTTCCAGCGCCTCGCTCAGCCGCAGCATCCCGCCGGCGTTCTTGCCTTCCAGCTTGATCAGGTTCTTGGCCACGAAGGCGATGGATGCGTCTTCGTGCGGAATCCCGTTGGCCTCCAACGCCTTGAGCACGGCTTCATGAGCTTCGGGGGCGGAGAGGATTTCCCAGCGCTCGCCCTCGCTGCGCAGATCGTCGGCGCCGGCGTCGAGCACGATTCCCATGAGCTGATCCTCGCCGGCCTTGTCAGCCGGAACGAAGATCTGGCTCTTGCGCTCGAACATCCACGCCACGCTGCCCTGCTCGCCCATGTTTCCGCCGTTCTTGCTGAACAAATGGCGAATTTCGCTGACGGTGCGATTGCGGTTGTCGGTAGCCACGTTGACCAGGACGGCCGCGCCGCCGGGTCCGTAGCCTTCGAACATGACCTCTTCGATCTGCCCCCCTTCCAGTTCGCCGGTGCCGCGCATGACGGCCTTTTTGATGTTGTCCGCAGGCATCGATACGGCCTTGGCGGCGAGAATGGCGGTCCGCAGACGCGGGTTGCCGTCCGGATCGCCCCCGCTACGGGCGGCGATGGTGATCTCTTTGATGAGGCGGGTAAAGGCTTTCCCGCGCTTGGCGTCCAGTGCCGCCTTTTTGTGTTTGATGGTGGCCCATTTGGAATGGCCTGACATGTGAACCTCTCGCCCGCAGGTTCCCGGCCGCGCCGGGTGGGCTATATTGTTATGAATTCAACTTTTTTAGGGTAGCAGAATCGCCCAACCCCGGTAAAGCCGATGAGTTGACATCACTTTGGCCGGACCCACCGCGGCGGTGCGCCCGTGCTAAACCTGGAATCCGGAGGTGAGTGATGCCTGTATCCGCTGCACTGCTCCCTCCTCCGTCTTGCTTCACCGGGGGGTTCCCTTGCGCCGCCTCGTGATCCGCCCCGGGGCCATCGGCGATCTCGTCGTCTC
>DATJYJ010000071.1:0-25482 GCA_035578025.1 Verrucomicrobiia bacterium
CGAGCGTACGCTGAACACGAAACTCACCCGGAAAGGCGCAGCCGCCAACGTGGTGGAGCTTGCGCCGCCGCCGCAACGCTTGCGCTCGTTCAGCAGGCGGCGGAGCGGACCGGTGCGGCGGCAGCTTTCGTGGGTCGTCTAAGAACCGCCGGGTATCTCCGAATTTCCGGGGCTGAAAGCTGATAATGTCATAGGCAGGTACAGCCCATTCAAATTGGATGTCCTGTCCGGGAGACGCAGGCGGGACGTGTAATCGGAAAGGAGAACCATGGAGTTCACAAGACGGGATATCGCGAAGATCGCGCTGGCGTCCGCGCCGCTGGCGAAGGCTTTTGGCGCGAAAATGATCGATTCGAAATTCGGCGGCGTACAGATCGGGGCGATCACTTACAGCTTCAACCGGATCGCCGCGCCGGATCCGGAGGCAATCATCCGCGCATACGTGGAGATCGGCCTGGGCGAGGCTGAGCTCATGTCGAACCACTGCGAGTCGCTGGCCGGCGCTCCGGCGATGCCGACGTTTGGGCGCGGTGCGGGCGGCGGCGGTGGACGGGCCCAGGCGACCGCGCCTCCTGCCGGCGCCGGCGCACCTCCCGCTGGAGCGCCACCCGCGGGCGGACCTCCCGGTGAAGGCCGCCGCGGCGGCGGACGGTTCCAGTTGACTCCGGAACAGCAGGAAGAGCGCAAAGCGGCCATGGCGAAACTCGCCGACTGGCGGAAATCGACCGGGCCGGATACCTGGAAAAAGGTCACGAACAAATTCAAAGACTCCGGTGTCGACGTCCAGTTGCTCTGCTACAACATGCAGGACAGCATGACGGACGACGACATCGAATACGGCTTCGCGATGGCGAAAGGGCTTGGAGTCAAGGGCATCACCACCAGCACCACGCTGACCATGGCCAAGCGGATCGCGCCGGTGGCGGACAGGCACAAGCTGCTCGTGGGGTATCACGGACACGACGCCACTAACGATCCGAACCAGACGGCCACTCTCGAAAGCTACGACACGCTGATGGCCTACGGGAAGTACAACGGCGTGAACCTGGATATCGGACACTTCACCGCCGCGGGGTACGACGCGGTGGCCTTCATTCAGAAGCACCACGCCAAAATCACCAATTTGCATGTAAAGGACCGGAAGAAGGATCACGGGCCGAACGTGGCAGTGTGGGGCACCGGCGACACACCGATCAAAGAGGTGCTACAACTGCTGAAGAAGGAAAAATATGGTTTCCCGGCGAACCTGGAACTGGAGTACCCGATTCCGCCGGATTCGGACATCATCGCCGAGGCCAAGAAGTGCCTCGCGTATGTGAAGAGTTGTCTCGCATAGGAGGTCAGGATAAATGGCAATTTCGAGGCGGCATTTCTTTTATGGGAGCCTGCTGGCCGGCGCAGTTCCGGCGGCGGGGTTCGGCAGCACGCCATCCTTGAAGGCGTTGGGATACAAGTCGCCCAACGAGAAGCTGAATTTCGCGGCCATCGGGTCCGGCGGACAGGGCGCGTCGAACATCGGCGCGGCGGCGCCGACGGAGAACATCGCCGCGCTCTGCGATGTGGACGACCGGCGGGCGGCGCGCACCTTCGAGCGCTTCCCCAAGGCGACGCGGTACAAGGATTTCCGCAAGATGTTGGACAAGGAAGCCAACAATATCGACGCGGTGATCGTGGCCACGCCGGACCACATGCACGCCACCGCGGCCGTCTGGTGCATGGAGCGCAACAAGCACGTCTACGTGCAGAAGCCTCTGGTGCGGACCATCTGGGAAGCACGGCAGCTTCGCGCGGCGGCGGCGAAATACAAAGTCGCCACCCAGATGGGCAACCAGGGCTACTCGAACGAGGGCACGCGCCAATGCGCAGAGATGGTCTGGAACGGCGATATCGGCAAGGTCTCCGAAGTCCACGCGTGGAGCGACCGTCCGCTCTGGCCGCAGGGGCTCACCGAAATCCCGCCTCCCGACCCGGTCCCGCCGACGCTGGATTGGGATCTGTGGCTCGGCGTCGCGGCCGAGCGGCCCTTCACTGCCGGCGGCAAGACCGAGCCCGACCGCTGGGACGGCTTCTTCTACCAGCCGTTCAACTGGCGCGGCTTTTACGATTTCGGCTGCGGGGCGCTGGGCGATATGGCGTGCCACATCCTGGGCGCGCCGAACATGGCGCTGCACCTCTCCAAGCGCAAGATCGTCGGCGTGGAGTGCATCAAGAAGGAAGGCGTCAGCTCCTTCATGTTCCCCAAGATGTCGGTCATCCGCTACGACTTCGCGCCGTACGAGGACATGCCGGCGCTGAAGGTGTTCTGGTACGACGGCCTGAAGGAGAGCCCCAAGATCGAGGGCGTTCCGGAGGGAGAGTGGATCGGCGATCCGCCGTCGCTGATGGGCGCGGGACGCGGCGGCGCCGGCAGAGGCGCAGGCGGAGCACAAGGTGCACCCGGCGCGCCGGGCGGAACAGGCGGCCCCGGCGGATTCGGACGCGGCATGGGCATGAACGCGGGCTTCGACTTCCGGTCCCCGGGCCGTGTCTTCAACGAGGCTGAGTTCGAAGCGCTGAAGGCCGCATCGAAGGACCAGCTCCGCTTCCCGACCCCGGATGGCAGCTTGTTCGTCGGCGATAAGGGCATGCTGACCACCGGCACCTACGGCGAGATCACGCGCCTGCTTCCCGTGGAGAAGATGAAGGACTACCGCATGCCGCCGCCGCTATTGACGCGGTCGCCCGGGCATATGCGCGACTTCATCCGCGCCTGCAAGGGCGGAGATCCGGCCTGCTCCAATTTCGACGTGGCGGCGCCGTTCGTCGAGTGGATGCTGCTGGGCGTGATCGCGCTCCGCTACGAAGGCAAGCTCGAGTACGATCCCGACAAGATGCGGATCACCAACAACCTGGAGGCCAACAAGCTGCTCAAGCCCGTGTTCCGCAAGGGCTGGGAGTTCCACACCGTCAAGACGTAGTCAGCGGCGGGCGGATGGGTCACCGGTGGGCGGGGGCGCGTGGTCTTCGCTCGCCGGCGGACCGAGCAGCTCCGTGAACAGCGGCTTGAGGGCATCCGCCCAAACCTGGTAGCCCTTCAACGCGGGATGAAGTTTGTCGTTGGCATTCATCATCCCCTCATAGAGTTTCCCTTCGCGGTCCGCGAGCTTATCGTTGATATTGAGGTAGCGAATCTTCCGGCCGTCGGCCATGGTCGCAAGGTTGGCGTTGATCCGGTCGATCACCGGCATCACGTCGATGTTGTCGTTGCGCGGGAAGATGCCCATCAGGATGATCACGGCATCGGGCGCTTTGGACTGCATGACGCGCAGGATCGCCTGAAGGCCCCGGGTCACGTCTTCCGCCGTGGCTTCGACTCCCGCCGCAGGCGCCCGGTCACCGACGTTATTGGTCCCGGCAAGCAGCACGATCACTTTCGGGTTCACGCCATCGAGCTCGCCGTTTCCCAGACGCCAGAGGATGTGCTCCACGCGGTCGGCGCCCCACCCGAAATCCGCTGCGTTCCAGCCGAAGAAGTTGCTCTTCCAATTTTCCAGCAGTTGGGGATAGTCGGTGGCGCCCCAGCGCCGCGTGATGGAGTCGCCTTCGAAGTAGATATCGATGCGGCCCTGTTTGGCTTTCGCCAGGAGTTGTTCGTGCGCGATCTGGGAGTTCCTGTCCGATCGCGGAACCGGCCGGTCGGCCTGTGCCCATAGCAGGGAGCCGATCGCGGCGAACGCAAGCAGAAGCTTCATGGGCGTGCCGCCGCACCCTCGTGATGCAGGAACTTGTCGGCCCAAGGGATGAAGTACTTCCAGTTCGGCCCGTCGGTGTGCCCTCCATCGTGCTGGCGCCACGCGAGCTGTCCGTCGAGCAGGCCGACATTCACCGGCGGCATCTTCGCGGTGTGATAGTCCTCTTTCACTCCCAGGTCCTTCGCACCGAGAAGCCGGAAGACCGGCTGCGCCGCGACCGCGGCCATGAAGCTGCCCTGATGATCGAGCCACTTGGCATCGCCTTTCTCCGGCACGCCGTAGCTGACGAAGGTGAGCCGCGGGGCGCAGAGAGCGATCAGCTCGTGCGCATCCACCGGCAGGTCGCCGGGCGTCCTGGCGCCGAAGGTAGCTTCGGAGGCGCCGTACTTGAGGAAGTTGCCGGCCATCCAGTGATATTCGCCGGAGCCGGTCAGGTTCTCCACCGCCTCGCCCCAGTTGCGGCGATGCAGCTTGGCCCCGCCTTCGCCTGACGAGCCGATCAGCACGACCCCGAAGCGGGTGTCGAAGGCCATGGTCACCAGGGCAGCCTTGCCGTAGCGCGAGACGCCTTCGATGCCGACCTGCTTGGCGTTGATCGCCTTTTCTGTCTCCAGGTAGTCGAGGCCGCGCGACGCGCCCCAGGCCCAGGCGCGGAGCGAGCCCCAATCGTCCGGCTTTCGGGGCTGGCCCTTATTCACCAGGCCGATGATGCCCTTGGTCAGACCGGCGCCGTTATCGGCCTGAATGCTTCCGGGGTTGATCGTCACCACCGCCCAGCCATCCGCGACGAGTTGTTCGATCGCGGGAGGGTCGGCGCCCGGCGGCGGACCAGCCGGGCCTTTGCCGGACGCTCCGCGGCCCGGGAACACCGGTGCGGGAAAGGCGATCTCCGGAATGGTCCGCCCGCCGAACATCATCATGGCCGGCGCCGAAGTCTTTGCGCCGGCGGGAATCACCACCGTCATCTGGATATCGACCTTGATATCGGGGTAGGACGAGTTGTCCACGTGGCCAAGGAGTTGTTTTCCGATCACGGGATGCGAAGCTACGGTCGCTTCCGCCGTCTTAGTAACTTCCCAGGTCACTTTGGGAACATCCTTGGGGACGCGGCCCAGCACTTCGCGCTCGAAATCCTCGACGATCTCCGGCCGCCGCTGATTCCACCACATGTCTTTGGTCGTGACTTTCTTGCCGTTCTTGAGCGTGAGCACATCGGGAAGATCCGGATAGGGATTCGCCGTGGACTCGTCATAGTTCGCATGGTTGGGCGCCGATTCGTTGCCGCTCGGGCCCGGGCGAAGGGCCTTGATGCCAAGCTGGTCGAGCATGTTCTTGTGATCGTCGTCGGTGGTCCAGTTCTTGGTATCCACGCCGGTTTGCGCGGACAGGAGCGCCGCGAACACGGCGGCCACAATTGGCGGAAATCCTGACTTCATGGGTAACAGCAGATCATATTTAATTCGACCGTGCAACAAAGCCGCCCCGGATGCCGCCTGCGGCTATAGTGTAGGGATGCGTTGCCCCGTGATGCTTCTGGCGATGGCAGTGACTCTATCGGCGGCCGACCTCCCGCCGTTTCGCGAGAGCACCGTCACCCACGGCATCAACATGGGCTACCAGATTGTCGTCGCCGACCTGAACCGGGATGGCAAGCCCGACCTCATCGTAGTCGATGAGCGGGGCACCGAACTCGCGTGGTACGAGAATCCGGGTTGGGAGCGGCACGTCCTGGTGAAGGACGTTCCGCGCACGATTAACCTCGACGTTTTCGATTACGACGGCTGCGGCGTCCCGGAAATCGCCATGGGCTATCACTTCGAGACGGACCCGGCGCGAAGCATCGGCAACGTGCTCGTGCTGAAAAGCGGGTCCGACCCGCGGGAGCCCTGGACCGCGCGCGAGATCGACCGCATCCCCACGGTCCACCGCCTGCGCTGGATCGACCTCAAGGGCGACGGAAAGAAGGTACTCCTGGTGGCGCCCATGATCGGGCTCAAGGCGAAACCACCGGATTACGCCGACAATGTTCCGGTTTACCTGTACCACCCCGGCGAATGGAAGCGCACCGTTTTCACCGAACAGCCCCGCGGCATTCTGCACAGCATCACGCCGGTACATTGGCACGGGCACGGTGAACAACTCATGACGGCGGACTTTCTGGGCATTCGCGTCTTCCTCCCCGGGCGCATCGAAGAGATATCAAAAGGCGACCCGCGGCCTTGTCCGCAGTGCGGCAGCAGCGAAATCAAGATCGGCCATCTCGGGAAGAGCCGCTTCATCGCGGCGATCGAGCCGTGGCACGGAAACCAGGTGGTGGTCTACACCGAGCACGGCAAGCGGTGGCAGCGACACGTGCTGGAGAGCGGCATGGTGAACGGCCATGCGCTGGCGGTGGGCGATCTCAACCATGACGGACGCGACGAGATCGTCGCCGGCTTCCGCGGACAGGGCTTCCAACTCTACGTCTTCACCGCGGACGATGCCACCGGCGAGCGCTGGGCAAGGCACGTCCTGGACGCCGGCGGTATCGCCGCGGCGGACTGCAAGATCGCCGACTTCAACGCCGATGGCAAGCCCGATATTGCCTGCGCGGGCGCTTCCACCGCCAACGTCAAGCTGTACACCGCACAATGAGAGAACCCACCCGCATGAGCCAACCGAAACACCTTCTGCCGATCCTCGCCTTATTCACGGTCGCGTACGCCGCCGGCCAGGATCACACCACCTGGCGCGATTATGCCGGCGGCGGCGATTCCGCGCAGTATTCCGCGCTCAAGCAGATCAACCGATCCAATGTCGGCAGGCTGGACATTGCGTGGACCTATCCCATCGGCGACGGCATGAAGTATTCGTTCAACCCGGTGATGGTGGACGGCGTGCTGTACGTGCTGGCGAAGAAGAATTCGATTGTCGCCCTGGATGCCGCTACGGGCAAGGAGATCTGGACGTACGCTCCCGATCCGCCGGCCGCCATCATCACCAATCGCGGCATCAACTACTGGGAGAGCAAGGACCGCACGGACCGCCGCCTGCTGTTCTGCGCCAACCACGCCCTACAGGCGATCGACGCGCGCACCGGCAAGCCGATCCTCTCGTTCGGGACAGGAGGGCGCGTCGATTTGAAGGAGGGGCTCGGGCGCGATCCCAAGCTGCTCACGCTGGTGCAATCCACCACGCCGGGACGCGTTTTCGAGAACCTGCTGATCCTCGGCTCGGCCACGAACCAGGGATACGGCTCCGCGCCCGGCGATATCCGCGCCTTCGACGTGAGAACCGGCAAGCTGGTCTGGACCTTTCACACCATTCCGCATCCCGGCGAGTTCGGATACGAGACTTGGCCGCCCGACGCCTGGAAAACCGTGGGTGGCGCCAACGTCTGGGGTGAATTTTCGCTCGACGAGGCGCGCGGCATCGTCTATGCTCCGACCGCCAGCGCCAAATACAATTTTTACGGCGCCGACCGCAAGGGCGCCAACCTGTTCGCCGATTCGCTGCTGGCGCTAGATGCGCGCACGGGCAAGCGCCTGTGGCACTTTCAGATGGTCCACCACGACATCTGGGATTATGACGATGCCACCGCGCCGAAGCTCCTGACGGTCCGCCACGATGGAAAGGCGATCGACGCAGTGGCGCAGTTGAGCAAGCAGGGCTTCGTCTGGGTATTCGACCGCGTCTCCGGCGCGCCGCTCTGGCCCATCGAGGAGAGGCCCGTGCCGCGCACCGACATGCCTGGCGAAGAGACGTGGCCCACGCAGCCGTTTCCCACCAAGCCTCCGCCGTTCGCGCGCCAGAAGTTCACCGCGGACGACCTCAATCCGTACATGGACCCGCAGGATCGCGCGCGCTTCCGCGACGAAGTTCTGAGTGCGCGCAACGAAGGTCTGTTCACGCCGCCCGGCCTGCGGCCCACCATTCAGATGCCGGGGAACAACGGCGGGGCCAACTGGGGCGGCGCGGCCGTGGAGCCGGCGAACGGCATGCTCTACGTGGTCTCCAAGGATCTGCCGGCGATCCTGAAGCTGGTGCCCGACGCCACTGGCACGCGCTACACCAGCGGATTCAACCTGGTGACCGCGTCCAACGGGCTGTCTCCGATCTCGCCTCCGTGGTCGTCGCTCACTGCTTACGACTTGAACGAAGGGACCATCAAGTGGAAGATCGCGCTTGGCGAGGTGCCGGATCTTGCCGCCAAAGGCATTAAGGACACGGGCGCGCATTATCCGAAGGTGGGTCCGGTGGTCACCGCGGGCGGGTTGCTTTTCGCCGGAACGCGGGATCGTACCGTCCGCGCATTCGACGTGGACACCGGCAAATCGCTCTGGCAGCGCGAAGTGGACGCCGCCCTGGAAGGCATTCCCGCCGTCTACGAGATCGGCGGCCGCGAGTTCATAGTCTTCTGCGCCTCCGCTCAGGCGGGCCTTACTCCGGCCACGCAGAAGAGGATCTCCGGGGCTTACGTGGCGTTCGCGCTGCCCGCGAGCCGCTGATCACGCTTGCGCGGATCTGATGTCAGAAAGCGCGCGCCCTTGTCAACCGGGGCCAGGAAGACTTGACTTCCCACCAGTACGTCGCAGGGAACTTGTCGCGGGAGTCACCACTTCGGGCTCGAACATGTACATGCCCGTGTTCATCAGGCCGCTGCGAGCCTCCGCGACAAAAGGCGACCGTCACTCCGCATCGCAACCTCCTGCCGATCCGTTTCGGGCGCGGTCGAACTGATAGGCCCCCATGCGCGTCAGGTCGACATCGAACCCGCGGGCTCCGCAGAGCACGAAGGGGGTCTCGTCGAATAAGCCCGATTGATCCTGGATGCTGCGCATGGAGCTGGCGGCATCGACCGGCACATCGTGCTGACCTGCCCCCCGGAATCTCTACCAGCCATAATTAGAGTTCTCCAGTACAGCCGCCCCTCGCACAGAATGCCCCGAAGGAGCACGCAATCTCCACGCCGAAACGGGCGGCGCTTCCGGCAGGGACGAAGTCCACTTGCGGAAGACGACGTCTCACGACTACAGCTCGCATTCAGGAGTCGGTTGTCTCAAAGCCTCAAAGTTGGCCGAGCTCATTACGCTTCCCCAACTTTAAGCTCTCGCAAACAATCGACCATTTGAGAATCGACCATGTGTCTAGCTGCAATCAATCGCTGAAGGCTGCGGTTCAGATTCATTCGTCAGAGTGTCGACTGATATGATGGAGTAGAAACAGGTAGGCCCCAAGAATAACGAGCAGCCCTAGTTCGTAGGCGGGCGCTCTCGCCGTCAGGCCCGCCGGGCCTAATGCCTTGCCGATTAGATCGGTCGCAACGACAGCGAACATGAGACTTGTCACAAACCGCTTCGTCTCTGTGACCTCGGCTTCTGCTGCGTCGTTGTGCTTGCCAGCTGCGCGATCAGCAACATAATTTGCTAGGCTTCCAATAATGTGAGCGTAGCCCCTCTGGTCGTATATCCTTGGATCGCGAGGCCCGGTCGCAGAACTCTGTGGCGAGAGTGCTCTTTCCGGTACCGGGAGGACCGCTCAGGAGGACAGTGAGGGCTCGAGGCTCGTTCTTGTCGAAGTCCGGCAGGACAATACCGCCTTCAAAAAGCTCGTCGAGCCAGCACGTGCCTCTCTCAGGTCGCCTCGCATAACCGAGTGCAATGTGGCTGGTTCAAAGCGGTAGTTGTGCTTGGGGTTGCACCAAAATACGCGAGAGATCTCGGTGCGGAGCTTTTTGCGCTTGGTCAACGGCGATGGGGAAGAAATAGGATCGCTGTCCACGGAAGCCTCGTCGGCACGACATTATACTTCCTGGCAGGGCGCTTTGTATGGGGAGAGTCTAGACCCCATATGGGAATGAGGATGTTCCCCCCGTCAGGATTCGTTCGCGACCGAAGAGTCGATGACCGACTCCAATTATCACTGAATCTTGGTGTCTAAGATAGCCCGTCCGGTCGGCGCCGGCTCTGTGCTTGCAGCGCCATCAGCATCTCGCGCAGCTCGCCGACGTGCGCTGGTTCGGCGAGCGTCTCGCGGGCATCGGAGAGAACCCAGCCTAGGTCTTCCGGTGCGATTTCGAGCACCGTGCCGTCGGATTTCACGCAGTAACGCCCGCACGCGATGGCGTCTTCCAGGTTGGCATGCGAACCCACGCGCGTGTACGGCATCAGCAGGCTGCGGGTCACGCGCGCGCCGCTCTCGACGGTGCATCCGGCCTCGACCAGACACGGACCTTCGATGCGCGCGCCGGCCTTGATGGCACAACTGCCGCCGATCATGACCGGCGGAACCATCTCGACGGTGGTCTCCAGGCGGACGTTGGGTCCGATCCAGATACCCGGCGCGATCTCGCGGCCGTGGGGCTTGAGGCGCGGCACCTTCCCGGAGAGCGCAAGCTGCACCACACGGTAGTAGTCCGTAGTCTTGCCGATATCCAGCCATTCGAAGGGAATCTGGACTCCCAGGAATCGCGCGCCCTCGGCGACGAGCGCCGGAAAGACCTTGCTTCCCAGGTCGTACGGAAATTGCCGCGGGATGCGGTTCACCACTTCGGGCTCGAACAGGTAGATGCCGGTGTTGACCAGGTTGCTGCGAGCGTCCGCGACCGCGGGCTTTTCCTGGAAATCGCGGATCCAGCCGTCACGATCGGTGACCACGACGCCGTAGCTGGAGACCTCCTGGCGATCGACCTCCGCCAGCGCGATCGAAGCGATGGCGCCGCGGCGGCGATGCTCGGCGGCCATCCGTGTCAGATCGAGATCGACCAGGGCGTCGCCGCAGAGCACGAAGAAGGTCTCGTCGAAGAAGCCTGAATGATCCTGGATGCGGCGGATGGAGCCGGCGGAACCGAGCGGCTCGTCCTGCAGCCGTCCTCCGCGCAGAAAACCTTCGAATGAATAGGCGATCTCCACGCCGAAGCGGGCGCCGTCGCGGAAGTAGGATTCGATTTCGGAGGAGAGATAGCTGGTGTTGATCACGATCTGCTTCACGCCGTGGTCGCGCAGCAGATCGATCAGGGTCTCCATCACGGGCTTGTTGAGTATCGGGAGCATCGGCTTCGGGATGCTCCGCGTGAGCGGCTGCACGCGCGTGCCGCGGCCGGCCGCGAGGATGAGCGCCTTCATGGTTTGTCCTCTCCCAGGAGTACGGCGAACAACTCGGTGTCCGGAGCCTGGGTCTCCCAGACGCTGAATTCGTTGAAATTCGGCACGGTGCGCACGTCGGCATAGCGCAGTGCCAAGGGCCGCTGGGCAAACGCCGGATAAAACGCGGCCAGCGCCGGCTGCACGTAGGCTGCGTTGGGCGCAGTCGAGATGGGCCCGAAGACCGGGATGCCAGGCACGGGACCCTTGCCCTGCTTGATGAATACCAGGGAATCCAGATGCAGCGGCTCCTGCACGGAGCGCGAGCCCATCCCGGTCACGTAGACCAAACCGTTCGGATTGCCGCCCAGCAGGTAGTCGGCCGCCAGGCTGAGCGCGTTGAAGTAGGACTGGCGCTGTTGCGCCGTGAGCCCGCCCATCTGGAGACGCGCGATGACGGTATCGAGGAATCGGCCCGTCGCGGTGCCCTGGCCCCAATCCATCGGATACTTCGCGGGACGCGGGTTGCGGAAGGCATGCTCCGCTTCAGTCCGTTTCACGCCTTCCTCGGCGTACCGGGTCAGCCATGTGCGGGCGATGTCTCGGATCTCGGTGGACGCCGATGGGTCGATCACGTAGCCCAGGATGAAGTCGGCGACACTTCGTTTGGCCGCGGGGTAATCGCTCTGCGAGAGCTGATAGGCAGCGAAGTCGCCGAATGCGCCATAGGGGCCGATTTCCCGCCACGCAGCTTCGAAGGCGTCGCGATAGGAGCGCTCCTGCGTCAGCCGGTACAACTCGCCGGCGGCATAGAGACGGCTCGCCGAAGTGGCGCCGTAGGATTCGGCATAGTGCCATGCCGATGCTGCGTGTTCCTTGAGCAGCGATGCGCGATGCGCGTCGTAGGGCTGCACCAGGCGCGCGGCCTGTGCAAACAGCCCGGCGGCACGGGCGGTGATGTTCGGGTCGCGCGAGAAGGTCCAATAAGGCAGCGGGTCGTCGCTGGCCAGATAAAATCCCCACGGATGCCGGTGCGACTGGATGCCCTGCCGCACGCCGCCATCGGGCTCCTGCAACTGCTCCCAGACCGCCACGCCCCAAAGCGCTTCGTCCAGCAGGTCGGGAATGCCGTTGCCGCTCTCGGGAATCTGCAACTCGCCATCGCGGAAGCGTTTGGGGTTGAGCTCGAAGGCGCGCATCAGCATTTGCGGGACGGCAATGCTCATGGGGCGCTGCTCGAAATCGCCGGCATCGTGATGACCCGCGGTGATGCGCTTCTCGGCGATGCGCGGTGTGTCCGAGGCGAAAAGCTTGCTGAAATCGGCGAGTTCACCGGTATAGACGCGGTGCTGGTCGGGCGGCCTGCTCCACTCGGTAAATTTGCGGTCGAGATCGCCGCCCCAGCGATTCAAATAAAGCCCACGCGCCAGGACGTAGAACGCGTGGAACGCTCCGGCCTGGCCGATGCTGGTGGGCCAGGAAACGCCGACGCCCGGCAGGCGCACCTGGATGCTACGTCCATCGGCGGCGGGCACACCTGACAAATCGACCTGCCGGACTTCGCCGCCGCTTTCGTCATCGGAAGCGGAGCGCGGCGTGACGGGAATGGTGGCGACGATCGGGCGGCCGGCCGGTTGAGAGCAGTCGAGAACCTGGGCCTCGGAAGGAAAGGCCGAGAGCGGCAGCGGGCCGCCATCGCCCGTCCAGCCGGAGATGTACGCGAAGCGCGCGGTGGCGCCCGGGTTGTAGCCCACCTGGTTGAGCTGGATCACCGGTGTTTCCAGGTAGCGATCGTTGAACGTGAGGAGGAAATCGATGCCCCGCGGACCTTGCACGTGCAGGATCTCCGCGCTGCCGATGGGCTCCGTGAGCCAGAGGTAAATGCGATGGTCGATGTCCAGGACGTCGTCGCGGTAGGACTTGCCGTAGCCGATCTCATACTCTGGGGCGCCGACGGGCAGCGAGTCGCGGTCCACCTTGCGCACCGCGATGTGCGCGCCATTGGCGCGGGTGAGCTTCCACTCCCCTGCCTGCCAGGACGGTCCGTTGCCGCCCGCAAGAACCACCATCAGAACGTCGGGCGCGTAGCCGTGCACTTCGCGGACAGCCGTATCGAGATTCGCGCGCGGCCCGCCAGCGGTACGTGCGAGGAGGTTTCGCGAGACGATCCCCTTCGGGGTCTCGGCCTCGACGCGGATGAAGGCCGTGGCCGCGGGCGCCAGCCCGGTCAGCTTATAGGAACGCCCGCTGGCTGAGACTGAGGCAATCGGCGCCTTCTGCCCGTCGGGGCCAGTCAAAAGGTAGATTCGATGCAGGGTAGCGCCGGGAATCGTCCGCCACCCGATCGTAACCTTGCTGGAGGTGGCCGCGGAAACCCAGGCGTCCGCTTGCACACGCTGGCCCTGTGCTGCCGGCAGCAAGCTGCAGAAAGCAGCGCACAGAATCCCGGGTGCCCGCATCGGCATGATCCTCAATCGTGAGGCAAGCCCTGAATGCCCCAGATCTCCGTGGCGTATTCGGCGACGGTGCGGTCGCTGGAGAATTTGCCCATGCGGGCGACGTTCAGGATAGCCCGGCGTGTCCAATCGGTGGTGACGGCGTAGTCGGCCGCGATCCGGTGTCGCGCATCGATGTAAGAGCCGAAGTCGGCAAAGTGAACGTAAGGATCGTGCGGGGAGCGCAGCCTGCCGGCGAGGTCCTGGAACAGCCCCGGTTCGTCGGGACAGAAGTATCCGTTATCGATGCTCTCCAGCACCCGGGCGAATGCGGGGTTCTCGCGGCAGTACGCGGCGGGATCGTAGGCGCCGGCAGCGTGCAGGGCGCGGACCTCTTCGGTCGTGAGCCCGAAAATATAGATGTTGTCGCACCCGACCTCTTCCAGAATCTCGATGTTGGCGCCGTCGAGAGTGCCCACCGTGAGAGCGCCGTTCATGGCCAGCTTCATGTTGCCGGTGCCCGAGGCCTCGGTGCCAGCGGTGGAGATCTGCTCGCTCACATTGGCGGCCGGAATAATCTGTTCGGCAAGCGAGACGCGATAGTCGGGAAGAAAGACGACGCGCATCTGTCCGTTGACCCGCGGATCGCGGTTTACCACGCCCGCCACGCTATTGACGAGCTTGACGATCATCTTGGCCTGGTGGTATCCGGGCGCGGCTTTGCCCGCGAACAGATAAGTGATGGGCACCGGGAGGGACTTCCCGTCCTCCACCACGCTGAAGTAATGATGGATGATCTGCATCACGTTCAGCAGTTGGCGCTTGTATTCGTGCAGCCGCTTGACCTGCACGTCGAACAGCGAGCCGGGGTCGATGGTCACGCCGGTCAGCGAATGGGCCACCGCCGCCAGCCGGGCTTTGTTGGCCTGTTTGACCGCGCGGAACTCGCTCTGGAAGTCCGGCTCGCCGGCGTAGGGTTCGAGTTTCTTGAGCTGGGCTGGATCGCGCAGCCACCCGTCTCCGATCCGGGCCGAGATCAGGCGCGCCAGGCCGGGATTCGCGTAGGCCAGCCAGCGGCGGTGGGTAACACCATTGGTCTTGTTCTGGAATTTCTCCGGCCACATCTCGTGGAAATCCGGCACCAGTTCTTTCTTGACGAGCTCGGAGTGCAGCGCCGCGACGCCGTTGATCGCATGGCTGCCGACAATGGCCAGATGCGCCATGCGAACCTTCCGGTCCGAGCCCTCCTGAATGAGCGACATGTCGCGGACACGGCGGTCGTCGCCCGGCCAGCGCTGCGACACGGCATCCAGAAACCGCTGGTTGATCTCGTAGATGATCTCCAGGTGGCGGGGCAGCACCTTCGCCACCAGATCGACGGACCACCTTTCGAGCGCTTCGCCCATAAGCGTGTGGTTGGTGTATGCGCAGGTGGCACAGGTGATCTCCCAGGCCTTTTCCCACGGCAGGTCCTTCTCGTCCACCAGCAGGCGCATCAGCTCGGCCACGGTCAGGGCCGGGTGGGTATCGTTCATCTGGACCGCGACCCGATCGGCCAGGGTGGCGATATCGTGGCCCTGTTCGAGATGGCGGCGCACCATGTCGCGCACCGCGCAGGCCACCAGGAAGTATTCCTGCACCAGGCGCAGCTCGCGGCCCGATTCGACGGAGTCCGAAGGATACAGAATCTTGGACACGCGCTCCGACTCGATCTTTTCTTCCAGCGCGCGCACATAGTCGCCCTGGTTGAAGATGGCGACGTCGAAGTTCTGCGAAGCGCGCGCCGAATAGAGCCTGAGGATGTTGACCGTGTTTCCGCCGAATCCGACGACCGGGATGTCGTGGGGCACGCCGATCAGCATCTTCCAACCCATCCACATCGGGTTGTACTTGCCGTCGCGGCCCACGCCGTGCTCCACCCAGCCGTAGACCGGCACCACGCAGCTCTGGTCGGGGCGGTGCACGATCCAGGGCGATTCTTCGTTCAGCCACGAGTCCGGCTCTTCGCGCTGGAACCCATTCTGAATCTCCTGCTTGAAGAGGCCGTAGTCGTAGTTGATGCCGTACCCGTAGGCGGGCATTCCGAGCGTTGCGAGCGATTCGAGAAAGCAGGCCGCCAGCCGCCCGAGGCCGCCGTTGCCGAGAGCGGCGTCGGGTTCGGCCGCGATCAGATCGTCGAGATCGGCGCCCATGGCGGCGACCGCCTCGTTGCAGGGCTCGAGCAATCCGAGGTTCAAGAGGTTATTGCGCAGCGATTGGCCGATGAGAAATTCCAGCGAGAGGTAGTAAAGCCGCTTGGCGTCGTGGCGCTCGTATCGATCGGCGGTGGCGATCAGGCCATCGATTAGCCGCGGGCGAATCGCCAGCACCAGGGCGCGGAACATCTCGTAAGGAGTGGCGGACTGCACCCGCCGGCCCAGCGTATACCGCAAGTGATGCTGAATTCCAGTGACGAGCTGGCTGACTTCGAGGCTTATGGCGCGGGCGGTTTTTGGCATAGCGGCTGTTCCTCTTCAAGTTCCGTATCCGACAATGGCAGCATCGATTCCTGGCCGCGTTTCAGACCCAACAGGCGCGCCACATAGCCCAAGCTGAGACCCAGATCGCGGCGGGGGCTCGCGGTGGCCGTATAAAAAACCTCGGCGGAGTATAGCAGATCCTCGGACGGCGATGGGCCGTGGACCACATATGCTTCCGTGATCAGGCCGCCGACCGAGGTCAGGTAGAGCTTTTTCCAGTCATGTGGCAGGGCCTCGATTTCCTCCGGGCTGCGAGGTGCGACGCCCACGAAGGACAGGTGGCCGAGAGCCGCGTTGATCACCCCAGGCAGAAAATGCAGGAAGAATTCGTGCGCCCGGCCCCCGCGCTTGTGCGCCTCCGGCGAGCCGCAGAAGCTGATCAGGTCAAACGTGGAGAATTCCAATCCGTCCGGCGCGGGCAGCCGCACGGAGGCCTTGCGCCGGATGGCGGGGCCGGGCGCCGCTACCAGGCGCCAGAACCATGTGAGCAGAAGGAGAGGCCAGAGGAGCACGAGCAGGAAAAGACCCGTGAGCCGCGAAACCGTCCTCTTGGCCGCCAGCCCCAGCCGGTTCTCCACGAAGCTCCCGAGGATGAAGTTGTCGGCAACCGTAATCGCGGCGCCCACCTTGACGTTGGCCAGGCGGTTGCGATCCACGATCGCGCCGTTCAATTCCAGACCCTGCCCGATATAGCTGCCTGGGAATACCACGGTCTCCGACAGAATCGATTCGTCATCCACCAGGCAATTCGCGGCCACAACCACCATTGGCCCCAGGCGCACTCCTGCGTTGATGCGGCAGTTCTCGGCGATATAGACCGGCGCCGTGAGCTGTGCTGTGGGATGCAGGCTCACGTTGCGCGAGATCCAGATGCGGTCGCCGGCTTCGCGGCCGGTCATCAATACCTTCGGGAATCGCTTCTCGATCATGGCCCAATTGGCTTCGAGGAACTCTTCGGGCGTGCGCACGGAGAGTAGCAACTCCGCGGAGGCCGGAGGCCCTTCCAGCGTCGCGGCGAGGGCCGCTTCATCGGATTGATCGGTAGCGCGGCGCAGGGCCGAGGCGGGCTGCACTCCCCATCCGGTCCATTCGCCTTTGTGAAGCACCAATTCGGTCCGCGGCTGCGAGCCATTCATCGCCCAGAGAGGAAGGCGATCGCCATGCGCCAGCACCACGGGCTCGTCGCCGCTGCCGGCGAGCGCCGCCAGGCGCCCGTAGGGACGGCCGGGATCGCGCGCCAGGTGAAATCGAAATTTGCTCCCCCATCGCGTCCCGTCGCCCAGCGACAGCTCCACTTCTTCGGGAAGCTCGCTCAGGATGAAGTCGATGGAAGTGATTCCGGAATCGACCAGGTATTCGATCACGTAGTGCAGAAACGGCTTTCCCGCCACCGGCAACAATACGGCGGGTTCCCGATGCGTGAAGTCCTGCATGGCGGGACAATTCCCGGTTGCCACCACGATCGCTCTCATTTCCCGCCTCCTCCCCGCCGGCGCAGCACGCGCCACAAGAACACGGCGTTGCCGACGAAATAGCGCCGCCACATCCGGCGCGGCTCCTGAATGAACCGATACACCCACTCCGCGCCGATCTCGCGCATCCACACCGGGGCGCGGGGGATGCGGCCGGAGTAGAAATCGAACAGCCCGCCGACACCCATCGCGACCTTGACTCCGGTGTCCGCGAGATGCTGGCGGATCCAGTGATCCTGGCGCGGCGCTCCGAAAGCCGCCAACAGCAGCGACGCGCCCGACGCCGCGATCTCGCGTACCACTTCGGGCTCCTGCTCAGCCGTGAAATATCCGTCGCGGCAGCCGCTGACGATTGTGGCCGGGTAATGTTCGGCAACCCAGTCGCGCACCAGGGCCGCGATCCCCGGACGCGCGCCCAGCAGATAAATTCCCAGCCCGGTTCCCGAGAGCGCCTCGCACAGCCGCGGGAACATGTCGGTGCCGTTGACGTTCTGGCGGATCTCGCTTCCCAGAAGTTTGCCGGCGAGCTTCATCCCGATGCCATCGGCAAGAACCAGCTCTGCCTTGTGCAGCACGCCCAGGTAATCCTGGTTGCGGCAGGCAAGGTTGGCGCAGTCGGCGTTCACGAAGCAGATCTGGCCCGGCGACGTACCCCGGCAGCGTTCGACGATCCACTCCAGCGCGTCGGACATGGTCAGGTTGTGAATGGAGATGTCGAGGATCGAGACCACGTCCTGGGTGACCGCGACACCTTCCCCGTAGAGCAGAGCCGGAATGGCACGCAGTGCGATTCCGAAATCCCCGCGCAGGGTCTGCGACTCGACGTATTCCGCGTCGAATTCGGCCTCGCTGGAATAGGCGATATTCGAGCGCTTGCGGATCCACCACAGGCAGATCAGACCCGGCCGCGCGCTGTAGCGCTTGCGGGCGTCGCGCTGGCGGGGCGTCAATTCTCCGGGCGAGACGGCTCGCGGGCCGACAAAGGACATTTCGCCGCGGAGAATGTTGAACAACACCGGAATGCGGCGGAAAATCCCCGGCCCGGTGAGGGCGAGCTCATCGAACGGTTCGCACCAACGGCCCACGCGGGGGGTCTTCTCCAACGCCGGCCGTCTTAGCAACGCGATGAGCACAATCACGGGCGAGAGCAGCACCACCAGCGCCAGCGCCAGGCAGAAGTCTACAGCACGCTTGAGGCCGCTGAGCCCGGCGAGCAGCGTCACCCACGTGAACGTGTGCAGGGCGCGGCGCCAGCGTCTACGCCGGAGTCCAGCGGGCGAGAATCTGGCGTTCAACTGCTCGGTGAGCGCTTCCCGGGATGGCGCCGGCATCGGTTTCATCAGAGTCTTAATACGCGCCTTTGCCAAGCAGAACCGCCGGAACAGTCGCCAGAATCAGCTTGATATCCAGCCAGAAGCTCTGGCTTTCGATGTAATCCACGTCGAGCTGCACCTGTTGCGGGAAAGGAATATCGCCTCGTCCGCTGACCTGCCAGATACACGTCAATCCCGGGGTCACATCCAGGCGACGACGGTCGGCGAGCGTGTAGAGAGCAACCTCGCGCGGCACCGGCGGACGCGGCCCCACGATGGTCATGTCGCCCTTGAGCACGCACCACACCTGCGGCAGCTCGTCGATGCTCAGCCGGCGAATGATTCGGCCGATGGGCGTCACCCGCGGGTCTTTCTTCATCTTGAAGGTCACGCCGGCGACGTGATGGCTCTGTGCCAGCAGCGAATCCTTGAGCTGTTCCGCATTCCTCACCATGGACCGGAACTTGGGAAACCGGAACTCCCGTCCCCAGCGGCCCACGCGCGTCTGCCAGAAGAAAACGTCGCCGCCATCGGTGAGCTTGATGGCCGCCGCGACGAAAAGGAACAAAGGCGATAGCAGAATCAACATGGTCAGCGAGACCACGATGTCGAGCCCGCGCTTGAGCGCCTTGGCGCCGCCCACCGCGATCACCCATGCATATTTCTTGAACCAGAAGCGGTACCGGCGCCCGGCGCCGCCTCGCGCATAGCGCCGGTGCAGTTCCTGAATGAGCTGCACGCGGTGCGTCGGGTCGATGGACTTGGCGGTAGCTGTTGCCGCTGCACTCATATCTCCCTCCTACGTTTTTCCGGCCACCGAGCGGATCACCTTCAAAGTCTGTGCCGCTGTCCGGGCCCAACTGAACTGGTTGCTGCGAACCAACCCGCACGCCGAAAGCCTGGCATGCAAATCTGGTTGGGTAATAATACTCCAAAGGGCCGAAGCGATGGAAGCTTCGTCCGCGGGGTCGAATTGGACGGCCGCATCGCCCGCGACCTCCGGCATCGACGACAAATTGGAGCAGGCGACCGGGGTGCCGCAGGCCATCGCCTCCAGAATCGGAAGCCCGAAGCCCTCATAGAGCGACGGGAACACGAAAATGTCGGCGGCCTGGTAGAAGAGGGGCAGATCCTCCGTTGCCACGAAGCCGGTGAAGAGAATGTCATCCGCGAAGCCCGATTCCACCGCCTCACGATGCACCTCGTCCGCGCGCTCCCGGTCGGTCCCGGCGAGCACTAATTGGTGCGGGATCTTGTGCCGGCGTTTCAACGCGGCGAAGGCGCGAATCAGGCGGACGTGGTTCTTGCCGGGATGCTCGATCCGCGACGTGTAGAGAAGAAACGGCGGCCGGATGGCGTGGCGCGGAGCCAGCCGCTCCGCGGCCTCCTTCGGGTCGGCGCTGTGGTAGACGGCCGGGTCGGAGGCCAGCGGCGTCACTGTGACCCGTTCCTCGGGAACCCCGGCGTATTCGACGATGTCGCGCTTGCTGCTCTCGCTCACCGTGAGCACGTGGGTGAGCCGGCGAATCAGGAACGGCAGCACACGGGTGATGTAGAGCATCCGCGCGCGGTCGTACTTGCCGGGCACGTGGATGCTGGAGAAATCGTGTACCGTGCCCACGGTCGGGCACGGAGCCGATACCGGCAGGCGGCGGTTGCCGGCCGGCAGAAACAGCACGTCGTAGCCGCGCCGCCGCGAACAGCCGGGCAGCGAGACCTGGTGCCAGAGCACGTTGCGGAGCGGGCTGCGCAGATGAGTCCCGTACGGCAAATGAGTGACGGCCGGCGATTCGGGGACGAAGACTTTCTTTTCGTCCGCGTAGCCGATCACCTCGAAGCTGCACCCGTCCGGCTCGCGGGCAAATTCGCGCAGAAGTTGGATGATGTACTGGCTGATTCCGGATTTGCCGCCGTCTCCGCCGAAGGTGCTCACGCCGACCTTCATGACAGGAAGCCCTCCAGCCGGTCCAGGTAATCGTCGAACGCGAATTTGGTTCGCACCCGCTCCTGCGCCTGACTGCCGAGACGGGTACACAGATCGGGATCGCCGAGCAGTTGGTCGATGGCGGCGGCGAGCGCCCGCACATCGCCTTCAGGGGCCAGAAGACCGGTGACCCCGTGCTCCAGCCAGTCGGGTATCCCGCCGACGTCGAACGCGGCGACCGGACGGCCGTAATGCATGGCCTCCAGGCCGATCATACCGAACGGTTCCGGCCAGCGCGACGGCACAGCGACCAGTTTGGCGGCCGCGTAGTACGAGCCCAGCTCCTGCGGGTTGACCCATCCCACGAAGCGCACCTTGCCCGCGATGCCCAGTTTTCCGCAAAGCTGCTCGAGGCTGCTCCGCGCATTGCCCGATCCCACAATCGTTAGCTCGAAATCACGCGTGACATGCGGCAGGGCGTGCAGCAGTAAGTCCACACCCTTGCCGCGGATCAGTTGGCCCACATAGAGGATGCGGTTTTCGCCGGGGATCGGGGACATGGTGCGCTCCTGCATGCGCACCACGGGCGGCAGGATACTCACCTGTTCCGGCGAAAACCCATTCTGCAAGAGCTCCCGGCGCATGGCCTCGCTGCCGACCAGAAGAAGGGCGAGCGCATGATTGCGGCGCATTTCGCGCATCTTGTCGCCGATGCTGGTGTAGGCGATTCTCACCGGCCCCGTGCCGCGGCCGAGAAACGCGAGGTCGAGATAGCATCTCCATCCCGCCGGCTGACGGCAGATCCGGCCGTTCCATGCGTAATATTTGTGGCGCCTGGGACAGCAGAGGTCGTGATCGTGCACCATGCGCACCTGGCGCACGCCGTCGGGCGCCTCGCCGAGAGGCCGCAGGTTCGCCTTGTGGATGTAGATCACGTCCGGGCGGACGCGCGCGACGGCGGCCGCGAGCGGACGCATGGGTACGCACTGGTCGAACCTGGACTGGTATTCATCCACCTGGCGGCCGGTAGACTCCTGAAACGCCAGGGAGCACGCGTGGCCGCGGGCGCGCAGTCCGGCGGCCGTATCGGCGACATTCTGCTCGATGCCGCCGAAATAGCCGCACTTTTCATTGACGAAGAGAATATTCATGAATGGCCTCTTCGTAAATGTTCACCAACCTCCTGGTAATGCTGTCCCAGCCGAACGCCTCCACGGCCTTCTTTCTGCCGGCCTGCGCCAACCGGCATCGCTCGTCGCGGTTCGCCATCAGGTCCCGCACCAGTCCGCTCAACCGTGGCAGATCGTCTGGCGGAAACAGCAGGCCGTCCTGGCCGTCCTCGACAAACGTCGGCACGCCTCCTACTTTGCTCGCGACCACCGGCAGGCCCGACGCCCAGGCCTCCAGAATCACGATCCCGAACGGCTCATGCACGGACGGCAGAAGGAAGAGATCCGCCGCGTGGTAGGCGTTCACCAGGTCTGGATCCTGGCTCTGAATGCCGGGGATCAGCGTGACGCTGCCGCCAAGACCCATCTCCTTGATGTCCGCGGCAAGCTCAGCTTCGTAGCTCGGGTTAGTCACCGGGCCGATCAGCACCAGGTGCGAGGCGCCCGAACCGCGATGCAGCTCTGTGAGCAAACGGACCGCCAGCCGCTGGTTCTTTTGCGGATCGATCCGGCCCATGACGAGGATCACGAAGGCCGTGGGCGGGATCGCGTGGCGCTCGCGGAACGCTCTGCCGTCGCCGCCGGCGAAGCGCGGAGCATCGACACCATTGGGCAGTTGAACGACCGTCCGGCCCGGATGACGCCGGCGCGCCTCCTCCAATTCCCTGGTTCCGAGACAGATGATGGCCGCGGCCTCGTCCAGCACGCGGCGCGCACCTACCCACCAGCCCAGCGCTTTGCCCCATTCGAATGCGCCCCGAGTGGGCGCCGTCCAGCTCTGGGCCTCGCCGGACGGAACATCGTAGACCCCGCCGTGGAGCGAGATCACGTACGGAATCCTGCGCTTGCCGGCGGCATACCTTCCGATTCCACCGAGTCGTTTGCCGGTATGCAGATGAATCAAGTCGAGCTTGGGAACCCGGCCCAACTCGGTCAGCAGCGGGAAGGAAAACAGATTGCCGCCTTTCAAGTCCATCTGCTCGCGCGCGGCGTCGGAAAGGCCAAGGTAAGGGTAAAAATAGTCGAAGCGCCTTACGGAGACGCCGTCGATCTCTTCGCTTGGCTGGTCGCTCAACGCGCTGGGACAGAAGATCTCGGTCTCGTGTCCTAGCGCGAGCAGACCCTTGCTGGTCTCCAGGATGACGGTCTCCGTCCCACCCCAATGCGAGCGGACAAAGCGGCGTGGAACCTGGATGACGTGCATATTTCGCCTATAAGTACGCGGGATCGACACGATTGAGAATGACACCCGCGACCGGCACGCGCGTGGCGCGGATTCGTGCGATGGCTTCCTCCACGGCGCTGGCGGGAGTGATCCCGGCCGCGACCACGAAGACCGCGGCGTCACAAAGGGGGGCCAGCACTTCGGAATCGATGAATTCCAATATCGGCGGCCCATCCAGCAGGACCATGTCGGGGGCGCGGTCGGCGTGGAGCATTTCGGCGGCGTTCGGCGCTTCCGAGGTCCCGGCGGGACACTCTCGCATCAGGACGTCCAACCCGTCGTGCCGCAGGCTTTCGGCGAGATAGGCTGCCACCGTCGTCACGCCCTCGTCCTGCCGCGCGGAGATCAGCAGCAGGCGCGCGCCCTTCTTCGGGATGGCGCGGCGCACATGCAGCGCCAGCGCGCGGAATGGCTCGGGGATGCGCTCGTCGGGCCGCGGCAGTCCCTTGTAAGTGCTGAGAAAAGGCACGACCCCCAGCAGCGGCGCCGGGATCTTGACCATCGCCTCGCCGGCCGACCGGATGCTGCGGTCGAGCAACTCGCGCGACAGCACGATCGCCAGCCCCAGAATGGTGCCGAGACAAGTGACGCCGAGAAAAATGACGGTTCGGCGCGACCTCGCTGGAAAGGCCGGCGGGATGGCTTCGGCCACCGTGACGAACTCGGTGGAATGCGCCATCTTGGCGCGTTCGGCCCGCCCCAGGCGCTCGTCCAGCAGCTTCAGCTCGTTCTGGCTGGAATCGGAATCGCGCGAGACCAGCAGGAAATCGCGCTGCAGCTTGGGCAGGCTGTTGATCTTCTTGCGGAGGCGGTCGACCGATTGCTCCAGCGTCTTCACCTTCTGCTCGGCGGCCACCTGGTCGAGCTGAAGTTGAAACAGCTTCTGCATGGTCTCCTTCGATGCCGCGGGCCCCTCACCCGGTATCAGGCCCTGATCTAGCTGAGCGATCTGTTGGCGCCACTCCTTCACCTGCTCGGTGTCGAGCGCCACCTCCTTCTGCGCGCGGTAGTTCAGTTGGGCTCTGTCGTACTCGGATTTCGGAATCAGCCTGTCGGCGTAAAGCTGCTGGGCGCGGTCCATCTCGATTTTGGCGAGGTCGAGTTTTTCCAGGTTGTTGCGAATGCTCTGGTCTTCGTGGATCGCGTCCCGCAGGCGCGAATAGCGGGTATTCAGCTCACCCAGCGACTCGTTGGCCTGCGACGCCCTCCGCGCAGCGCTCTGCAGCAGGCGCTCGGCCGTGCGGATCTGCATGTCGATCGACAGCTTCTCCGCGCGCGCCTGGTCAAACAGCAGCTCGGCGCTGGTCAGCTCCGCCAGGTAGTTCTGCGTCTCCTTGTCCAGATCCACCAGGCCGCTGGTGTTGGAAAACTCGTCCAATCTCGTGTTGATCTCACCGACTCTGGCTCTCAATTGGTCGATGCGCACCGTCAGATCCCTCACCTCCTGGGCCGCACTGGTCTGGCGCACGTTCTGCTGCGTGGACACGAACACATCGCGCAGCGTATTCGCAATCCTGGCCGCGATCTCCGGCGACTTCCACGTCACGTCGATCATGATCACCGCGGCGTTGGGCTGGGTCTTGACCTCGCAGGCGGCCGCCAGTTGCTTCACGGACACCGGGATATCCAGCCGCCGGCGCGTCTCTTCGAGATTGGTCTCCAGCAGGACCATGTTGGCCTGCGTCTGCACCGTGAGAGATGGGTCATTGGTGCGCTCATCCGGATCGGGATGGTAGAGAACTACGCTCTGTGCCTCGTACACCGGCGCTCCCAGCCACAGCGCAAGCACGAGGCCGATCACCGCGGATGCCGCCGCGAAGAACGTGAGAAACCGGCGCCTTCGCAGGACCCCGACAACGATAGTCCAGACGTGAATCGGGATTCGCTCTTCCTGGTCCGGACTGGATAGCTGTTCTGGATTCATCGAGAGTCCCTTCTATACTCCGGTGGCCATCCGGAGCGGAGGCCGCCGCCGGAGGAGTTTGGATATCAACAGGTCCTTCTCGGAACGCTCCACCGAGAAGGACCAAAACAGCGCCAGGTACACCAGCGCGCCAGGTACGATCAGAACCGCGACGGAAAGCAGGCCCGCCGGCGGCAGCGCGCGCTTCAGCGCGAGCGTGATCGCGAATTGAGCGGCCCCGGGCAGCAGCGCCGGCGCAAACGCTCGCCTGACGTAGCTCGTGTATGTGACACCGTGGAGCTCGCACGTCTTCCGGACGGTATAGAAAATGCCGACGAGTACGCCGCTGGCCAGCGTCCCGACCGCGATGCCCGCCAGGCCCAGCGGCCGGGCCAGCAGCACGCTCAACCCGACGTTCAGGACTACCTCGGCGCCCGCGGCCCAGGCGGTGATCCGGTGGTGGCCGGTCATCGACAGCACCGCCGACGAAGTCAGCTCCGCCATGCCGAGGGCCATCGCGGTCAGCAGGACCATGAGAACCACGCCGCCGGGCGCGAAATCGGGGCCCACCCAAAATACCAGCGTCTCTCGGCCGAAGATGTACATGGCCACCGTGAGCATCACGCTGGGCGCCATGGCGAACTTCGTGCAATTCACGAAAATGAAGCGGATCTTCTGTTCCTCGGCGTTCTCTTTGAGCTGCGCCGCCAGCGGCCCCAGCAGATTGGTG
>DATJYJ010000072.1:0-31437 GCA_035578025.1 Verrucomicrobiia bacterium
CGGCGGGCTCCGCCACCCCGGCCCCCGACCCCTGACCCCCGACCCCCATTTCGGAGACCTGCCCCACGATCAGTTCCGGTAACCGCCCCGCGACAAACTCCGGGCTCTCCGCGCGGCCCCACCCGCGCGACCGCTCGCCGCCGAAACCGCTATCCGCCAGGAGCCGGAATGCCGCCTTGACAGGCTCCGTCCACCGGTCGCGTGCCGCCTCGTCCGCGAAGCTCGCCACCGTCCATAGCCCCGCACCAGCGCGGAACTCGATGCAGGCGACTCCGTGCCGTTCGCTCGCCCCGCTCAGCCGGTCCACCGCCGCGCTCCATCTCACTACCGTGCGAAACGGCCCGGGACGCCCCACTGGAACCAGGCACGCACTCCCGCCATCCACGGACCACTGGTCCTTATCCAGCGCCTGCCCTGCCAGCATCGCCTGGACGACCTCGAGCGGCACAAAGCGCGCGCTTTTCCACCGTACAGCGGCCGACATCAGCGAAGGCGACATGGGCGGCCACAACGTGCGGGGCGGCACCACGAACCGGATCTCGTCCAGGAATGGGAAACAGGAGCTGAAACACACTCCCGGAACCGCCGCTCGCGCCGTTGCGTCCAGCCACTCCTCCAGTCCGCCCAGGCGCGCCATCGCTCCCGTGACCGCGCTGTACAGCGAGTCGCTGTGATAAATCACATCGACTTTGTTGCGCGCCCCGGAATCCGGGCCGATGCGCCACGGGCCGGCAGGGCGCAGCATGATCACCAGTCCCGGGTTCATTACTCTTCTTTCAGAAACGAAAACGCAGATTCGTTCACCGCGGTCTGGATTGCGGCGAGCGTCGCGCCCGCTGCGATTTCCTTCTCCGCCGCGCCGGTCGCATAGTAGTTCTTCCCTCGCCACACCAGCTTCAGGTTGGCGAAACTTACCCGGCCGCTGCCGCGCGAGCCGCCGCCGCCCAGCGTGTCGTCCTCCAGCAGCCGCAGTCCTTCGATCACTCTCAAAAACAGCGGGGCGTCCTCCTCGCACAGTACGTCCATCACCAGGCGGGTCTTGAACCGCGCGCCCGCGGGAACGCGCTCCAGCGTCCGGGGATTGGCCAGCGAAGTGATCCGGTCGATCGCGTTCTCGCTCTTGACCTCCGTCAATTCATCGTCCAGGTTCTCGCGCATCTGTGGCGTGATGCTCTCCGGATCGAGCGGCGCGTCGAATACGCTGAGCCGTGCCGGCGTGGCTTGCGTCGTGTCCAGCGCCTCGCCCTGCACGCGCTCCATCCGCCCCGGATTCCGCCCGAACAGCAGGCAGATATCGTCATCCGGCCGGTCGCTCTGGTGGATGCGCACTTCCTGTCCTTTGCGCCGCGAAAGGTACACCAGCTCCGAGGGCACCGCCAGCCCGCTCGACTGTTCCAACAGCGACCGGATTTTTCCGCGCAGCGAGCTGCCCGGCACGTACGGCCGTCCGAACGCGTCCTTGACCACGGGATTGTCGCTCCCGCCAATCTCCAGTGAGCCCTTGCCGGCGCCTACGTGCAGGCCTGTCTGGCAGAGCATTTCGCCCTCGAGAATCAGCTTCCCGATCAGTTTCAACTCAGTTTGGGAGGTGTGTGCGCTCATGCTTTACTCGTTGTAGGCCACGATGGCCTCGAATAGATCCTTGAACCGTTCGTATCCCCGGATGTCGTTCTTCCGCGTCACCTGCAGCAGCAGCTTTTCCAGTTGATCCAGGCTGCGCAGCCCGTGCCGCGCGATCGTGTACGCCAATCGCGCGCGCAGCATGACGAACTCGTGCTGCCGCTCGCCTTCGGGCGCCCGCACTGCCCGCCGCACCGCGCTGTACAGCCGGCGCAACTGGCTCTTGGTTCCGCTGTCCATGTCGCGCATGCGGCTGACGATGGCGTGCGCCTGGTTGTCCAGGTACAGGCTGTCACCGATAAGCTTTTCCAGCTCGATCTCCGGCGGACCTTCGAAGCGCCGGTCGCCGCGATCTCCCCGGTCCCCGCGATCTCCGCGCCTCTCGCCGCGGTCTCCGCCCGGACGGTCTCCCCGCGGTCCGCGATCTCCGACCGGTCCGCGCCCGCCTCCGCCGCCTTCTCGCGGGGGACGGCTCTCCTTCCGTTGTTCCTGCTCTTGTGCCATGTACGAAACCCCTGTCGCCGGGAAGGCCGCCAAGCCCGCCCCGCCTAAACCTCGGTCACCAACCTGGCCCACTCCAGCGCTACCAGTCCCGCCGGCCGCAGCTTCACTTCCGCCGACTTCTTCCCAGCCAGCTCGCTGATCAGGTGCGATCGCAGCTTCTGAAATTCGCGGTCCCGCGTGCCGCTCAGGATCCGGTTGAAGCGCCGCTGAAACCGCCACGTGCGCTGGAGCTCGACCCCTTCTCCGTAGGCATCGCGCCGGTAGAAGCTGCGCAACTGGTAAAGAAACTGTTTCGACATCCGGAAATCGTGCACCAGCCGCGTCACCGTATCCTTAAGGTCCGCCGCGTCCGCCAGATGCCGCCACTCCAAAATACGTCCCAACAGGTAAATGCAATCCTTGTCCGCCGATTTCGCCAGCTCCAGGTTGCGCCCGGCCTCCTCATAGACCGCCGCCAGCGGAAAATAGGTCTCCGGCGCCAGCGCGATAGCCATCGAGATCGTCTTACCTTCCGCGCCCGGATATTCCTTCAGGTTCTCTTCCGTAAACCGGTGGAACAGCCGCTGCACCTCGCGCGCCAGCGCGATCAGCGCGTCCCACGATCCGTACACGGCGAAATCGTCGCCCCCCGAGTAAATGATGCTCACCTTGCGCCAGAATTCCGGCATGGAGCAGAGCACTTCCAGTTCGCCCGCGAAAAACTGCTTGTATAGAACACTGAGCGGCACGTGCTCCTCGATCGAGTGCACGCGCCTGAGGCGCAGTCCGAAATTGTCTACATCGCCGCGCAGCACGCCCCAGATCGAGCGCCCCTGCGCCCGCCGCGCCAGCGTCTGCACCGGCGCCGACTGCTTGCCGTCGTCGCTGGGCGCGGTGTGCCGCGCCACCATGATCCCGTCCGGCGAGAGATTCGAGGTCAGCGGCCAGGAATGCTTGCCTTCACCCGGAATCACTTTTCCGGGATTATCCGGCGACCACCCGATCTTCGACGCCTCACGCACCTTTGCGCCCAGTTCCTTGGCGAAGTATTGGTCTGCCAGGCTGGAGGAAATCCCCACATAAGGCTGGAACGCTCCCATGCCCGAATCTGCGAGCGGCGCATCGCGCTTGCGCAACAACTCATCGTTGAGGCGTTTGCGGATTACGGCCCAATCTCCCAGGTTGTCAGTCATAGCCCAGGTCAGTCTTACGATCCCGGCACCGAGCTCACTCACCTGGTTCGCTGCCGCATTCAGAAAATTCTCGGCGGCTTCGCGGAACTCGCCGGGCAGCACAATCAGGAACTGGCCGCCGCCGCTCGAACCCAGTAGAATCCGGGCCAACCCCAGCTCGGCCAGCAGCGCGCGCGGAAGCACCTCGCACAACAAGGAGATCCACTGCGACTTTCCGGCCACGACTTCTTCGCCGGCGGAGCGCACCGGGCGACCTTCGGCGGGACCTGCCAGAAGGAACTCCTCGGTGCCCAGAATCTGACCTTGTAGCAGGATCTGTTCGGGCATTTGTTCCAGTCACGCACGCATCGCACGCGTGAAGCCGTAAGAAAAACTCACTGTAGCACAGAATCCTGAGAAGAATGCGCAACTTGGGTGACTGTATAGATTGCCCTTATGCGAAAGCACTGGTCCGTGATTCTGGCCTGCGGGGCCGCAATTCTTTTAGCCTGGCCCGTCTCCGCCCAGGCGCAATCCACACACCCGCATACCGCGCCCGGCGCCACCGGGTCGCCAGCGAAACCCAAGTCTTCCGCTCAACCCAAGATCAGCGATGCGCAGCTTGAAGCCACCATTCGGGCCAAGTTCGCCAAGTCGAAATCCGCCAACAAATTCAAAGTTCGCGTGCAGGGCGGCGTGGCCACCATCGAAGGCAACACCGAGGTGGTCCAGCACAAAGCCGCCGCCACCCGCATGGCCAAGGTGGCCGGCGCCGTGGCTGTGAACAATAAGGTCGTAGTGAGCGACGCCGCCAAACAGAAAGCCGCCGGCAACCTGGAAGAGGGCCGCCGCCGGGTCCAGGTCAAACGCAGCGAAGCCCGCAGCCAACCGTAGACGCCGATCCGGTCTCCTCTGGTAAAATGAAGTTTCCCACCCTGGCGGTGTAGCTCAGCTGGCTAGAGCGAGGGTCTCATAATCCCTAGGTCGGGCGTTCGAGTCGCCCCGCCGCCACCAAACCCTCCACAACCAATCCGGGAACTCCCGTCGAAGAATTCGGCACTCGCGGCCACACGGTGCATAATCATAGCTAAATATCCGAAACATTCGCGCGAGATTCGGGGTCTGGAACCTCTAAATTATAGATTATAAGGTCTGTTTATTATGGAACAAAACTTGCGTAGTGCTCGCGGGGTGTTTCTGCTCCGGCGGAATGCCTGCCCGTCTTGGACGGAAAGGAGACGAAATGAAAAGCATACTTGGGGTGACGGTTCTAGCCTTATTATTCGTGGTAGCCGGCGTTGCGGATACTCTGACCTACAATCCGGCCACGATTTACGTGATCAATCCGGCCCTTACCGGGTTTTCCACCTTCGGAGACCAAATGGCAGGCATGGTGGTCACGGCCTATTTCGGGAGTACGTCCTTCTCTGCAACCTGGGCCGCAACCGGCAGTGGCGCTGGTGGGGCATCCGTGACCAATGAGTTCTCGCTCACCGAGAGCGGCGACACGTTTACGTCGCTCTGGACCCTGACCAACGACTCCTCGGCACGTCTCACCCGGCTCACCATCGCGGCTGCTCCGGGCAACGCGGTTTTCGATATCTGCCTGAGTCCCAGTCCAACTTGTGCTACCGACAATTCCGAAGGAACTCCTGGGTCCGCTCGCGGTTGGACCTTCGATCGCCAGGGCGGGTATGCGGGTACGATTGACGTGACCTATTTCAACGAGGTGGAGTTGATCGGTAACTCGCCAGTCGGGGATCTGTGGGCCAATCTCGATCTCGCCTTCGCCGATGCCATAGCCCCAGGCGGTAATCTGACCTGGATCTCGGATACAGACTCGGCTCCATCCACCGGGTCGATCGCTCCCGTACCCGAGCCAATGTCCTTGATCCTGCTGGCCACCTGCGGAGCCTGGGCTCTCAGCCGGATTCGCCGCCGGGCCTAGCACGGTCTCGAAACGCCCCGGGTCACTCGGACCTGGTGCTGAAAAACGGGGGCGGACCCCTGCGCCCGGGCCATTGGCCCCCGTCGCCTTCCCGCTCCGCCCCCGATAGCTCTTCGCGTCAACCCCTCATATTTCTTCCGGTGCATCCGCAACACTGCCAGCCCAAGCAACGCCAACGCCACTCAAACCGCCGTGGCAGGTTCGGGAGCGCTGGTGGCAAGCACCACGTTATCCAACCACTGCGTATCGTTCGTAGAACCCGCCGCGAAAAATAGATGTTGCTCAGGGTGCTCAACAGTGTCTGCATCTCCGTGGAACGCAGCCGCCGATCCGTTGCGGGGGTTGATTGTCCATCCGGCCGCGCTTGACGGCACGCTGAAGGTGGCCCACGCGCCATTCGGCGTGCCGGAGAGTTGGTGCGCCAGCGTCAGGCCTCCGCCGGTCAGGATTTCGATCCCACCGGCGAAGGGGAGGTGCTCGTCAGGCTGGCCCGCTTCGAGACTGCCATCCAGCAAAGCGGCTTTGCGCCGCTACACCGTTCGCCGCCTGCGTAGCCTGTAGACCATCAACACAGCAGGCGCGAGCAGCCAGAGCGATGCGGGCTCGGGCACAGTCGAAGTCTGCGGCGTACCGAGAATGACGTCGAAGGCATAATGCAACTCGTACGATGGATCAGTCGGGTCCGTAGAACCAGTGCCGTCCAGGTTACCCAACCCAGTCAGTCCATCGGCCAGGGTTCCGACTCCCAGGTTCTCGGCATAGGACATGTTCTCGTAGGCGGAGATGACGATCTGATACGTGCCGGGAGCTAAAACACCACCATCCAGGAGAGCGTCATTGCAGTAGCCGCTCACCGAATTGGTGTTCGCGCCCGCCGGGCAGTACGTGCCGTTCAAGGTGGAGGCCAGGAAGTTGCCGCTGCCGTCGAACAGGCTCAGGTACGGTGTGAAACCACCCTCAGCGATTACCGCTCCGTTTCCATTGGTCCCTCCGCCATAGCTGAAAGTGATGGCCGACATGCTGCTCGCCGCGCTCACCGTAAACGTGGCAGCGAATCCGGTGAATTGGGCGAAATCCAGGTCAGTGACCATGTCGGACAGCAGATAGCCGCCGCCAGGGACATTCGCGTTGTCTCGCAGATTTCCGACGAAGGACAGAACATCGGCACGCGCAACTCCCTGCCATGCGCCGGTAAACAGCATGAGAGCTGTCAGGGAAACCTTCCAGTGGGCTCGTCTCATAAACGCCTCGTTTTCGCTTCTACGCTACTGGGTCAGATCCACCAGGTATCCAATCAGCATCACCCGCTGATCACCGAATGTGTCCAGATTCCCTCCGCTCGTGTGGAACGTGAGTCTCGGAACCTGTCCGGCCTCCAGATACCAACGGAGTTGCTCGTTCTGTACATAGCTCCGCGGGGCGTTGACGGCCAGGTTGTCTCCGGGGTAGAGGAAGGGGTTGTACTGCAGGGTATACTGGCTCAGAAAATTAAACGCATTGTCCAGGACGTACAGCTTCACATCCTCTACGGTGGCCGTCGAATCCGGTACGAACCGCACCGAAACGTTGGTCACGGCAAGCCTCTTATTGGCAGGCACGGCGGGAAAAGCGAAGTCGCAGAAATTCAAGCCACAAGGACTATTCACGCCCACAGAACCGTGGACGTAGGCCTGGTACTGCGAGCGCGCCGGCTCGTCGACGTTCTTCACAAGGGCGGCCCTGATCGTCTGCGCCACAGCCTTGGGAAGGTTGATGGAACTGCAAAGGGCGGCGATGGCTAACAACCCCGCACCGAAAACAAGAGCGTGCTTCACTCTACGCACAGCTTCCTCCTTGGGCCGCGCGCCGAGACTGCTCAGGCGCCGGCCTCGAGATCACGGATTTATCACCCGGTCGGCGAGATACAGCAATTCCCGCGCCACGGCCCCGGGGCAAACCGCTGTGGGGAGACAAGCTCTTCACTCGTAAGAGATTAGGGATTCATGGAGTAGATAGTGAAGCGGATACGCGGCTGCCGTAGGTTAGCAAAGATCCCAAAATTTCCGGAAACCGGACTCCGAATTCACCGCGCCATCCCACCGAATATCGCCTGCATCAGTCCCTCCACGTGCTCCGGCGACCCCGTGAACAGCCCCCGGGGGACTTGCCGGTACTTCAGCATCTCCCGATAGAGCCGGTCCTCCATCGTCGAGTTGATCCCCCATCCTCCCAGGTATTGCAGCCGCAGATCGCCGTCCGTGTTCAAGTCCGCCCCAGCGCTCCACACGCCCAGGTCCGCGTTCTGTCCCGCGTACGTCGAAAGCAGATCGCTGATCGAAGTCACACCGATCTCGAACAGCGACTGCACCACCGGCTCGTAATCCGGCCTCTGTAGCCGCGCGACCACTTCGTCCACGTTGATGACCGGCTTTTCCAGGTGTCCCATGAACACCATGTCGTACCCCTGCCCGTTCACCGTATTTGCCCAGATCGTCGAATGCGGGAAGGCCGCGAAGAACGTCGCCAGCTCGCTCTTGATCGTCCGCAGATCGGTCTCGTACAGCGGTACGTACAGCGTGAACATGCCCCCTGGATTCAGATGCTGCTTGACCGACTCGAAATATTCCTTCGAGTAAATCGCGGCCGTGCCCTTGGCGAAGATATCCAGCGGATCGCTGGCGATGATGTCGAACTTCTCGGTCGTCGTGAGCAGGTAGTGCCGCGCATCGTCGAACACGACCCGCGTCTTGGGATTCCGGTACACCTCGTAATTCTGCTTGCCGAAAAATCGCGTCGAGGTCGGCGGGATCACCGGCTCGATCTCGCAGATCGTGATGTGCTCGATCCCCGGATAGCGCGTAAACGTCCCCGCGCTTACTCCCGCTCCGAACCCGATCCCCAGCACAGATTTCGGATTCGGATGCAGCACGGCGGGCAGGTGTCCCACCATGCGCTGCAGCTTCATGTCGTAGGTCTCGGTGGTGGCTTCCACGTGCCCGTTCACGTCGATTTCGATCGCGCCGTCGTTCCACCGTGTGATCGCCACCGAGGAGTTGCGCCCCTCTACCGTGTACAGCACTTCGCTCTTGCCCGTGTTGATCACCATCCGCCGCCCGTACGCGATCAGCTCGCCCGGCACCGCCTCCATGTTCGCCGCCAGCCACGCCGCCGCCACCAGCCCCGCCGCCAGCCCAGCGGCCAGTCCCGTCGATTTCGTCGCCCGCACCTGCGGCCACAGCATGATCAGGCCGCTCGCCGCCGCCGTCCACAGCATCACACGCTGCGACTGCAGTGTGCCAATCCAGGGAACCAGTGCCAGGCTCACCAACAGAGCTCCCGCGATGCAGCCCAGCGTGTTCGCCGCGTACACGCTGCCGACCACGCGCCCCGGATCCTCATCCGGCCGCGCCAGACACCCCACCGCCAGCGGAAAACTCGCGCCCCAGAGGATTGCCGGCGGCAGGATGGCCCACAGGCACCGCACCATGTCGAGCTGAAACGTGTGCCACGGGCTGATCGTCAGCAGCGGATTGATCGGCCAGTACGGCAGTGATTTTGCAATGATCCACGCCGTCCACGCGATTCCCGCCGTGAGCAGCATCTGACACCAGCCCAGGGCGAGCCGCGGCCGCACCGTCCGCACAAGCATCGATCCCACATAGCTGCCGATCGCCAGGCCGATCAGAAACACCGCCAGAATGATCGAAAAGATGTAGACCGTCAGCCCGAGCAGCATGCCCAGCAGTCGCGTCCACACCACCTCCGCGCCCAGCGCCGTTGCCCCCGAGAGCCCGATCGCCGCGTACACCGCCCACGCCGGACCGCCTTCATCGGCCACAGCGGCGGGCGCGCTTTCCCCTACTTCGGGCGCTACCGCCTGCGCCGGCACGCGGGTCGAGAGCGCGAAACTGATCCCCGCCACGGCGAAGTTGATGGCCGCCGCCGCGAACGTCGCGGTCGTCATGTTGTACAGGCGCAGCAGGTAGAACCCCGCCAGCAGGCAGCCGAACACCGCCCCCGCCGTGTTGCCCCCGTACAGCAGGCCCCACCACGACACCCCGCCCGGCGTCGCCTTGAGCCACCGCACGATCGAGGGCAGCGATGCGCCCATCAGAATCGTCGGCGGCAGCAGGCACACCGCCGAGATGAACCCGCGCAGCAGCATGTTCGGCATGCCGTGCTCCGCCCCCGCCACGTACACGTAGTTGACCAGCGGCACCGCCAAATGCACCACGATCGCGCACAACCCGATCGCCGCTTCGATCATTGCGTACACCCGCAGCGGATGCCGCCCGCCCAGGTCCAGCCGCGGAAATCCCACGCTGCCAATGCACAAACCGCCCATGAATGCCGCCAACAGAAATCCCAGCGACACCGAAGTCGATCCGATCGACAGTTGCAGCAGTTGATACCAAGTGGTCTCGTAAATCAGCGCCGAGCATCCGCTGCCCGCGAACAGCAGCAGAACGATCGGCAGATAGCGCGCACCCGCGGGCGCGGCTTGGGTTTGCCCGGTCATAAAGTTCGTGAGAGCATATCTTATCCCGATTATGACCCGCCGTCAGGCTCTCCTCTCACTCTCCGCCGCTGCCCGGGCCGCCGCCTCGCCAGCCGGCCCGCCGGAAGTCGCGCCACGCATCGTCGAGCGCAATGACGCCTCCGCCGAAAACTACCTCCGCGCCCAGATCACCGATCCTGCCAGCCCCTGGCTCGGCAGCGTCCCCGACGATTACCTGCTCCACCACCCCGGCTCGGCTGCCGGCCTCGTCGAGACCCTCACCGCCTCCCTGCTGCATCCGCGCTCGAAGCACTACCAGGAGAACCTCCTGGTCGAGCGCATCCGCCTCGCCGCCGCCTGGCTGGAGCGCCGGCAGAACGCCGAAGGCAACATCGATCTCCTCAGCACGAATTTCAATTCCCCTCCCGATACCGGCTTCGTCGTCCACAACGTTGCCACCGCCGCCGCCATCGCCAAACTGTACGCCAACGACGCCGTCCTCCGACTGCTCCGCCCTTTCCTGGTGAAGGCCGGCGCGGGGATGGCCTCGGGCGGCATCCATACGCCGAATCACCGATGGGTCGTCTCTTCCGCGTTGGCCCAAATCAACGAACTCTTTCCCAACCCCCGCTACGAGCAGCGCATCAACCAGTGGCTCGCCGAAGGCATCGATATCGACGACGACGGCCAGTTCATTGAGCGCAGCACGGTCACCTACAACACCGTCTGCGATCGCGCCTTCACTGTCATGGCCGCCAAACTCAAGCGTCCCGATCTGCTCGAACCGGTCCGCCGCAACCTCCGCGCCATGCTTTACCTGCTTCACCCCGATGGCGAGGTGGTCACCGAGGTTTCGCGCCGCCAGGACCAGTTCGTCCGCGGCACCATGGCCGGATATTGGTTTCCGCTCCAATACCTCGCAGCCCGCGATTCCGACGGCCAGTTCTCGGCGCTAGCGCAGCAGCTGGCTCCCGAGTACGCGCGCCTCTCCGCAATCCTCGAGTACCCGGAGCTCTCCGCCCCGCTGCCTGCTCCCGCGCTCCTACCGGACAACTACGAAAAATCCTTCCCATTGGTCGGCCTCGCCCGCATCCGCCGTGGTCCGCTTGACGCCACCATGGTCCTCTCCGGCAATAGCCGTTTCTTCAGCGCGCGCCGTGGTTCGGCCGTGATCAACGCCGTCCGCTTCGCCACGTCGTTCTTTGGCAAGGGCCAGTTCGTCCCCACCAGCGCCTCCCATGAAAACGGCGCATACTTCTTCCGCCAGGCGCTGGACGCGCCGTACTACCAGCCGCTGCTACCGCCGCAAAGGGTGACTTCCAAGAACTGGAGCGCGCTCCGCGAGTCCCGCCGCAAGACCCAGATCTGCCGTCTCGATCAATCGGCCGCGGTCATCGAGCGTCCTTCCGGCTTCGACCTCCGCATTCAATCCGCGGGTACCGATGGCGTGCCCCTCGCCGTCGAGATCAACCTGCGCGAAGGCGGCCAGCTCTCGGGCTGCCGTCCCGCACCGCATTCCGAGGGCGCGTGGCTTCTGGAAAAGGACCACGCCGTCTACCGGATCGGCGGCGTCGAACTGCGCTTCGGTCCCGGCGCCGCCCCGCACCTGGAAACTCAGCTCCGCGGTGCCGAGCCGCGCCTGCCCGGCGTCAGTGTCTACATCACCGGCTATACCCCGGTCGATCACACCATCCGGTTCGAGTTCGCGGGTTAACATCGCAGGATGGAGAAGAATCGCCTCGAAGCCTTCAGCGACGGCGTGCTCGCCATCATCATCACCATCATGGTTCTCGAGCTCAAGGTGCCGAAGGGCGCGCGGTTCGACTCGCTGGCGCCCGTCATCCCGGTGTTTTGCAGCTACGTTCTGAGCTTTATCTACGTGGGCATCTACTGGAACAACCACCATCACATGTTCCACGCCACGCGACACGTGAGTGCCGGCATTCTGTGGTCGAACCTGCACCTGTTGTTCTGGCTTTCGCTCTTTCCGTTCGCCACCGCCTGGATGGGCGAGAACCACATGGCGCCGGCGCCTACTGCCGCGTACGGTGCAGTCCTGCTCCTGGCCGCCATCGCGTACTACATCCTGCAGTCCGCCATCATTGCCCGCGAAGGACGGGACTCGCTGCTCGCCAGAGCCATCGGCCGGGATTGGAAGGGCAAGCTCTCGCCCGTCCTCTATCTCTCCGCCATCCCGCTCGCGTTCGTCAGCCCCTGGATTTCCAACTCCCTATACGCATTGGTCGCCCTGATCTGGCTCGTGCCAGACCGCCGCATCGAGCGAGTCCTCGAGCGCGGAACCTGACCCGCGTGGGTGCGCGCCCTCACCCCCCGGATACTACGCTCTCCGCCACCGTCCGCTCCGCATCTGCGACCGTGGCGTACCGTGTGAACACGCCTTCGATCTTGCACATGCGGAACAGGTCCCAGATGCGGTCGTTGACTCCGGCGAGCAGCAGGCGCTTGCAACCCTGTTCGAAGGATACGTACAACCCGATCAGCACACCCAGCCCGCTCGAGTCGACGTACCGCACCCGGCTCATGTCGATTACCAGCGTGGACGGGGCGTGCTCGCGCACCACGTCCCGGAACCGGAACGCCGTCTCCGCGTTCAACGCGCCCTCGAGCGCGATCACCTTCTCGCCGGGGCGCGAGCCTTCGACGACACGGATCTGCAGCCTATCGTCTGCCATAGCATCTGGGAGTCTATCACCCTGTGCGCTCCGCCGGAAGCGATTGTGCTTGCCAACGCCGCCCGGTCCGGTACAATTGCCAGATGCTGCCGCGCTGTCTGTTCGGGGCCCTCCTCGCGATTCCCCTGCTCACCCGCGCCCAGACGCTGAACATGTCCCACGATCTGGTCGCCAAAGGCATCGCCGCGGCGAACATGCCCCCCGATTCGCCTGCCTCCGATGCCCGCCCCCTCTTCGAAGCCGCGGTCTCTTATGCCGTCCAGAACGGCATCCAGGCGCTGACCGCCGATCCCGGCGCCTACTACTTTCTGACTCTCCGCAACGCCAGCACCCACGTGCTGCTCAGCGCCGCCCGCAACCTCACCATCGACTGGCAGAACTCGGACCTGCTCTTCCACTCGAGCAATGCCGGCGCCGTGCAGTTCTCCAACTGCACCGGCCTCACCATGCAGAACTTCACCCTCGATTACCAACAACTGCCCTTCACCCAGGTCACGGTCGCCTCCATCAACCCGGCCGCGCAGAGCTTCACCTTCGCCGCCATCCCCGGCTATCAAACTCCTTCCGACTTCAACGCCAACCGCGCCGCCGACGCCAGCGACGCCATCTGGATGTTCATCTTCCGCAACGGTGTGCCCATCCAGCAGGTCGGACGCCTCGGAGCCAAGCGTCCCGTCGCCGGCAACACCATCGCCATCAGCGATGTCAACGACCCCTGGGCGACCCCGGCGCAATTGGCCGCCATTCAACCCGGCGACACCGTGGTTTTCACCGACCGCGGCGGACCGCCCGCGCTCAATTTCGCCGGTGGTCAGAACAACGCCATCCGCAACGCGTCCATCTATTCGTCCGGCCAGATCGGCCTCTACTTCGGGCGCACCAACGGCGCCACCGCCGATCACGTGCAGGTCATCCCCAAGCCCGGCACCACCCGCCTCATCAGCACCAATGCCGATGGCATCCACACCAGCTTCGCCCTGGGCGCCAACGTATTCACCAACAACATCGTGCGCCGCACCTGCGACGACGCGCTGGCCATCTCCGCCCCCTGGCTGGCCACCGTCAACACCGCCTCCGGCACCACCGTCTCCGTCACCCGCAGCTTCGGATCTCCCTTCCCGCCCGGCGCGCCTGTGTCCTTCATCAACCCCGATACCAACGCCGTCATCGGTACCGCCACCATCGTTTCCGAAGCCCCCTCATTCGACCAGCAAAAGCTTACCGACGGTGAGACCGTGACCCTGACCCTCGACCGCGCCGTCTCCGGCCTCGCGGCCAATTTCGGAATGGTGGACAACGATCCGAGCAAGCTGGGTTCGGGCTCCGTGATTGCCTTCAATACCGTTCAGGAGGGCGTTTTCGCGCGCGGCGTCTGGCTGGCCGGCGTTCAAAACGCCAGTGTGCACGACAACTACATCCAGCGCACCAGCAGCAACGGCATCTTCATCCAGCAGCTCAGCGGCAACAACACCGATGCCGGGCCCTCCTCGGCAATCACCATCGAGAACAACCTGGTCGATAGCGCCATCGCCTACGCCAATGTCTCACACGGAGTTACCTTCGCGGCCGCCGCCATCTACTCGGTCTCGCAGAACAGTAACAACGCACAGGTCACCACCAGCCCGCACGCCAATATCCAGGTGACCGGCAACCGCATCACGAATTCCGCCCGCTCCGCCATCCGGCTGGAAAACGTCAACGCCGGCGCAATCACCGGCAACCTCGTCCAGGGCTTCGGCATGGCCCCCTCGGTCAATGTGTTCAGCGCGCCGCAGTGTTGCGAAACCCTGACGCAGTATCAGGCCGATTTCGCCCAGGCGATTCTCACGCCCAGCTCGGCCGGCGTCGCCCTGTCAGGCAACACAACCGGCGACGCCGGCGGTCTCCTGGTGAACGCGTCCACCGCCAACGCCTACCCGCGACTCGGCCTCGGCTCGTTCGCCGCGGCCTACGGAAGCGGGCTCGCGTCATCCACCGTGATCGCGTCTCCGCCGTTTCCGGCCACTCTCGGCGGCGTCACCGTCACTGTCCGCGACAGCGCCGGAACCGCGCGCCCGGCGCCGATCCAGTTGGTCTCCGCCGGCCAGGTGAACTACCTGGTGCCCGACGGCACCGCGCCGGGCATCGCCACCGTCACCATCGGCACGGCATCGGGAAGCGCGCAGATCGACGCCGTCGGCCCCGGCCTCTATTCCATGAGCGGCGATGGCAAAGGCGTGGCCGCCGCTACTGCCGCGCTCTACTCTTCGGGCGGCGCCGTCACTCCGCAAAACGTGTTCCAATGCGGCGCCTCCGGCCCGTGCGTCAGTTCGCCCCTCGACCTCGGCAACCCGGGCGACCAGCTCATCCTCACCCTCTATGGCAGCGGCCTCCGCAATATCAGCGCGCTGCAAAATGCCTTCGCGAGCGTGGGCGGCGCGAGGTCATCCTTGCTGTATGTTGGCGCCCAGCCGCAGTATCCCGGCCTGGACCAGGTCAACCTCGTGATTCCACGAGCACTGGCCGGGGCCGGAGAGGTACCGGTCGTGCTCACCGTCGACGGTCAGACGGCCAACGCAGTCACCGTGAACTTGAAGTAGGCCGGCTCCCTGGCTTACCGCTTCACCAGCGCCTCGATCGCCTCCAACTCCCTGCCCGCGTCGCTCCACTTCCCCTGCGCGGCGAGCTCGCGGTATCTCCGCAGGTGCTCCCTCACCTGCTCCAGCCGCGGGTCGCCTCCTGGCGCCTGTGGAGGCGCTGCTGCCGCCACCGGTGCCGGCGCCGTGGCCCGCGTGATCAGCTCCTGCGCGCCGCCGGACAGTTGCGCCAGGGCCTGCTCGTACGTGTCTGCGTAAATCAGCCGGCTGCCCACCGCCAAGACCACCTTCTTCAACTGCGGCATCTTGCCCTCGGTCGCCTGAATGTAGATCGGGTCCACATACAGGAAGGTGTCGCCGATTGGCAGTACCAGCATTTGGCCCCTCAACACCTGCGAGCCCTGCTGGTTCCACAGCGAGAGATCCTTCGAAATCACCTGGTCCTGGTTGATCCGCGCGCCCACCTGCATCGGGCCGAAAATCAGCTCCTGCTTGGAAAGCAGCAGCACCACCATGTCGCCTAAAGCCTGGCCGTCGCACCGCGCAGCCATCAGGCCGATCAGGTTGTCCTTGCCGCGCGGCGTGAACGGCAGCATCAGCAGAAATTCAGCCTGGTTCTGGTCCGGCAGCGTCGCCACGACGTAGGTCGGCGACATGCTTTCGGTGCCGCCGGCTTGCGCCGTGGCGTGGCGCGCCACGTCCCAAAGGTCCTCTTTGTTATAGAACGACTGCGGGTCCAGCATGTGATAGGTGCGATAGATCTCCGCCTGCACGCGGAATAGCGTCTCCGGGTAGCGCGCGTGCCGCCGCAGGTCCGCCGGCATGGCCGCTTCCGGCCGGAAAAGGTCGGGGAACAGGCTCTGATACGCCGCGATGATCGGATCGTCCGGCGCAAACACGTATAGATGGGTCTCGCCATCGTAGGCGTCGATGGTCGCCTTCACCGCGTTGCGCATGTAGTTCACGCGCCCCAGGTCCGGAATATCGATGCTCCGCGAGTAGGGGTGCTGCTCGCTGGTCGTGTAGCCGTCGATCATCCACACCAGGCGTCCGGCGTCGGTAATCACCAGGTAGGGGTCGTGGTCCCAGCTCAGGAACCCGGCCAGCTCGTTGAGCCGGTCGAGCACGCGGCGCAGGATCATCATCCGGCTGTTGTCCCTCAGGTAGCTCGTCAGCAGGATGTTCGGCTCGCCCTCGCGAATCGCCGCCGCCAGCCGCATGAAAAAGCCGGAGATCGGAATTCCGCCCTTGCCCTCGTAGCGGCTGGAGACGTTGGTTTCGCCGCTCGGATAATTGAACTCTTCCTGCGCCGTGTGTACGAACACGGGTTCGTGAAGGAGCTCTCCGTAATAAAGCTCCGGCCGAGTCAGCTTCAGCGACTTCGTCTTCACCTCGGGCGGGGCATTCTCGATGAGCAAGACCGGCAGTCCGTCGCTGGTAATCTGGCTCACCGGCGCCATCACCATCCCGTACCCGTGCGTGTAGATGAAAGCCGGATTGATCCAGTTGGCGCGTGCCGCCGGAAGCTGCCGCAGGTCCAGTTCGCGAGGCGTCAGCAGCACCTGCCGGTACTGCCCGTCGATGGTGTAGCGGTCCACGTCCACGTCGGCGAACACATAGTACGGGCGCAGCGCCTGAATCTGTGTGACGGTGTCGTGAAACGCCCGCGTGTCCCACAAGCGCACATTGTCCAGGAGAGGCTTGTGGGCCGTCACGTCGACCGGTGCGTCTACACGTGTTTTGAACTCCACCTCGCGCACCCGTTGCTCGATGCCGAAGGCGCTCCGCGTGGCGTGAATGTGCGTGTCGATATACGGCTTTTGCAGCGAAATCTCGTTCGGGCGCACATACAGGCTGCTCACCAGGCGCGGCGCGGCAAAGTCCAACACCAGCGCCAGCGCCATCGATGCCGCGAGCTTCCACCGTCCCAGCCACACGAATCCGCCCGCCGCCAGGCACGCCACGATCATCAGCCATTGCAGCGGCAATCCGATGTTCAGATCGACATAATCGATTCCCACCAGAAAGGTGCCGTGCTCGTTGTAGACCATCTCGTAACGGCCGAGGAAGAAACGCAGGGCGAGCGCCAGCAGCACTGCGGCGGCGGCGCCGCGCAGGAACTTGGATTCGAGCCCGCCCTCCAGGTGGAAGAAATTCGGGTCCAGGTCGCGCGCCTGGCGAAGCTGCGGCAGTTTCTCGCGCAATTGCCACGCGCGCGCCATCACCCAGTACACCAGGATGCTCACGATCGCCAGCGCCAGCACGTAGCTGCGCAGCATCAGGTAGAACGGCAGATCGAACAGGTAGAATGCGAGCGGCTTTCCGAATACCGCATCGTGCCAGGCCGTCGCCGCTGCGGGCAGGCCCCGCGAGCCGGCGAAGCGCACCACCGTCCACGTGTCGATCGATCCCGCCGCCATCAGCCACGCCAGCCCGAGCAGCAGAAGCGTGGTCACCCGTGCGTAGATCCTGTGCAACCCCAGGCCGGTCCCCGCGAATTTCAAGGCGCGCGCGTGCGAGATCCACAGCACTACGAACGCCGCGAGCGTGGCCGCGGACACCGGCGCAATGTTGTAATACAGCATGCTCAGCCACGTGCGGAACTGCCCCAGCTCTTTCCACCATTCGATCTCGATCGCGTATCCCGCGATCCACCGCGCGCTCAGCAGCAGCGCGAGCAGCACCGCAATCAAGGTGAGCGTTCCCACCGGCGGACGCCGGCCGGACGGCAATTCCTGCAGGGGCATGTCACGAGCGTAGCACCAGGCGTCCAGATTTTACAGTCGCTTAACGCTACGGGCGCGGATGCGCACCGTCGATGCATGTAGTATGAGCCGCCTCGCAGTTGGATTTCTTCTCACGGCCGCCTGCTTCGCGCAACCTAACCCCCAGCAGGCTCTCTCGTTAAATAACCAGGGCAACCAGGCATCGGAAAAGAGCGACTACCTGGGAGCCGCACGCCTTTTCCGCGAATCGGTCGCAATCTGGAAATCGCTGGGTCCCCAATACGATGCCCATCGCGCCGGAACGCTCATGAATCTCGGCACGGTGCTCTGTGGAGCCGGTCGCCGCGTGGAAGCCGCGGAGATATTCGAAGAGGCTCTTGTGCTGCACCGCCGCACCCTTGGTCTTCGCCATTACCGCACGTTCACCAACCTGAACCTGCTTGCCGCGAACTATCTCATGCTCGGCCAGCTCGAGAAGGGCGAAGCCGCTCTGGACGATGCCCTGCCGATTGGACGCGCCGAGTTCCCCAATGACATCCAGACCGCGCGCAGCCTGGAAGTCCTGACGGGTGTTCTGGACCGCCGTGGCAAGGTCGCGGAAGCCATCGCGCCCGCCGAGGAGGCGCTCGCCCTCGCCCTCCGCCTGGAAGGCGAGGACAGCCTGGAATCCGCGCTCGCCTATTCCAACGCCGCAGAGGCGCATCGCTCGAACGGCCACCACGAGCGCGCGCTCCCGCTCTATCGGAAGGCTCATGCCATTTACGAGATGCACCTCGGTCCCCACCACCCCCGCGTAGCCTCGATCACGAGCCAGGAGGGCCTGATGTGGATGTACGAGGGGAAGTACTCGACCGCGGAGCAATGCCTCCAGAGCGCTGTCGCCACTCTCAAGCAATACTGTCAGGATTGCGTAGTCGAACTCGCCGTGGCGGAGAACAATCTCGGCCTCCTGCGTTTGAAACAGAAACGCTACCGCGAAGCCGGCGACATCCTGTCCGACGCCCTGGCCCTCCGCGAGCGGTTCTCGCCCCAACCCACGCCCGATCTCGCCGGTTCCATGCAGGCGCTGGCCGTCGCCCGGAAGATGGAGCACCGCGACGCCGATGCCGCCGCCCTCAACCAGCGCGCCGCCGCCATCCTCTCCTTCAAATAGCCGCACTGGTGGGGCGGACGACAGAATGCGATCGCCCGCGCCACATGCGGCACACTGCTACACTGATTCCTGAATGGCTTACAGCCACCTCCTCCTCGAGGTCGATGACCTCGGCGTGGCGTTGATCACCGTCAATCGGCCGCAGAAGCTGAACGCGCTTTCGCGCGACGTAGTCCGCGAGCTGGGCTCGGCCATCGACCATCTCACGGACAATCCGGATATTCGCGCGGCCATCCTCACCGGCGCCGGCGAAAAGGCATTCGTGGCGGGCGCCGACATCAACGAGTTGGCCGCATTGTCGGTTGTGGAAGCCCGCGAATTCACCCTGTGCGGCCAAGCCGTCTTCCGGCAACTCGAGACCTGCGGCAAGCCCTCGGTGGCTGCCGTGAACGGATTTGCGCTCGGCGGCGGGCTCGAACTGGCCATGGCGTGCACAGTCCGGTTCGCCAGCGAGAACGCGAAACTGGGTCAGCCGGAGGTCAAACTTGGAATCATCCCCGGATACGGCGGCACCCAGCGTCTGCCGCGCCTCGTGGGCCGCGGACGCGCGTTGGAGCTGCTACTTGATGGAGAGCCCATCACGGCGGCAGAAGCCCTGCAGATCGGTCTCGTGAACGCTGTGGTGCCGCAACCGGACCTTCTCGCGTACAGCCGCGCCTGGCTGGCGAAAGTCCTGGCCAACGGACCACTCGCGGTTCGTCTCGCCATCGAAGCCGTCGATGCAGGCTTGAACTGCGGTCTGGAGGAGGGACTGAAATTCGAAGCCGCAGCCTTCGCGCTCAGCATGGCAACTGAAGACCGGCTGGAAGGTACGCGGGCGTTCCTGGAAAAACGGGCCCCGGTTTTCAAAGGAAAATGAGATATGTCGAGAGTGTTTGAAGGCCAACTGACTGCCGCGGGTCTGCGTTTCGCGATCGTGGTGAGCCGGTTCAACAGTTTCATCACCGAGCGCCTGCTGGCGGGAGCATCCGATGCGCTGACCCGCGCGGGCGCGAACCCGGACCTGATCGACGTAATCAAGGTCCCGGGTTCGTGGGAGGTCCCTCTGGTCGCCGGCGAAGTGGCGCGGCAGCACCGGTACGACGCGATTATCTGCCTGGCGGCCGTGATCCGCGGCGAAACGCCCCATTTCGACTACGTCGCGGCCGAAGCGGCCAAGGGCGTCGCGCACGTCGCCGCCGAGACCGGGGTGCCGGTGGCATTCGGCGTCCTTACTACGAACACCCTGGAACAGGCGATCGACCGCGCCGGCGCCAAGGGCGGCAACAAGGGCTTTGACGCCGCTATGACCGCGATCGAGATGGCCAATCTGTTGCGCACCCTGCGGCAGGCGACCTGAGATGGCTTCCCGCCGCAGAGCCCGCCAGCGCGCGCTGCAAATTCTCTTCCTTTGGGACGCGCGGCGCCCGACCGCGGACGATGCCATCCACCAGTATTACGACACGCTCTATTCCGAGGAAAAACCAGAGCGCGACCCCTTCGTCGACGACCTGGTTGTTGGGACCATCCAGCACATTCAGGAGGTCGACGACAGGATCACCCGTCACGCCGAACATTGGCGCATGGAGCGCATGCCCGCTGTGGATCGCAATATCCTCCGCCTCGCCGTGTACGAAATGACCCGCGGGGGCACGCCGGCGCCCGTCACCATCGATGAAGCCCTGGAGTTGGCACGCCGCTTCTCCAACGAGGAGTCGGTCCAGTTTGTGAACGGGGTCCTGGACGCGGTTCGCCGCGAAGTGGCCACCGCGTAGCCGACCGTTGTCATCCCGCGTCTAAGAGGTCAGGTACGGTATACTCGGCTTAGATAGGACGGTTTTCCCAATGGCCCAGAGGAGACGCTCTCTTTTTGTCTTACCCGCGATCGTTCTCGCGTGCTCGATTGTAGGCGGGTTCTATGGGCCGAAAATCGAGGTCGCTTCAGCGGCCACGCCGGTGGAGGACCTCGATAAGGATGTCGGCGGGTTCGTCAAGGCACTGCGCCTTGTGGAACAGAATTTTGCCGAACGCCCGAGCGAGGACAAGACCGTCTACAAAGGGGCCATCCCCGGAATGCTCCGGACTCTTGACCCGCACTCCAGCTTTTTCGACCCGCGCGAATACCAGTTGATGCGTGAGGACCAAAAGGGACACTACTACGGAGTGGGCATGCAGGTCGGTCCGCAGCCTGATGGCAAGACCGCGGTGAAGGTGCCGTTCCCCGGATTCCCGGCATACAAAGTTGGTCTGCGTCCCGGCGACGTCATCGTCGCGGTGAACGACAAGTCCACGGAGGGCCTGAACACCACCGAAATTGCCGACCTGCTCAAAGGGCCGCGGGGCACTACGGTCAAAATCGTAATTTCGCGCCAGGGCGTGCCTGACTACATGACCTTTAGTGTGGTGCGCGACGAGATTGAGCGCAAGAGCGTCCAGGACGCGTTCTGGATCAAGCCCGGCGTCGCGTACGTGAAGATCTTGAGCTTCACCGAAACCACCAGCCGGGAGCTTGAAGAGAACCTGAAGCGGCTGGGGGAGAACAACTTCAAGGGCTTGGTGCTCGACCTCCGCGAGAACCCGGGCGGCCTGCTGAACGAGGGCGTGGCCGTCGCCGATCACTTTCTGCCTAAGAATTCCCTGATCGTCACTCATCGCGGCCGCTCCGCGCCGGAGAAAGCTTACGTGGCCCGTAACGGTAACCACGGCCGCGAGTATCCCATGGTCGTTCTGGTGAACCGCTACTCCGCTTCCGCGGCGGAAATTGTCTCGGGCGCTTTGCAGGATCACGACCGCGCGCTTATCATGGGCGAAACCACGTTCGGCAAAGGGCTCGTGCAGACGGTCTATCCGCTGAGCGAGGGCACCGGCCTGGCGCTTACCTGGGCGCATTTCTATACGCCGAGCGGACGCCTGATCCAGCGCGACTACGCCAACCGAAGTTTCTACGACTACTACATGCACCGCGACGAGAACGCGCGCAACCCGGTGGACGTCAAGATGACCGACGGCGGCCGCACGGTCTACGGCGGCGGCGGCATCACGCCCGACGAAAAGTACGAGCCCGCAAAACTGGACCGGCTCCAGGCGGAACTCTTCCGTTTCGGCCTCTTTGATTTCACGCGCTGGTACTTCGGCTCGCATCCCACTAACCTTTCCAAGGGCTGGATGCCCGACAGCGAGGTCCTCTCACAGCTCGAAGACTACATGCAGCGACGCGCCGTCGAGAAGGGCGGCGCATCGTTCAGTGCGGCCGACTTCGTGAAGGACCGCGACTGGATCCGCCGCTATCTGGCCAAAGAGATGTACACCACGGCGTTCAACGTCGACGAGAGCGACGCCATGTTTGCGCGCACCGATCCGGAAGTCGCCAAAGCAGTGGACGACATGTCGAAGGCATCGGCGCTTCTGGAGAGCGCGAAGAAGATCGTGGTTCAGCGCATGAAGGCGCAGCAGTAGCCCCGTGTGAACCCTACAGCGCAGATCATTGTCCTGGATGCAGGCGGGCAGTATTGTCACCTGATCTCACGGAAAGTGCGCGATCTTGGTGTCTACTCCGAGGTGCGCGCCAGCGAAACGCCGGCGGCGGAACTGGCATCGGCGCGGGGCATCATCATCTCCGGCGGGCCGAACAGTGTGTATGACCCGGACAGCCCGACCGTCGATCCGGCAATATTCAACCTGGGCAAGCCCGTGCTCGGAATCTGCTACGGCCAGCAGTTGATGGCGCACCTCCTCGGAGGCAACGTGCGCAAGGGCGACAAGGGCGAGTACGGGCTGGCCACGCTCGAACTCGCCGACTGCCCGGACGCCATGTTTGCCGGGCTCGGCGGCGCGCAGCAGGTCTGGATGAGCCATCGCGACGTGGTCGACCGTCTTCCGGAGGGCTTCCACACCGCCGGCCGGACCAGCACCTGCGATGTGGCGGCGATCGCCGATCCGAAGCGTGGCTTCTACGCGGTACAGTTCCACCTCGAAGTAGTCCACACCCCGCGCGGCAAAGAGTACCTGGCCAACTTCGTGTTCCGCGTCTGCGGTAGCGTGCCGGACTGGGATCCACGGCATCGCGCGCCGCTGCTGGAGAAGGAGATCCGCGAGGCCGCCGGCGATCGCAACGTATTCTTCTTCGTCAGCGGCGGCGTGGATTCCAGCGTGGCGTTCACGCTCTGTACGCGCGCGCTCGGCGCGGATCGTGTCCGCGGCGTCTACGTCGACACCGGCCTGATGCGCGAGGGCGAGACCGAGTTCGTGCGACGCATGCCGAACCTGGGCGTGGAACACGCCGAGCAACAGTTCCTGGGCGCGCTTCAAGGAGTTACCGATCCGGAGCGGAAGCGCCATATCATCGGCGAGGAGTTCGTGCGGGTGCAGGAGCGCATCATCGAATCGCGGCGCCTGCTCGACGAGCACTGGATCCTGGGGCAGGGCACGATCTATCCGGACACCATCGAATCCGGCGGCACAGCCAAGGCCGCGTTGATCAAGACCCACCACAACCGCGTCGCCGGAATCCAGCGGCTGATCGAATCGGGCCGCATCGTGGAGCCGTTGAAGTCGTTCTACAAGGACGAGGTGCGCGAAGTCGGCCGCGAGCTCGGGCTGGCGCCGGAGCTGCTCGACCGCCACCCGTTCCCCGGGCCCGGCCTGGCCATTCGATGCCTGTGCGCCGAGCGCGACGAGCCGGTCCGCGCGGCCGCGGACGGCCTGATCCTGCCGGTGCACTCCGTGGGAGTGCAGGGCGATTCGCGGAGCTACGCGCCGGTGCTGGCCATCGATGCGCTGGATCACGCGCACGCTACGGAGCTGATCAACCGCCTGCGGGAGGTGAACCGCGTGGTGGCCGCTGTCAAGACCGCCGCACCTGTCGAATCGATGGAAGTGCGCGCGTCCTCGCTCACTCCGGAACGGATCGAGCGCCTCCGCCGAGCGGACGCGATCGTGCGCCGCCTGACTCACGCCAGCGGGTACGATCACGAGGTGTGGCAGTTCCCGGTGATTCTGATCCCCCTGGGCACGGCCGCCGCGCCCGATTCCGTGGTCCTCCGTCCCGTGCATTCGGTCGACGGGATGACCGCGCAATCGGTCCTGATGCCGCCGGACTTGCTGTGTGCCGTCTGTCGGGAGTTGCTCCAGGTGGAAGGCATTGCCGGGGTATTCTACGATCTCACCCACAAGCCGCCCGGCACGATCGAGTGGGAGTAGCGCGGACTACACGAAGGGATTGCGGACGCGGAGGCTGGAGAAGCGCTGCCCGTCGGTGAAATCCTCGGTCCACAAAGTTGTGCAACCGGCTTCGAGAGCGCTGTTCAAGACCAGGGCATCCCACCACGCAATCCGGTATCGGCGCTCGAGGCGTGCCGCATTCAAGAGACTGGCGTGGGTCGGCCGGTGAATAAACCACGCTCCAAAGTCGCCTATGATCTGTTCGGCTTCCTCACCCTTAAAGCGGAGTTTTCGAGTTGCGACCGAGTATAGTTCGCAGAGCACCTGAATGCTCACACAACCTTGGCCTTGCTCGCTCAGACGAAAGATGAGATTCTTAGATGCATCGTACTTGCTTCCTGCACTTGTGTCGTGCGCGTAAGCCAATACGTTGGTGTCAACGAATTCCACGATCGTGGAGCTCCTCGCGTGTCCATGTTGCGACGCCGTGGGTGCCTCGGTCAGTTGCGTTACGGATTCGATCCATCAAGCGCCGCTTTTTTCTCTCCATTTCGCCGTCTTCGTCGATCATGCGGCGCACGGCTTCAGCCATGAGCTGAGTCATGGACTGGTTCCGTTCCGCTGCGTAGACACGAAATTTCCGCAGGAGGGGTTCGGGCAGGCTTAGGGTGACGTTCTTGTGCATATTCATCACCGAATTCAGTGTATCACGTAAATCCGTGATCTTCTCATTTGCCGTCCGGCATGCGGAAGTCGATGCCGAGTTCTTTGTTGAGGCGGGTGGTCAGCTCGCGGTCGATCAGCGACACCGAGACCTGGTTGTGGACATTGCCTGGCGTGAAGTAGTGCAGCGTGTCGCCATCGAACCAGTAAGCGAGGGCAGAGTAGACCGTGTGGTCCTTGAATGCGAGCAGGTAGCGCTCGGAGCCGGGCCCGGGCTCTTCGCCTGCGGCAGCCGTAGGCGGCTGGTAGGCACTCATGGGCGCGCGGGATGGATAATCGGGACCGACCTGGATCATCACCGGGTGGGCGGTCTCGGGCGGGTACATGGCCGCGGGGGCGGGCGCGGGCGGCGGCACCACAGGCTCGGAACCGACGAATGAGTTGTCATAACCGCCGACAAATACCGGGTAGGCGTAGACGAAGGAATTCGCACGGCCGGCGCGGGTGCCAACGTTGGGTCGGCGGAAGTTCTGCCCCGTGACAGGATGCACTCCACCGGCTGGCGGGATGCCGACGATCGCCGGCGGGCCGGTGCGAACCGGCGGGACGTTGGCGCCACCCGGAAAGACGACGCTGCCGAAGTTACGCGTCACGCCTGGAGTTGTAGCGGACGTTCCTCCCGGAAAGACCACGCTTCCAAAGCTGCGCGTGATGACTTGCGCAGGAAGGCTGGAGGTCAGAAAAAAGATTCCGGATACGACAGCCAGCTTCATGGGACTAGTCCCCCTAGGGGAATTGTACCGCCGGATGCGCCTTGCGGCGCGGGACAGGCTCAAGCCTGTCCCACAAATCTACTTCTTCTTTTGGGCCGGCGGCATGACTGGGGCCGGAGTTATGGCGGCCGGGGTAGTCGGCTTCGGCGCGGCCAGCGTGCCTGGTGTGGCGGGCTTGGCGGTGGTCGTGCCGGTTCCGGGGTTGGCCTGGTCGTAGAGCTTCACGATGTCGCTGGTGATGTCGATGGTCTGGCTGGCCCAGAGAACCGGGGTCTGCGGATTGCTGACGTCGACTACCAGGGCGATGCCGTTCTGATTGGCGTACTTCTCGATGATGCCCATCATCTTGTTGCCAAGCTCCTGCATCACCTTGCCCTGCTCCTGATCGAGCTCATCCTGGGCGTCCTGGGTGTCGCGCTGGAGGTTCTTGTTGCCGGTATCGAATTCGCGCATGAGCTTGGCCTTGATCTCGTCGCTCATGGTGGCGCTGCCTTTGCGCAACTGGTCCTGAATGCTGGCAAGGTCGGCTTGCTTTTTGTCCAACTCGGCCTTCTTGGGGGCGAATCTGGAGGTCAGTTCATTGGCGGCTTTCTGCCCTTCCTTCGTGCTCAAAATGGCGTTCTGCACGTGGATGATGGCGACCTTGGTGGGGCTCTGAGCGTGGGCCAGCGCGGCCATGCCGAGAGCCAACAACGGAAATGCGGAAATCTTCTTCAAAGCTAAAAACTCCTCAGTGTGACGATACTAGCATATTGGCGCGCGCGGACTCCGGTCAGAAGGTCCTGCCAATTGTAAAACGGAACATCGTCCGCTTTTCAAAGTACGGGTAAGCCGTCCCATACAAGGCCAAGGAATTGAGGAACGTGGCGTTATTGGGGAAGTACGACCGGTCGGCGACGATCGGCGGCTGCAGGTATTCGCGAACCACCGACGGGTTGTAGGCAAAGTACAGACGGAACGGGGCGTTGACCACAGGCAGCATGACCTGAAGCTCGAGGCCGGTGGACACGCGAATCTTCTCGGTACCGGATGCGATCCGGACCCGCCCATCGAAGCCGGCCTGGGGAAAGGAGTTGTTCAGATCCTCGACGCGGGTCACATCCATCGTGAGCTGGCTGGGGCGCAGGATCTTATTGAGGCCGGCATCGACGAAGTAAGCAAGGGTGACCGGACCGACGATGGGGATTCGATATTCGAAGTTGGCGACGGTCTGCGCGTCGCCGCCGGGGGTGATCAACTGATAGGTCGGAACGGTCATGGTCACGGGCTGGCTGGTGATGACGCCGTTGCTGATCACCTTCTGGGTACGCGGCGTGCCGTCGGCATTGAGCACGTTGACGGTGCCTTCCGAGGCGATGAACGCGATCGGTGAGATGCCCCAGATTTCGAAGCCGCGCACATCCTGCTCGCCGCCGATGAACGTTCGGGAGTAGGGCGGAATGTACTTGCCGCCGTAACCGGTGATCATCGACGCCAGCATATGGAAGGCGAGGATGTGGGTCCTGTGCCAAGGCGCCTGCTTGAAGTATTTGAGATCCACCGACGGCCGGATGGTATTGACGTTGCCGCCCAAGATGCTTCCCGCGAAGTCGGTGGAGACGAAGACGCTTCGCCCGGCGGTCGGCGTGATCGGATGGTTCACCGTGTTGTAGGTGTACGACATGGTGATGTGGCTGGTGTGAATTCCGCTGAGGGAGTTGGGGCCGGCCACGCCGTTGAAGTTGATGTACTCGAAATAGTTCGTGGATGCGGTGGTGAGCGTTTCGATGTTGCTGCGGTCGTACCCGTAGGTGATGCCGAAGCGGGCGAAGCTGCGTTTGAGCGGATAACTTGCCGAAACGTTGAAGCCGCGGCTGTTCTGGTTGTAGTTCAGAAGATTCTGCGTGCCCAACTGGTTATACAGGGGAATCAGGTTGGTGCCGGACAGAATGGAAGCTTCGCGGCCCTGATCGAAATTGAAGTGACGGATGTAGACGACAAAGCCAAGCTGCAGCGGACGGTCGAGGAAGTAGGGCTCGGTGAATCCGAGGCTGACGTCGCGCATGCGCGTGCCAAGCTGGCTTTCGAGCGACAACGTTTCGCCCAATCCGAGGAAGTTGTTGGTCGAATAGTTGAAGCCGATGAAGCTGCCGGCGATGCCGCTGACACCGCCATTGAGACCGATGGAGTTCTTTCCACGCTCCTTCACCTTGAGGGTGATGTCCACGGTGTTGGACTGCGGATTGCGCTTAATATCGGCGGCTTCTTCCTTCTTCAACATCTCGAAGTAGCCGAGCTGGTTGAGACGCAGGATACTGTAGTCCCACAGCTCGGTATTGAACATGTCGCCTTCGTCGAGCAGGATTTCACGCCGGATGACCTTGTCGCGCGTGGTGGTGTTTCCGGAGAAGTCGATGCGGCGGATGAAGAACTGCTTGCCTTCATCGGCGGTCAGGGTAAGGTCGATCTGATCGGAATCGGGGACGATATCGAAGTTGGGCTCGGGCACGAAGTCGATGTAGCCGAACTTGCCGTACAGCTTGCGCATGTTCTCGATGCCTTTGCGCAGCTTTTCCGTGGAGAAGACGTCGCCGGTGGTCATGCCGAACAGCGGCTTCATGAGGACTTCGGGAGTGCGGAAGAGCTTCACGCCCTGGAAGTTCATCTGGCGGAGGTGATACAGGCGGCCTTCCTCTACCGGCAGGTCGATGTTGGCCTTGATGCCGGGCAGGTTCATCTTGATGAGGGGCAGACGCCAACCCTTGCCGCCCTCATGCACGATGTTGACGGTTTCTTCGAGGGTCTTCGCCTGGAAATACCCGGCGTCCTGGTATGCCTGGCGGACGCGCTCCTTATCTTCATCGAGCTTGGCGCGGTCGTAGGTCTTGGCGAAGAGGTTCTCAAAAAGGATCGAGTGAGGAATCCCCATCGGCTTGGAATTCTTCATCGCGTTGATGACCCACTTCTGGCTTTTCGCCTGGTTGCCTTCGATGGTGATGGCGCCGACCTTGACCTTGGGCCCCTCGTTCACAACGAACGATATCTTGAGCGAGGAGGGCGGGATCTGCTCGATCTGCGGATCGACGGTGGCGTACTGGCGGCCGCGCTCGGCGAGGAATTCCTTGAGAACGACGGCGGCGTGCTGGACCTTGTTGGGATCGTACTGCGACTCCACGCTGAGGCCGACCTTGCGCTCCTTGAAGCGGTCGAGGATCTCGCTGACCGTGACCGACTTGGCGCCGGGATACTCGATGGAGCGGATCACGCGGCGCTCGACCACCACGAAGCGGATGATGACGCCGGTGCGGCCGGGTTCTTCTTCGACGCGGATGTCATCGAAGCGGCCGGTGTTCCACAGAGCCATGTAGTCGCGGCGGAGAGTCTCGTAGTTCACCAGGTCGCCGGTCTTGGAGAGGATGAGGACTTTCAGGCTGTCCTGGGGGACGCGCTTGGTGCCGCGAAACTCGATGCTTTCGATGACCTGCGTGCCGGGGGGCGCGTTGGGAGTCTCAGCCTGCTTGGGCACTTCCAACCGCGGGCGCTGAACTTGCGGAGTGCCCGGGGGGGTGGTGGGCGGAACTTCTTCGCGAGGCACGGTTTCGAAGGGGTTGGCGGGCCGCGGCGGCGTGGGTCGCGGCGGGGTCTGTTGCGGCGGGGTTTGCGGAGGAGGGGTCTGCGGAGGAGGCGTTTGCTGCGGGGGAGTTTGCGCCGGCTGGGTTTGTGGAGGCTGGGTCTGCGGCGGCGGCTGCTGAGGCGGGGTCTGCTGGGTCTGCTGGGCCGAAACCGGGACGAGACAGGATGCGCAGAGGCAGGCCGCGACCACAGCCAGGCTAACGCGCCGGGAGAACTTCATGAAAGCATACCTTTCCACTCTGCGCTGACGAGACAGTTTCGATTCCAATGAGGTAAAGCATTATTTTAGCGGATCTTGAAAGCCTGCAACAACGAGTGCCCCGGGCTACAGGTGTGAAGCTTGGACTACAGCTTTTAGCCGTCGGCTTCCAACTTTCAGCCTTCAGCTTTCAGCTTTCAGTTCTACGGACCTCCGGATGAAATTCACGATGGCATCGAGCGACGCGCCGGGCTGGAAGACCTCGGCCACGCCGATTTGCTTCAGGGCGGCGGCGTCCTCGTCCGGAACGATGCCGCCCACGACGACTTTGACGTCGGTCATGTCGTTTTCGCGAAGCAGGTTCATGACACGCGGGACGATGGCGTTGTGCGCGCCGGAGAGAATGGAGAGGCCGATCACCTGCACGTCTTCCTGGAGGGCGGCATTGACGATCATCTCCGGGGTCTGGCGGAGGCCGGTGTAAATGACCTCCATGCCGGCGTCGCGGAGGGCGCGGGCGATCACCTTAGCGCCGCGGTCGTGGCCGTCCAGCCCGGGCTTGGCCACCAGAATTCGAATAGGATGAGACATGTTCACAGGTGCGCGGTTTCCTGGTAGGTGCCGAAGACGCTGCGCAGGCAGTCGCAGATCTCGCCAAGAGTGGCGTAGGTGCGGACGGCGTCGAGCAGGAACGGCATGGTGTTCTCGGTACTTTCGGCGGCGCGCCGGAGGGCATCCAGGGCGCGGCACACCATGCCATTATCGCGCCGCTTGCGAAGCGCCGCCAGTTTGGCGCATTGGTGGGCGGCGCTGGTTTCGTCGATCTGGAGCAGCTCGATGGGCTGGTCGTCGCTCTGGAACCGGTTGACGCCGACGATGAAGCGCTCGCCGGATTCGACCTCGCGCTGGTAGCGGTAGCTAGCGGCAGCGATCTCGGTCTGGGGAAAGCCGGCTTCGATGGCGGCGACCATGCCGCCCATCTCGTCGATCCGGCGGATGTAGCGGCCGGCGGCCTCTTCGGTCTCGGTGGTGAGCTTCTCGAGGAAGTAGCTGCCGCCGAGGGGGTCAGGCGCGGCGGTGACGCCACTCTCATAGGCGAGGACCTGCTGGGTGCGGAGCGCGATGGTGACGGCGTGCTCGCTGGGCAGCGCGTAGGCCTCGTCGAGTGAATTGGTGTGCAGGGACTGCGCTCCGCCGAGCACTGCGGCCATCGCCTGGAGGGCCGTGCGGACCACGTTGTTGTTGGGCTGCTGCCAGGTGAGAGAGCAGCCCGCGGTCTGCGCGTGGAAGCGGAGCTTCAAGCTGCGATCGCTTTTCGCCCCGTAGCGGTCGCGCATGCAGTATGCCCAGATCTTGCGCGCGGCGCGGTACTTGGCGATCTCCTCGAAGAAATCGCTGTGGGCGTTGAAAAAGAAGCTGAGGCGGGGCGCGAAATCGTCGATGGCGAGGCCGCGGGCGAGCGCCCAATCGACGTACTCGATGCCGTCGCGGAGGGTGAAGGCGAGCTCCTGCACGGCGGTGGAGCCGGCCTCGCGGATATGGTAGCCGCTGATGGAGATGGGATTGAAACGGGGGGTGTGGCGCGCGCCGAATTCGATGGTGTCGGTGACCAGGCGCATGGAGGGCTTCGGCGGAAAGATGTATTCCTTCTGCGCGATGTACTCTTTGAGGATGTCGTTCTGGAGGGTGCCGGAGAGGCGGCCGAAGTCAACGCCCTGCTGTCCGGCGACCGCGAGGTACATGGCCCAAAGGACCGCGGCAGGCGAGTTGATGGTCATCGAGACGGTGACTTCGCCGAGGGGTATGCCGCGGAAGAGGATCTCCATGTCCTCGAGGGAAGAGACGCTGGCGCCGCATTTACCGACTTCGCCCTCGCTCATGGGGTGGTCGGCATCGTAGCCCATGAGGGTAGGCAGGTCGAAGGCTACGGAGAGGCCGGTCTGGCCCTGCTGGAGGAGGTAATGGTAGCGGCGGTTGGTTTCCTCAGGTGTGGCGAAACCGGAAAACTGGCGCATGGTCCAGAGCTTGCCGCGGTACATGTCGCGGTGGATGCCGCGGGTATAGGGGAACTCACCGGGGAGGCCGATATCGGCGGGCCGCTCGGTGTAGACGGGGTCGATGGGGACTCCGCTGATGGTGGTGAACTGCCGTTGGGCGGCTTTCATGGCTGCGCCAGTCAAGGATATCTTAGCGCAGGCAGTAT